>CATLHF010000034.1 GCA_949948835.1 uncultured Clostridia bacterium | reverse complement strand
AAGAGAAAAAGTTGGTTAAAAAATTTTATAAATGGAGGAATTGAAAATGGAAAATAAATATGGAATTGAATACACAAAACAAGGCGACTATTATATGCCAAATTTAGTATTAGAAAAAGAAAAAATTGTGCTAAACAAATATGGAAGAATGAGATTAAGATTTTTAAAAGAAAACAAGAACGCAGAATATATGATAATGTTTACAAAAGGAACTTTAAACAAACATTTAAAAGAGATTCAAGAAACAGCAGAAAAGAGAATTGACATTATAATCGAACAACTAAAACAGCAAAATAATCTAACAGAAGAAATGAAAAATACAGACCAACTTTATTGGGTGAGTATGATGAATAATTTTAAAAATACAGCGGAAGAAATTATATTAAATGAACTAATATATGTATAAGAAATTACTGGTAGGAGCAAACAGTCAAATGTATTGACAAATTTAATGTCTATAAGTGTAGCGAGCATAGGTTTTGTATTGCCACAAAACCGACAACTTGCGTTGAAAGGGGAAAAATCTTCCCCTATAACCCCTACCTTATGAAACGAAAGAATTAGAAAAATAGATTTGAAATTGAATAAAAAATTAAAAACTTTTAGAAAAATTTTATAAAAAAATAGAACGAAAATTTATCAAAGAGGAAGTGAAAAATTATGAGAAATAGAACAATAGGAATCAATGTTAGAGTGAGTGAAAACGAAAAGAAAAAATTACAAAGAAATGCTAAAAAGAGTAACTTAAATTTATCATCTTATTTAAGAAAAGCAGGATTACAAAAGGAGATTTGTTCAATACCAGATGAAGAACTTCGTAAAGTTTACAATGGAATTGTTGAACTAAAAAATGAATTTCCTTATATGAGTGATGAAGAAATAAAAGATAAAATAACAAAAATGCAAAGTGATTTTTTAGATATTTATAATTACAAAAAAGATGGTGATGTGGATGGCAACAACGAAAATATGGGCAATTAAAGATAGCATATCTCGAGTAATAAGCTATGCAAAAAATCCAGACAAGACAACATTTTCAGATTTAAAACAAGTATTAAAATATGCAGAAAATGAAGAGAAAACTATTGATAAAAACGAAAAAACTATGTATGTAACAGGTGTAAATTGTAAAGCAGAAACAGCTTATGAAGAAATGACGCTAGTTCAAAATAGATTTGATAAATGTACAGGAAATGTTGCATATCACGCATACCAAAGTTTCAAAACAGGAGAAGTATCACCAGAATTAGCACACAAAATTGGAGTGAAACTTGCAGAAAAGATGTGGAGTGAATATCAAGTTGTAGTTGCTACACATTTTAATACAGGCACATATCACAACCATTTTGTAGTAAATTCAGTTAATATGTTTACAGGTAAAAAGTTTAATTGTAACAAAGGAGCATATTATCATTTCAGAGAGTTATCAGATGAACTGTGTAGAGAATATGGACTAACAGTAATTGAAAAGCCAACAGGAAAAACACCAAGAAGTATATATTTTGCAGAAAAACGAGGAGAGCCAACAAAATATAATGTAATAAGACAAGCAATTGATGAAACAATGGAAATGTGCATAAATTATGGACAATTTAAAAAGATAATGTTCAAAAAAGGTTATATTATCAATGATGATTATAACAGAAAATATCCAACGATTCGTTCAATAAATGATAAAAAAGCAATAAGGATGTATCATTTAGGAGAACAATATTTGCCAAAGAATATAGCAAACAAAGTTGAACACAATCCATATCATTATCAAAATAGATATATGGAATTTATACACCATAAAAAGAAAAAGCAAAAATACAAAGTCTATAAATATAAAGGCAAGTTCAAAGACATTAGTAAAATGAGTGGAATTGATGTATTATTTTTATTACTATTTCATTTATTAGGACTATTACCAAAAAGAGAGAATTATCAGCCATTATCTCCAGAAATGAAACAAGAAGTAAGAAAAATGGAACGATATTCTAATGAGATTAGACTTATTGTAAGCGAAAAACTAAAAACAACAGAAGATGTAAAAGGTTATATTTCACAAACTGAAAAAGATATTGAAAATGTTACTAATTTAAGGCAGAAATATAGAAATAAGCTGAGAAATTGTAAAGACGATAAGTTAATACAAGAATACAAAGCAAAGAGAGATAAATGTACTACTATTTTAAATAAATATAGAAAAAATCTAAAAATAGCAAATTGGATTTTAGAAGATACACCAAAGGTTAAAGAAGTTATAAAAATTGAACAGCAAATGAAAAGAGAGCAAGAAGATATTGCAAAAACAAAGAGAAAAGATAAATATATAGGCAGATAAAGTATAAAAGGTTGTTATGTATAAAAGTAACAGCCTTTTTATAATTTTGTAGAAACCCAAAAATCAATAAATTATAGTAGATTTGCTACAATTTATTGTGAAAAGGATAGGATTTTGATATAATTATTTCAAAAATACAAGGGAGATTATATTCAATGAAAATATCTATAAATATGGAAATAAAAGCAATTTTGTTTGGAGTTGATGAATCTGTAATTGGTAATTTGGATATTGGAGAAAACTATATAGTGGAAAGAGATACAATGATTAATCAAAAATTATGGGAGCAATTTGATTATACTGTTTTTGGATTAAGGAGAATTTATGAAACAGCAAAGTTAAATGATAATTTAGATGTTGCAATACTTACTAAAAATATAAAAGATGATTATGAGGTAGAACTAATTGAAGGTAAAGGATATATGGTTGGAGATAAGCATATAGATAATATTATTTATGACATAGAAGTTA
>CATLHF010000033.1 GCA_949948835.1 uncultured Clostridia bacterium | reverse complement strand
AAAAATTTCTGGTGATGATTACATAGAGGAAACACCTGTACCCATACCGAACACAGAAGTTAAGCTCTATTGTGCCGAAGATACTTGCGGGTTACCCTGCTGGAAAAATAGGTTGTCGCCAGGTTTTATATTCCTCTTTAGCTCAGTTGGTAGAGCGCTCGGCTGTTAACCGATAGGTCGTTGGTTCGAGTCCAACAAGAGGAGCCAATAAGAAGTTTCGTCGAACTTTTTGGAAGCCTTGATATAACTTAATTTCAAGACTATCAAAAAGTTTGATGAACACAAAAACTTAAACCGTTTCAAAAGAAACGGTCTTTTTTTGACCAAAAATATTGAAAAAAGGAGGTTTTTGTGGTATTATGTTACATATAATTAAACAAGAAATCAATATGAGTAAAGAATTACTCTCTAAAATCGAATGGGCGTGCCGTTTAAAATTTAAAGGAAAGGAAAAGCCACAGATAATAAATGGTTGTCTAAGAATTATTGAGCATACCAATTTAGCGTATGTAGAGCCCCATAGAGTAATTATTAAAGATAGCTTGTATCTATTCTTTAATGAACACGATTATTTCTATGTAAGTGATTTAAGTACAAAGTATCCGTTATCCAAATTACAAGAACATATCAGCGGAAATACATAACATAGAACGGCAAAGCATTTTAGAGTTTTTAAAAAATTATACTATATTGGTTTATTACGTGAGTAACAAGGTTCTCGGGTACCCACAAGCAATCTTTGATTGCGTAAGTGGGTGAGGTTCTTATTTGTGTTATTTATAAGAAAATTAAAGAGATAGTAATAATAAATATGAAAACTCGAAAAGTGCTAATAGCTAAAACTATGCTATGTGGCACTTTTTTGTTGCCTTTCTATTCATAAGATTTGGGAGGAGGATATGTAAAAATGAATGAAGAAAGGAAAGTAGCAGGAATTTATATTCGTGTAAGTACAGAAGATCAAGCAAGGGAACGGATTTAGTTTAGGAGAACAGGAGGAAAAATTGAAGGCACTTTGTAAATATAAAGATTATAAAATATATAAAGTTTACAAAGATGCAGGAATATCAGCAAAAAATATGGCAAACAGACCAGCTTTTCAGCAGATGTTAGAAGATATGAAAGCAGGTAAAATCAATTATATTGTAGCTTATAAATTAGATAGAGTTACAAGGTCTGTTAGAGATTTAGAAGTTCTAATATCAGAGTTAGAAAAGCATAATTGCTATCTAATTTGTGATAGGGATGATGTCAACACGAGCAGTGCTAATGGAAGATTTTTCGTAAGAATGCTAACAGTTCTTTCACAGCTAGAAATTGAGATAGTATCAGAAAGAACAAAGTTTGGAATGACAGGAGCAATAAAATCAGGACATGTACCACGGAACTTGCCCATTAGGTTACAAAAGAGAAAATAAGAAAATGGTAATAGATGAAACTACAAAAGATGTAGTTATAAGAATATTTAATATGTATTTAGCAGGCAAAAGTTATCAAACAATAGCAAATATTTTAAATGCAGAAAAAATACCCACACTAACTAATAAACAATGGAAAGATGCGACTGTATCTAAAATAATCAATAATAAAATTTATGTAGGAGATTTTGAACAATATAGAAATAAGCAAGAAAAAGAGACAGTTCTCTATATGAATGTAGTAGAGCCTATTATATCAAGAGCAATGTATGAAGATGTACAGCTACAGAAAGAAAAAAATCAAAGAGCATTTTGTAGAGATAGAGTTTATATATTTATGCAAAAACTACTATGTCCTAAATGCGGAAAAATAATGCAATGTAAAGGCTCTGGTGGGCAAAAGAAAAAGTATATGTACTATCATTGTTCAGATTGCAAAACTTATTTAAGAGAGGATTTAGTCGAAGATTCAGTTATGTTTTTAATAATGAACTTAATTGAATATGATATGACAGTAAAAAAATATTTCTTTCCTGTTTTAGCAGATAAGAAAGAGAGAAATACAGCAAAACTGGATAAAGAGATAGCTAATTTGCAAAATCAAAAGAATAGAATTAAGGAAGCATATCTAAAAGGAATTGTAGAGGTAGAAGATTTTTCAGAAGATTATAGAGTAATTGAAGAAAAATTAAATATGCTAGAAGAAAAAAGAATACAAGCTATTGATATAAATAAACAATCATTTAGTCCACAATCTATAATGGCAGATAGAGATGTAGAGAAAGAAAAACTAATTCGTTCTAATAAATTTCAAGATATGCTTATGGCAGAATGGAAAAGTAAAACAAAGGAAGAAAAGCAAGAATTTATTTCAAAATTTATAGAGAATGTTGTAATTGAAAAAGATAAGAAAGGCTATTATAACTTAGTAAATATAAAGTTTAGAAGCAGTTATATAGAACAAATTTCTAAACTTATGAATTTAGGAATGTTTGATATAGCATTACCATTTGAGCAAGGTAAAAAAGAAAGAATAGTAAATACTACTGTGTTAATGGACAAAAAAGAATTAAAAGAATATATGGACAGATTAAATGAATACTACGAAGTTTCTTATTATGAATTAAATCAGTTGGACAAGCCTAAAAAAGGTTACCAAAAAAAGTATCTTACAATAGAAGAAGTAAATAGAAATGGAGAACAACTTTTTAAATTAGTGGAACTAATAAGTGATGATAAACAATTTCCACAGAAAGAAGAAAATAGAATTTTAGGAGAAATCAGAATAAAAGAAAGAGAAAAAGTTGGTTAAAAAATTTTATAAATGGAGGAATTGAAAATGGAAAATAAATATGGAATTGAATACACAAAACAAGGCGACTATTATATGCCAAATTTAGTATTAGAAAAAGAAAAAATT
>CATLHF010000032.1 GCA_949948835.1 uncultured Clostridia bacterium | reverse complement strand
CATTTTCAGCTTCTCTTCCGAGCTGAACTTTCTTCTTGTTTTTCCCATAAGGTGTCTTCCTTTTGTTATTATACACCTTATTAGCTTTCCTGTTTTAGTCCAAGTTGCGGTTAGGCATTACAATATATTCAATAAAGAAATATAACCTTTTATTCCATCATGAGCAGTAACATATATATAATATGAATAGTCTGTATTTAAAAAATTATTTTCTCCTTCAATACTGAATGTTGCTAACTGAACTGTATCAAAACTAACAACTGAATTTTTAGGAATTTTACAAATTGCATCTGAAATAGTAAAAGGATAATCTTCTCCATATAGATGGGAATCTACGGAAACTATATACTCATATGCATACAGCTTAATTAAACATAAAACTAATACAATCAACGATATTTTTTCTTCATATTACCCTCTCCATTTTTCAGAATGATTTATTGGGTTATAACTAATTGGATTTACTGGGGATATTATATTATCACTTTTTATAAATTGCAAATGTAAATGAGCGCCATAACCATATTTTCTATCATTATCGTCAATTTCTTGAGTTTTTCTTTGTTCATCTTTTCCATCACTTGTTTTATACCAAGATGTAAATTGTTTTCCTGTATTACCAACATATCCAACTATTTTACCAGGATAGACATCATCTCCATCTTTTAGACTCTGCTTATCTCTTGTCATATAAGCAATAATATAATAGAATTTTGAATCCAGACCACTTTGAACCACAATACAATTACCGAAATTATCATCTCCATAATCAATTCCTGCGCCGCTATCTGCTTGTTTGTTTCATTCTCATACTGAAAACAGCATCACTTTAAATAATCTGACAAAATAAGTGGCTCCTTTATGCTTTCCATCTCCCTTATCAGTGCTATGTTCTTTCGCTCGGTTTCATTGAAATCAGATTCGGAGAAATTTGGATTTATTATATATTTGGAATCTTTTTTTTCATACATTTTAGAAAAATAATCTTTCCATTTTTGATTCCTAAAATCATAACCATGAATTGCATAGAATGAATTCCTTAAAATTTCCAAGTATTCTTTTGGCAAAAAGAAAAGCAGCCTGCAGTCAATCAAATATTCCGATATATTTAAACCTCCCAAACAAAAACGATTATTATAGGTCAATTCCATATAACCATCCTCAAACACTACTTCCAACTGCGCTGTATCTTTAGGTAATCCGCATTCCCAATATATTTCTCCGTTCGCATTGATGTTTCTTAACACATCGCATTTCTTTTCCGCATCAGAATTCCAGAACAAAATTTTATTATCGTAATCATTTATGTTCAGCACTTCAGTCAGAACCAATTCCTCCGTGTTATCAGTATACTTTATGACCACATTTTTTTGACTTTTTTTTGATGCGAATCTGTAATTCATCAAAGTAAATCCATATCCCCATTCATCTAATTTTATAATGTTCCTATTATAATAGGACAGCCTCAAAGTGAAAGCATTGCTTGCCGGAGCAAGGCGAAAATGAATTTCCGAAGGATGATAGCCAGCGATAGAGAATGCTTCCTCGGGAGCGCGTTCTTTTCCCTCGTATAAAACGAAAAAGTCAATTTTCTCGTTGTCTTCAAAAATTTCAAAGTCTTTTGGAATCAGCATATCCGTATAAGAACGGCCATAGCCACAAGGCTTGCAGACGATGCTTGCTTCCAAACCCGCCAAATCTTCGCAGGAAATTTCAATCTCAACTTCCGTCTTAAAATCATTTATTGAAACTTTTTCAGAGAGAATTTTTACTTTCCGATTGAATTCGACGGGCATCAATTCATAGGCTTCCATATCTTCAAAAGTGACTGCAAAACAGGAAAGTATAACTAAGTGTAATAGAATAGATGAGAGAGTTCTTTTATAATGCCAAATATAATTATTATCACGCTGACTAAAAAAGGGTACTGGAAGATTGATATTTCCCATAGATTATTCTCCCTCGAAAAACCAACCGTTTTTCTTTCCATAAAAATCAATTTCAGCTAATGCTGTATCGTTATACTTTAAGCCTTTATATATTGAATTCACTGTTAATCCGAAATAAAAAAGACTTGGTTTCAAGTCAAAGAATTGATAATTCAGTGTGTTATCTTCACAATTAAAGGTACTTAAAATTTCAAAATCACCATTTTCTTTTTCATTTTCAACAACGAATTCTCTAATTCTATTGTTATTGGAATATAAATCAGAAGTAGATGCATATCCATTAATAACCTTAAATTTTGTAAACCAATCATTTACAAAATTACTTTTATAGTTATAATGCAAGAATTTGAAACTAAATAAATCGTTTTCTGTATCCTCTACATAACTTGTTGACGGGTCTCCATCGAAAGCATTTTGTATCGAATACTTAAATGGATTATTCGTATCAATTAAAGGAAAATCAACTTGTACATCACAGATTTTTGTTTTTGTCATTACATTATTCAATTTTGTTCTACATATACTATTTTCAGAGAATTTTTCTGACTCATATTCAAGAGTATCCTCATCATATCCATGTGACCAATAATCATATACAAGTCTAGTATAAAATGAAAACAAATTATCTCCACAAATTCTAAACTGAACATTCTTAGCTTCAACTCCTACACTAGACATGCTAAACTGAAAAAGTTCATTGCCATAATATATATATTTTTCATACTGCTTATATTTTCCATCAAAGGGTAAATAAATTATTTGTCCAATGCATTTTCGTTCAGTCTCATCATTTTCATTTAAGTTACATCTTGTTGTTCTTTTTAATGAATACATTACACGATAAACGACAAGCTTATAATTCCCATTTTCATCAGGGATTTCCTCTTTATATATATTTGTTAATTCTGCAGGAATATTATAGTCGCTTAAAAAGTTATCATCTTTTTCT
>CATLHF010000031.1 GCA_949948835.1 uncultured Clostridia bacterium | reverse complement strand
AAAGATGTAAATATTATGTGTAGTTGGATAATCACTGCACCAAAAGAACTCCCAGAAGAGTACCAAAAAGATTTTTTTAAACTTTGCTATGAGTTTTTAAAGAACCGATACGATCCTCAAGAAAAAAATGTCATATCTTCGTATGTTCATCTTGATGAAATTAGTCCTCATCTACACTATGCTTTTATTCCTGTAGTGTTTGACGAAAAGAAGAAAAAAGAGAAAGTTTCAGCAAAGGAATTAATTACAAAAAAGGATTTACAAACATTTCATACAGATTTACAAAAATTTATAGAGGAAAGATTATTAAAGCTTCATGAGTATACCTTTGAATGTAATATTTTAAATGGGGCAACAGAAAACGGAAATTTTACTATACAAGGATTAAAAGCCAAAACATTAGAAGAACAAAATAGAAACGAATTAGAACGAATGCAAGAATTACTTTCTCAAAGTAATAAAAAGGCAAAAGAATTTCAAAAAATAGAACAAGAATATCAGAATACATTTCAAGAATTAGAGAAAACGCTTAAAACGCTCCAAAATGACGTTAAAATGCTTTCGGTGGATAAAAGTACCATGCTAGTAGAAAAAAACGCTTTAAAGGGCAAAATAAACGCTTTAAAGGGCAAGTTATTATCTTTGGAAGAGGTCAACAAAATTAATTTTAAAAAAACTATTACTGGAGGCATTAAAGGAATTAGCTATGAAGATATTATAAATCTTAAAGCGACTGCACAAAAAGTAAATGAGATTAGTAAAATGATGAATGAAAGCCAAGAAAAGTTAAAACAAGCAGAACGAGCGGAAAAGAGAGCAGAAAAACTCTTGAATGAGACAAAAAAAATGCCTATGAAACAACAAATGGAGCATATTCAATTGATAAAAGAAAATGAGAGTTTAAAGAGAAAGATAAAGGAAATTAATGAAATATTAGAGGAACTCCCAGATTTAAACAATCAAATTCAACAAAAAACTCAAAAAAATAAGCAATTTGATTATGATATGAGTAGATGAAAAATGAATTTCTCTTTTACTTAATACTTTTCTATTTATGGTATGTCAAAGGAATTTCACGACATATGTTCCTTCCCTCTGGTCAGTCCGCTATTCCATATTCCCCTTGACATACCTAGTAGAATGTGTATATTCAGCTATGCCGATACCCGAAAACTAAAAATTATAAATACGATAATTGACTTGCTAATAAAAACCCAATCTTTAATCCAAATTTTAAAAAGGTGTCTTCTAGTTTTCCATGATCTATAACTAAGTCTTCTGATAATTCATCAATTAATAATTCTGATAATTCATTTTCTTCTAACTTTCTTTTTTGAATAGTATTTGCGAATTTTTTAATATCCTCATTACATTTTTGTTGATAATTATTAATTTGTTCTAATAAATCACTTTTCATAATAAAAATTTTTTCTTCTTCATCTTCGACTCCATACATAATAAAACTTAAGATATTTTCCCAATTTATTCGATTTAAACAGCTTTTATCATACATTCTATCATCTCCTTTCTTGTATAGAATATCATGATATATCACTATCTGTCAATATGTTTATATACATATCACTATATTGATTTATATTTCATTAATCTTATATAATAATTGTGAAATATAATGAAAAGGAGTGATGGAATGGAAAATAAAAAAAGACGAAAACAATGGTCAACCGCTACAGATTATGATTTATATGAAAAATTAAAAGGATTATCAGACAAAACAAGAATACCAACTACCAAACTTTTAGATGAAGCGATTGAAGATTTACTTGTAAAATATAATATTCTTCAAAAAAGCGATAAAAAAAATCCATAATTATTTTATAGAGCATGAAAAAGAGAGAAAAGGGAATACTTGAAAACGCTGATAGCATATGTTATAATGCCAGTAGGCAAAAAACGATGAAAGTGTCCGTGTAGGCACACAAAAACCCCAGTAGCTGCAACTACTGGGGTTTTCTATTCCGTTTTGGTAGGGTGGCTTATGCCCTAGGTTGACTACCGACTAATTATTTTTTCTTGTCCAACCATTTGCAAATATAGTGGCAAACTATACCCGCCATAACAGAAAATAAAAACGATGAAAATATATCCATGTCGGCACGCCCCCTTTCTGCACCTGTCTAGGGGTGGTAGCAAGATATATTATAACATAATCGTATAAATGTTAAAATATATATTATTTTTTAAAGACGTATTAATAAATTCAGTTTCTTGGAGGAGGTCGGGGGTATGGGGGTAGAACCCCCATAGAAATAATAGCTAACAAAAATGTTGAAATATGTGGAGTGTGTATAATCGGGTTGCTGGTAACGGGGAACTGAAAGATTTTTTCTTTCAGTTTCCCGTTATCGGCATAGCCGAATATACACACTCCACTAGGTATGTCAAGGGGAACATGGAATAGCGGACTGACCAAAGGGAGGGAGCATATGCCGTGAAAGCCCCTTGACATACCGTAAACAGAATGAATAGTAAAAATATGGAAAAGAAATTAGGCACACACACGCGCGCGCGCGCGTATGTTAGTTAGCTTGTTTTAAATATATTTTAAATACTTGTTTTTAAATACTTGTTTTCGGTGTCCGCAAACCCCTATAAATACTGGATTTTTTATATTTAGTTCCCTACATTGATTTGCAAACTTCCCTACATTGATTTGCAAACTTCCCTACATTGATTTGCAAACTTCCCTACATTGATTTGCAAACTTCCCTACATTAATTGATTTTTGTAGTGAAATTTGTTATTATAGCTTTATGGAGGTGGAAATTATGGCAACTATTAAAGAAAATTATCTTGTAAAAAAAAGAAATGTACTTAATGAGATACGCTCAAATAGCATGACACTACAAGAACTTAGATTTTTCAGCATTTATTTAAGTAAAATTAATCCATTAGATATATCAACAAGGATTGTACGCTTTCCGATTGACGATTTTAAGGCAATTATGGAATTAGGCAGAATAAATATTGACTATATGAAAACCGTCACAAATAGCCTTTTAAGTAAGGTTGTGAATATACCTACTGAACGTGGCGGATATACTGGTTTTCAACTTTTCAAGTGCTGTAAGATAGATATTAATGATAATGCTGAATGGTATATTGAAATTGACGCACATGATGAAGCCTTACCCCTCATGTTTGAATTTAAAGATAAATTTTTTTCTTACCAGTTATGGAACGCATTACGTTTAAAAAGTTCTAATCAATTGCGAATGTATGAGATACTAAAGCAATATGAAAAAATAGGTATACGTATATTATCAATTGAAGAATTGAGAAATCTTTTAGGAATAGATAAAAAAGAATATCCTCGTTTTGACAATTTTAAAAATAGAGTGCTTGACGCTTGTCAACAGGCTTTAGCAGAAAATACTGACATAAAATTTACATACGAACCATATGGAAAAAAAGGCAAGGGTGGTAAAATCTTATTTCTTAAATTCATTATTCAAAAAAATAAAGACTATAAAGATCAACTTTCACTGGATAGATTTATTGAGCAAAATAAAGAAATTGAAAAGGAACTTGAAGAACCAGAGGGACTGTATAACAAACGTATAAAATTCTTGTGTGAGGCTTGCAATAATGAATTTTCAGAAAATGAAATTATTGTCTTGTATAATCTTATGCTTGAATATTTACCCTACTCTATCATTTCTGAGGATTTAAAATGTTATGATTACTTAATGCACAAATATGATGAAATGAAAATGCGAGCTGAAAAAACCAAAATTTCACATCGTTTTGCCTATTTAAAAAGTTTAATAGGTACAGAGTAAAAAATTTTTCTTTTAGCAACTGGAACAAGAAAGAAAAAATCCGATCCAACTACATAATAATAAAGCAAACAAAGGGTGTCCAGCGGGAACGGCTGGCAAGTTTCCAACAACTGTGTAGCAGTTTTGGTATAACTTGCTATACCAATTGACTTTTGATAAATTTTAGGCTACACTGTAGCTAAAATTTATCATTAGGAATTTGGTATGAAAGGGGTCTAGCTTAATGGCTCATGTTGCAAAATATACTAGAGGAGCAGTCGGTCACTTATTTAAACATTTTGAACGAGCAAAAGATGAAAAGGGCGATTACATAAAATTTAGTAATCAGGATATTGATACCAGTAAATCAAAATTGAATTATAATCTTGCTCCACATCGACATCAGTTAAAATATATCCATGAAAGAATAGAACAAGTGCAGTGTCTAAAAAGAAAAGATGTAAATATTATGTGTAGTTGGATAATCACTGCACCAAAAGAACTCCCAGAAGAGTACCAAAAAGATTTTTTTAAACTTTGCTATGAGTTTTTAAAGAACCGATACGATCCTCAAGAAAAAA
>CATLHF010000030.1 GCA_949948835.1 uncultured Clostridia bacterium | reverse complement strand
TTGATAGATAATTAAGAGTTATCATTCAATATATTAAGGAGTAGCCAATGTCAAATAATAAAGACAGCCGCCTAAACTGGGATAAATATACATGGGAACAATTTGAAGATATTTGTTATGAATATACAAGTGAAAAATACAATTCAGATATATATCAAGTATCAATTACAAAAAGAAGAAAAGATGGCGGCAGGGATATAATTATCTCTAATCAAGTAAATAAGAAAACTGCCTGGGGAGAATGTAAGCACCATAAAAATTCTGTCGGATTAGATGATATAGGAAAAAATGTTGTTCTTGCCATGACAAATCAGATTCAAAAGATGATTTTTTTTAGTGTTTCTAATGTAACTCCCAATACGAAACATGAAATATTATTTGCGGCTAAACTACATGGCTTTGATGTACTGTTTCTGGATGGAAAGGATCTAGATTGTGAAATTGCGGGAAACAAACAACTTTTGCGTAAATATTTTGAAGAATCTTTTGAATTATTTAATCCAAAAACAGAAACACTAGATATTAACGTGTGTATTGATGAATTTACAAATGCGTATAATGATACCTTTTATAAAGATTCAAGATATTACAGGCTGGAAAATGGATTAGATTTTTATATTCATATTTTCATTAAAAACTATTATTCTGCTAATGTAGATTCTTTTGAACTTAGTATCCATGAGCAAATGGATTGCCATTTTTATTCTACTACAGCAACTATTGACAAAATAAATTCATTTTGTGATGCAGTATTAACAATACGTGGAATTGTACTCAATACTCAACATGCAGTATCACTTCCTACAATAAAGTGTGTTTACCAAATTAATCAGCATGTTGTAAATCGTTCTATAGATTTGGGTGAAATAGACGGAAGAGACATATGGAAAGTTTCCATGTGTGGAGAAGAAAATATTCAATTTCTATCTTTAATGGATTCATTGTGTAAACAAGTCGTAAATGGACATGCCAAGATCATTTACATTCGAGGTGTTTCAGGCAGTGGAAAAAGCAGAATGCTGGAAGAAATAGCATCTCTTATGGTTCAAAAAAACTTTATGCTTATTTACATTGATGCAATGAAATACCAAAAAAATTATTTATTTAGAGAACTAATTCGTCAATTATTATGTATTCCACACCTTAACTCAAATAATAAATTTGAAAAGTATGATTTTGTTAAATTAGTTGAAAAATATCATATTAATCATTCGGATGTAACTACAATTTATAATTTTATATGGAAAAACAGACGTATATCATCTACCATATTGAGTGATTTTATATATCAATGTATTATAAGCATTCCTATAACTACCAGATTTTATATACAAATTGATAATATTCAGAGTTTGGATACGGAAACACAAAGATGCATACTTTTTCTATGCTCTAAGTTATTAGAAGAAAAATGCCATGTCTGTTTTGCTTTCACTTTGAATACCAGTTTTAGTAAAAACTCAGATAAGGATCCTTTAGTGCAATACTTTGAAAGTCAAAGACTACATAAAGAAGATCCAACTGTATTCTCGCATACTATGAAAAAATTGGATGAACCCGGCAGACAGCACATGGTCAAAGAAAGTCTGCATATGTCATCAAATTATGAGAAAGAGATTGCATTAATTGCAAATAAATCTGGAGCGTTACCTTTAGATATTCTATTATTTTGTAAAATGTTAAGTAATAGTAATTGCTTTGTATGGAATGAAAATGTACGTGAAATACAAGATCCGGAAAAATTTTCTGAGTATATGTCAACATTGCCAGATACTGTGTCTTCAATTATACAAACAAGACTTGATGCTATTTATAAAACGATTTCTAACAAAGAAAGTCTTGACAAATTTTTTCAGTTGATTGTTTTTTTTGCAAATAGACTACCTCTTAGAGTTGCAGATTCCTTCAAGATTAACCGCAATCTAATAACAAAATTAAAAGAAGATTTAGTTGTTTTGGAAGATGCAGGTACTTGCTTATCTTTTTTTCACGATAATTATTATCGACATTTTCTGAGTAAAGGGAACACATATTGTTTTAGTACAAGGGAATTATTACAGCTTCTTAACTATTCTAAAGAGTATGAAGATGAACTTGGACCTGTTATGGTAGTGAACCAAATTAGATGTTTGTATTTATTAGGGATGAAGGACGAGTTTCAAGAATTGGCGTTGGAAAAATTATTTGATTTTAAAGTTTCTGGTTTTTATTCGGAAATAATCACCTTGGCAACATTTTATTTAAGTAAAAACCGTTCTGCAAAATACAAAAATCGAAATTTACTTTTCATGATTGAAAAAGCAGCTGCACAAATGGAGACAGTTTCTTTTGTGCAAGGAATAAAAACCCTGAAAGAAATTGAGAAAAAAATTAATTCTAATGATTTTACTTATGATAGCAGTCTTGTTGGAAAATTTTATCATCATTATGTAAATTCATATACCCATGCAGGAAATTACAATTCTGCTCTTGATGTACTTCAAAAATTTGAGTTGATAGAAAAATTGAATCATGAGCAAAAGTTCCTTATAGAAGATCGGTATTGCCTTTGCCATTTTTCATTAGGAAATTTTGATATGGCAGAACAACATATAAAAAAAGCAATTGCTATAGCAAAAAAAATGAAAAGTGATTTTTGGATTAGTACGGCTTATTCTGACAGGGCATTTAATTATTTTACCAATACAATTGATATTTCCAAAATTAAATATAATTTTAGACAAGCCATAAAAAAATATAACAAAGAAAATGATATAAGTGAATATAGAAGTATTGAAATACAAATACAATCTGCATTGCTGGCACTACTTGAAGAAAAATATAATAGTGCAAAGGAGTCTATTGATAAAGCTATCGCTCAGGCAACAGAACGTACTTATACATATCTGTTAATACCTGCTCAAAATGTAAAAGCATATATTTTACTCAAAAAAAATCAAGTTGAAGATGCAATTGCTCTTTTGGAACGGGCTCGTTTGAATAGCGAAATATTTGGCAGCACAAAATATATGATAATAATATTAAATTCATTAGGCATTGCCTATTGCGCAAAGGGAGACTGCAAAAATGGTCACAAGTGTTTCGTTAAAGCCGAAAAAATATTAAAAACATATAGTTGTCCAGATGATTGTTCTGTCAGATTTGCACCACTTATTGTTAACTGGATACTATCATCTTGTCAATTGCGGCCTGAACTCCTTCAAAGTAATATAGAATTTTCCCGGTATACTATTTCTTCAAAAGTACAGGATATATTAAATCACTTATATGAGGGCCAACCTGTAATTTTAAATAAGTATTTTCCATTAGTGCATAAAGGCTTTGCCATGCTGTACTAAATTATATCTGTTAAAAAATATTATCGGTGCTAAGTACATTTCCGTTCCGATCAATAAGTAAATCACCTCGATTGCTCCGATGGAAAAACCAATGTCTGTTTTGAGTTAACATGTTAATATTATCACAAAAATAAATAAAAGGAGTTGAATCGGCACAAATGTCCCACGGAAGTACATCTTCCAATAAGACGGGCAAAGTCAATTCTTTTAAATTGTTTTCACGAACAAATTTACATTTATACGAATCGGAAATACATTCTTTGTATTGTGCAAGATATAAACTTTTAGAAAAATTAAAGAGTACATATTCAGAGGCAGGTTTTATATTGGCCAAATCCAATAAACTACAGTATACTTTTGCACCATCTATAGATATCTTGTTTCCCCAACGGGAAAAAAATAATGCTCGAGTATCTTCCTCTCCCATTATACGTACTTGTCCAGCAATTTTTCCCCGATGGTATACAACAGAATTTGTGGTGACATAATTGCTATATCCCATCAAATTTAATTTCATGGAAAAATCAAGATCGCAGTACCCATTATAGAACATTGGATCCATTCCATTTATTTTTTCATAAATTTCCTTGTCAACCATCAGACATCCACTAGTTAGCAATGGAAATTTTGTAATTGTATTGTTAAGTTTAGCAGGAAGCGGCCCATTACGGAATGGTTTTAATACCTCAACGCCTATTAAAGAAAGCCCCCAATGAACTACAGTTCCATTATTTAAATTTAAAATGGTTGAAGAAACACAGCCAATATGTGAATGCTTAGAATATACCTCTTCTAATCCTTCCAACCAGTTTTTTGTAACAAAAATATCAGAATCCATTAAGATAAGCCTTTCTCCTTGTGCATATTTCACTGCACGATTGCAGGCAATAGAATATCCTCCATTTTCCTTAGTATTTATAATACGAATTCGTGAAAAGTCATCTATTTTTTTTAAGGAATCTATATTTTCTTTGGGGTTATCGCAAGAAACAATAATTTCAACATCATCACGATTTTTTATCGATTTACACAAAAGCTGTAGTGCAGTTTGGACAATGTTTTTACCCTGATAGTATGTGATGATAATAGAATATTTCATAGGTATCTCTCCCTTACTTTTTAAGATTATCTGGAATGTTCCATATAGTAATTGATGTCTTTGCCAGTAATAATTTGTACATCATGTTTGGCTTCTTCTTCATTGATAGTACTGTGAATACCAAAAGGAACATTTATTCTTTCACGTAAATTATTTTTTAACGTATACATATGCTTTTCCACTCTTGCTATTCCCCAGTGAGTAGAAGTTATAATATAAATACTATGCTTAATACGGACGATTATTACTATAAAATTTTCAAAATTGTTCTTTCTACATTTTTCTTCTGCTTCTTCAGTGGAAATATTATAAAGTTTTTGTTGTATTTCTATAGCAGAACTTTTGTTATAGTTATATTTGATTACATCAATTACTTCCATATATAGAAGCTATTTCGTGTAAAATGTATTGGAAGAAAGGCATGGCCTGATTCCAAATTATAAACATATGAATTTCATTAGTTATAATATTTATGCTAATTAACGGATAACTCTTAATTATCTATCAAATATCTGCCCGTAAAAACTTCTCCGCAAACAGGAACAAACATTAACAAATATCAAATTTCATCCGATATATAAATTAAAGGAGAACTGCCAGAAGGAAAAAAGC
>CATLHF010000029.1 GCA_949948835.1 uncultured Clostridia bacterium | reverse complement strand
GAGCTGCCCGGACAGGTTATGATTTTGGTTATCGTGGTTATTTCCATTATCATTTTCTTTATTATTTTTGATATCCTGCTCTTTTCTTTCATTTTCATTCTCCTTATCATATTTTTATATATTATACTATAAGATTTTGTCTCTTTTTCCTGTTTGACCTGTTAGTATAATAAAAAAAGATAATTCCCAATTTAGTATTCCATATTATATGCTATAATAGCATAAGAGCAAATAATTATAATAATAATTATTTGCTCTATTTTATTTATTCTCTTTCTAAAATTGTACTAACAATACCACATAGAATTCCACCTATTGGAAATGTTATCCAACATATTTTCCATAAATTTAACACAAATCCCAAAACTAGAGACACTGCTGTTGCAGTCAACATAATTGCTCCACATATCTTATCTGCTTTTATGTTTCTTGTTTTGCCTTCTTCTGAATTATTTTCATTGTAGTTTTGAATATCATATTTATCTTTTTGAATTCCACAATATGATAAAATTGGTACCGCTATTGTAGCAAATGACATTAGAACAACTACTGGAATTGTAGCATTTTCATCTACTATTCTCATTCCATATAAAAAGACTAATAATATTGTACCTATTAATATTAAAGATACACCACTTACTATCCCTACAATAAATTTTTTATTGAAATAATCAATCTCTTCCTCGCTGTAAAAATTAGATAATTTGGGATTTTTCTTTTTAAAATTATCTTGACTAATACCCAATGTTATAAAAATCGGTAATGATACTAAAACACATATTAGTAGTACTGTAACTCCTATTATTGCATATTGTTGCTGTAATAATTCTGAAATTTCTGTTTTTCCTGAAAGTCCTGCAAAATATATAAGAATGGTCACTCCTAATAGTATAATTCCTACTCCTAGTGAAATGCCTTTACTAAATTTATTTTGCATACTTTCATATTTTTTCTTTTCTCCTGTTGTATCTTCTGTTATTTTACCTTTTACTAAATTATCTATACTACAATAAAATATTTCGCATATTGCAATTAATTTATCCGTTTCTGGGTAACCATTCCCACTTTCCCATTTCGAAACCGCCTGTCTTGATATTTCTAACTTTTCTGCAAGTTGTTCTTGCGACATGTTTTTAATTTTTCTTAGATTTTGTAGATTTTCACTAAACCCCATATTGATACACCTCCTATATCAATTTTATCGTTTACATTCTGCTTTTTCTACCAACTTATATTTGCAACTTTTATTTTCTTTGCAACTTTAAGTTGCAAACCTTGCATTTTCCTATTTGTTTTTTCTTGGTTTTGGTACTGGAGTTACTTTTTCAACTTCTTTTACCACCATTTTGCAAAAATCAGGATTATCAATATCTAAGATATAATGTTCTTTTGCACCCTTATATGGACATCCAAGTTCTGCATCCTTCATCACATCCTTAATGCAATCTAATTGTTTTACAAATGGTATATTATTGCAGACAATAATAACTGGTTTATCATTTACATATACCATAAATTCTCCAAACATTTTCTTATATCTTATCTCTCCAATTCCATTTATTTGTTCACATACATATTCTATATATTCATTTGTTGTTGCCATTTAATACTCTCCTTTTTAATTATAATACTAACGCTTTTTTAGGGCAGAAATTTGAACACTTACTACAACTTATACACTTGTCATAATTGATGGTTGGTGCTTCAAACCCTTCTTGTGTTAATGCTCCTACTGGACAAACTTTTACAGCAGGACATTTATGATTTTGTGGGCAGTTCTCTGTTACTATTTTCAACTTTCTTTCCATCACATTTTCTCCTTTTCTAATTTTTTATATATTCTCTATGCTAATTACTTTGTTTGCTACATTTTTTATAAACATTTCATCATGTTCTACCAATATAATAGTAGGGTTATATTTTAAAATCACTTCTTCTATTTGTATTCTTGTTAGTATGTCAATATAATTTAAAGGTTCATCCCATATATAAATGTGAGCTTGTTCTGATATACTTTTTGCAATCAATATTTTTTTCTTTTGTCCTTCACTCATTCTACTTATTTCTTTTTCAAAATCTATGTTTGAAAATCCCATTTTAGATAACATCGCTTTAAAAATGCTTTCATCAATTTTATTTTCTCTTGCAAATTCTTTTAAATTTCCTTTTAAATGTTCTGTTGTTTGTGATACATACGATATTTTTAAATCGTTTGCTACTTTTAAGTCTCCCACATAATTTATTTTATCACCCATTATTAACTTTAATATACTTGACTTTCCAATTCCGTTTTTACCGAACAATTGCTACTCTATCGCCATTCTTAATTTCAAATGATACTTTGTTAAAAATAGTTTTATCATCATACTGAATTTGTAAATCATTTGCTATTATTAATGGATTTTTTCTTACTTCTAATGGTACTATTTTTAAGTCATCACTTCTATCAATATTATGTAACAAATTCGATTTTTGCTCAATTGATTTTTCAATTCTTTTTTCCATCACTTTCGATTTTTTCATCATTTTGGCTGATTGATGGCCTACATACCCTCTATCAATACTTGATCCTGAGTTTGTTGTGTTATATTTCGATTTTTCAATTTTGTTTGACCAATTTGCCATGTTTTTTGATGCAATTTCGAGCCTATTAATATCTTTTTGTAATTTTTCGTTTTGCGCTAATTCAAAATTGTCTTGTCTGTCTTTATTTTCCTTCCAAGATGAAAAGTTACCTTGTACAATTTCAATATTGGTATTATTAATTGCAATAATATGATCTACCACTTTATCTAAAAAATTCCTATCATGAGATACTAAAATAAACCCTTTTTTCTTATTTAAATACTCTACTAAATTGTCTCTTGTTTCAGAATCCAAATGATTGGTAGGTTCATCTATCAGCAAGAAATTGTTGGCTTTTAAAAACAAACTAATTAGAAGTATTTTAATTTGTTCTCCACCACTTAATAAATGAAATTTTCGATATAGAATCTCTGCATCCGTATTTAGCATATTTAATTCTTTTATTATTTCCCAATCCTCTACATTTGGTGCAATTTCATTTACAATTTCAATTGCCATCCTTTGCTTTTCTTTTACTTCATATGGAAAATAATCAAATTCTACATTTTTAGATATGTTCCCTTTGTATTCATATTCTCCCAATAGTAATTTTAAGAATGTAGTCTTTCCTTTTCCGTTTCGTCCAATTAAACCTAATTTCCAATCTGTATCTATATGAAAGGATACATCTTCAAATACATTGTTAACGCTACCTTCATATCTAAAAGTTAAATTATTTACGTTAATGAAAGCCATATTCCCTCCTTTTGATCCTACTTACTTAACATTTTTATTGCCTCATCTTCATTTTCCACAAAAAATATATCTTTTCCATTATTACTTTCATATATAAAGTCTTTTAATGGTTTACTTGTATATTTTGAATAATCTCCGTAAATTGCAAACTTAACTTGATAATTGATAAACTTTTGTAAGATTTCTCCAGCTATTCCTTTACTTAATATAAAGAAATCTTCTATTACTGCTTCTTTATTTAATGCTATTTTGTCACAATTTGTTTCATATTTTATGGTCATAACAAAATCTATTGCTGAACAAACATCTTTTATTATCATATCATTACTTTTTACAATTGCTATATCATTTATAACTTTTGTTTCCATCGCGATTCCTCCTTATCTCTATAAATTTCATTATTACTTTTTTCTTATTGAATATCTTATTTCAATGATATACTATTATTAATTAGTAAGGTGCTATAAATGAATAACACATCTTTGTTTCCAAATTCTACATATTCACCTAATATCTTTGGAGATATGTATCTTGTATCAATGACTGTTATTTTACGATACCCTTCTACTAATAATGGAACTAAACTACTACCATATGAATCTCTAAAAACAATTAGCTCTTTATTCTGATTTGCTTTTGGATTTTCTATTGTTAGTAATGGTGTTGCACCTGATAGATAAATATCATATTTGTCTGGTGCATTTTTCTTGCTCATATCATATATTTTTGTTTCTTTACCTGTTTCGTGGTTATATACTGTACAATTTTCTATTACTTCATTGGTTAGTATTCGTATTTCATCACTTCCTATTTCAATTGGAAATTGTCCTGCATATACTCCTTTAAAGTCTACCAGTTTCTTTTCTTCATATTTACCTTCTATTTTCAAATCCATGTTAACCGCAATTTTATCTACAACGTTTTGTAATCGTTCTTGTTTCCAATGAGAATCTGTTGCGTAATAGCAAGATAAATCCAAACAATCAAATATATTAATGTATTTTGCCCATTCCAAACCATCTTCCAACATACTCTGCAACTTTTGGTAGTCTAATTTTAGATGATTGTTATTTGCAAAATAATTTTTATCTGGAACAATCATATAATACACTTTATTTGTTTCATTCAAATACTTTTGATTAATTTCGTTCATTTTTTTAATCATATTGGCTACTGATTTTTCATTGAAAGGATATATTTGTTCTATTAACTTCTCATCATACTTATAAATATTATTGCTATCTTGCTTTTTGAATACCTTCATCTCTATATTGGTTTTCAAGCTTCGAAAAGCTTCTCTTTCTATAAACTGGTCCATTGTATATTTTTCAATTTTTTCGAAAAAATCACCTTTTAACAACTTCTCTATTGAAAATTCAGGAAATTGTTGTAGTTTTCTTCTTTCTGTTAATGAGACTTCTGTATCTTTTTTTAAGATATTAGCAACTAACATAATAATGATAACAAATAGGAAGGATATCGTTACTACTACATTTTTCACTTTATCGCTCATCAATTATCCCTCCTAAAATCTAAAATATAAAAATGGGTTATATGAATTATCTACTAAATATGCTGTTACAACTAGAAGTATCACTACAATACTGAATGGTTCTAAAACATTAAGTGCTTTATTTATTTTCTCATTTTTCTTCAATCTTAATATCATATTTTTAAGAAGCGGAGTCGCTCCAATTACTGCAATACTTACTACTATTAAATAACTTTTTAGATAATATATGGTATATGCATTTATTAAACTTTCACCATTTGCTCCAAATAATCCACTTATATTCTTCCATGCCTCTGCCATATTTGTTGCATTAAATATGACAAAACTTATCATAACAATAAATAATACATATATTCTTTTTAAAAAATTGGGCCATTTTTCCAAATGCTTTCCTAAAAACATCTTTTCTATCATTAGAATAATACCAAATAATAATCCCCATATGACAAAATTCCAGCTCGCTCCATGCCATATACCAGTAAGTGTCCATACGATTAATATGTTTCTTATTTGCTTTTCAAGTCCTTCTCTATTTCCTCCAAGTGGTATATAAATATAATCTCTAAACCAAGAGCTTAAGGATATATGCCATCGTCTCCAAAATTCTGTAATACTTTTTGAGATATATGGGTAGTTGAAGTTTTCTAAGAAATGGAAACCAAAGATTCTCCCTAACCCTATTGCCATATCAGAATAAGCTGAAAAATCAAAGTAAATTTGTAACATGTAACTAATCGCAAATACCCAATAAAATAGGACACTTTTTTCATCTGCTCCAGTAAATTGCTTACATAACTCTCCTAACATATTTGCAATAAGTACTTTCTTCGCAAGACCTATGGTAAATCTTCTTACCCCATAAGAAAAGTTTTCAAAGCTATGTTTTCTATTATCTAGCTCTTCTTCAATGGTTTCATATCTTACAATTGGCCCAGCAATCAGTTGAGGAAACAATGATACATATGTTGCTAATTTCAAAAAACTCTTTTGAACTTTTACTTTGCCTTTATATACATCAATTACATAACTAAGAATTTGAAATGTATAAAATGATATCCCTATTGGTAAAGCAATTCTGAAAAGTGGCAAGCTTGTCCCCAATATCTGATTTACATTTGATATCATAAAATCGGTATATTTAAAAACACACAATAACCCTATATGTATAGAAACAGTAACTACCAGCAAACTTTTCTTTTGGTATTTATCAATTAATATTGCTCCTATATATGCTACTAAAATTTCAGCTAGCATTAGAAAGATATATTTCGGCTCTCCATAAAAATAAAATACCATTGATGCAATTAGCAATACAATATTTCGTATTTTCTTAGGTACGACAAAATAAAAGGCTATTACAATTGGTAAAAAATAATATAAAAAGCTAATGCTTGTAAATAACATTTTTTCCTACTTTCTGAACAATAAAGCTTCCCATTTTTGTGGAAGCTTTACCGATTCATCTTTATTTAAAATTACATTTCTGGTGGAAGGTCAATATCTCCTGTTTCAGATTTTTCTAGCTCTTTTCCTATCTCATTTCCAACAAAACTTTTAAACTCTTCATATACTGGTTTTGCCCATTCTTCACTAGACATTACTAAAAATATAACATTTTCATAATTTGTAATGTATAATTTTTCTGCTGAAACGCAAATCCATCTTCTCATATCGATATTGTCTAACATTTCTTGCTTCATTTGCTCTATGTCAGCTTTTTCATTTACTTTAACAATGGCAAGTGAATATGCTTGTGCATTAATAAATGGAACAGATACAACAAGTTCTTCTACATTAGCATTTGATTTTAACCCTGTAAAAACACCCACTTGAATTTCGTCATTTACATCTATTGTTGTTGTTTCTAATCCTGGTAATTCTACTTTTCCGCTAGAATAAATTGTATTTAACATATTTTGCATTTCTTCAGCTGTTTGAAGCTTTTTCTCTTTTGGTTCTCCTCCTTTTATAAATAAGAATGCTCCTACAATAACAGCAACCAATACAATGATTGAAATCATTATTATAATTGACTTTTTCATAATTTCCTCCTTTATTATCTTATGTTTTTTATCTAATCTAATTTTATTATATAAATCTACTTTTGTAAATATAAATATCCTTTTTTAAACTATTTTATTAAAAGATACTGTTTTTTCATTAAACAGTATCTTTTAATCTTCTATCTTTTATTCTTTTACAATTTCTAACCCACAGTTTATGCTTGTATCTAAGAAAATAGTTTTTTCTTCTCTTTTTAGAGTTACTGTAATCGTAGAAGAGATGCTTTCATAAATATCTTTTGCCATTTTTCCTTTTACTGGTGCAGAAAGTTTAAGTCCTTCATCATAATTTGATTGTATATTTAGGCTATATCTTCCCTTTTTTAACGTTATATTTAATAACTTATCTGTCACTTCATATTTCACTATTTTGGCACCATTGTATGTGGTAAATCTATATTCTTGATTATCCATTATGAGAACACAAATGAGTCCTCTAAATTCGAATAATTTAAAAGGAATATTGGCTACTGAAATCATAAAGCTTACATTTTTGTTTTGAAACTGATTTCCTTGTACCCATATATAGTTTTTAGGAAAAGAAGTTCCCCAATCTTTTTCAATATAGGCAACCCCATTATTAAAATCCATTTTTTCTTGATTGATTACAATAGAACCTTTGGTTGTATTTTTCATACTAAGGATAGCATGATTACATTCCATAAATGGTATATAAGAAAATGGCCCCATAATGTTAGGATTTAAAATATCAGTCTTAATCTCTCTTTTCTCTGAATAAGAAATATCTCCATATATCCTTGGGCTCTGATTACTTTGTTTTATATCGATATGAATTCCATCTTTTGAAAAAGTATTCTCCCCTATTTGAATATAAAATGGTGTTATATTAAATTTAAATAAGTCAATATCATAATCAATATAATAAGATGTTTGATTGGTAATCACTTGTATAAATGCCTTTTTCCCTGTTTCATCTATATTAATTCCTGGAATAAATGAAATTCCTTTTTCATTACTGGTATTTTTAAAATACCACCCTTCAAAATAATTTTTATTTTTGTTTAAATAATTTTCTCCTTGAAATAACGGAGGGTTTTCCATCAAATATAATCTGTTCATATAAATAGATTTTATCCAAAATCTACCATTTTATTCATAGTACATCATTTATTGTCATATCTTTCGTTCCTATATATACATCTCGATTTCCGTCTAATCGATGGCATTTTATGATCGCATAATTATCATAATGATATTCCATACTTCCACCATCATCATAAGATATAGTATTAGGAAAGTCCCTGTTAGCCTTTTCTATAATTTCTTCCATTGTTATTTTATTTTCTAACAATGCTTGTTTTAAAGAATAGTCTTTGCCATCAATTCTAATATTCACACTTCCATCATATCCATATATAGTATAATCATACTGCTCAGTTTCTGATTTATCTAATATTGTATAAATTTTATAGCTTTCCATTGGATGTTTATCATAAAAAAGTATTTCAAAATTTTCAGGTGCTTTCTTTTTAGTAACATTTATCGTTTTAATAAATTCTATCACCTCATTTGCATCATCATCGATTAGTCCATAATTCATAACTGCTATGTTTTTATTCATATTATAAAATGAAATATCACACCATGTTCTTTTTCCATCATAATACCCAATAATTGCTTCTTCTCCATTATTCAAAGTTACTTTTTCCGATCTTCTTCCTGTACCACAAACACTAAATTGGTTATTATAAAAATATAACATTGCATATTGATTTTCATTATCTTTATACAATTTTAAAGCATATTTATAAAAATCGTTATCCTTGTCTTTTGGCATCTCTTTATATTTCCATTCAACTGGAATATTTAATTCTATCTTAACACTATCGATTACTTTAGAATATTCTTGATAATTTTTATTTGATTTTCCTCCGTTTGTTTCGTCAGAATTAACATTATTAAATATTTCAAAGCCTAATATCTCTATAATAATACCTTCTTCATACTTATAATTCTCAGCCAAATACATAGGTAATCTATGCACTTTTGAAACTTTATATAATAATGCTTTATATTCGACAGTTCCTCCATCTTTTAGGTGAATTGGTATGGGTGCGAATAAAATCAATAATAATACAATTATAACTACTATTCGTATTTTCTTTTTCATAAAATCTCTCCTATTCTCATCTCTTGTTCTAATCACAAGTTACTCTTTATTTTTCAACATTATTTAATTTCAT
>CATLHF010000028.1 GCA_949948835.1 uncultured Clostridia bacterium | reverse complement strand
TTCAATTAATTCAGGATTATTTTCTGTTTTATTTTCTTCTAATAATTTTTCTTTTGTTTTTTCTTTTAATTTTAAATTATCTTTTGCAACCGTCATTAATAATTTAATTCGGTTTGTTTGGTTTGCTTGACTTGCACCTGGATCATAATCAACAGGAGAAATATTTGCTTCTGGGTATTTTGAACGAATTGTTTTAATAACTCCTTTTCCTACAACATGATTTGGTAAACAAGCAAATGGTTGAACACAAATAATATTAGGAATATCATTTTCGATATATTCAATCATTTCAGCAGTTAAGAACCATCCTTCACCAGTTTGATTTCCAATAGATAAAACATCTTTTACTTTATCTTCTAAATGCCAGATATCACAAGGTGGTAAATAATCTTTTTTAGAACTTTTTAATGCAAGTTTTAAATCTTTTTCTAAAACATCGATTAATTTAATAGCTACTTTTGATATTTTAGAAGATGTTTTATTAATTTTTAATAAATGGTTAAATGTAATTTTATGAGTAGCCATAAATTTAACAAATCCCATAAAATCTGGTAATATAACTTCTGCACCTTCAGCCTCTAAAATATCTGCTACGTAATTATTTCCAAAAGGATGATACTTAATTAGAACTTCACCAACAATACCTACTTTTGGTTTTTTAATAGAAGTATCTAATTCAATTTTTTCAAAATCATTTACGATATCATAAATACTTTGTTTGAATTGCTTCGTATTTCCAGTTTTTAAAATATCTTTACATTTTTCCATCCAAGTATCAAATAATTTTTTTGTTTCTCCTTTATGGATTTCATAAGCTCTATTTTTTGTTAGCATTTTTTGTAGTAAATCTCCATAAATAACACTATGCAATAATTTTTCAATTAAAGGTATTGTTAATGAGAAACCAGGATTTTTTTCCATTCCTACAACATTAAACGAGATAACAGGTACATTTTCGAAACCAGCATCTTTTAATGCTTTACGAATAAATCCAATATAATTTGTAGCACGACATCCTCCACCAGTTTGAGACATAATTAGAGCTGTTTTATTAACATCATATTTTCCAGATTCAAGAGCCTCAATAAATTGCCCTGTTGTTAAAATCGATGGATAACAAGCATCATTATTAACATATTTTAAACCAACTTCGACGGTATGAGGAGTACATTCTCTTAGTAACTCAACGTTGTAACCTTCGGATTTTACAGAATCTGAAATTAGTTCAAAATGAATAGGAGCCATTTGAGGAACTAAAATCGTATAATCTTTTTTCATTTCTTTTGTGAATGGTATTTTATTTACTCCATAATTTCCATCTGGCTTTGTTTCTTGTTTCTTTGCTAAACGTTTTTCCATACTAGCAAGTAAAGAACGAATACGAATACGAACAGCACCTAAATTATTTACTTCATCAATTTTAATTAACGTATACATTTTTTCATAGCTTGATAAAATTTCTTCTACTTGGTCTGTTGTAACAGCATCAACCCCACAACCAAAAGAATTTAATTGCACAAGCTCCAAATTATCATGTTTACCAACAAACTCAGCAGCAGCATATAATCTTGCATGGAACATCCATTGATCAACAACACGTAAAGGACGTTTCGCTTCATCTAAATTGGCAATACTATCTTCTGTTAAAACACATAAACCAAGACTAGTAATTAAAGTATCAATACCATGATTAATTTCTGGATCAACATGATATGGACGACCAGATAATACGATACCCTTTAGGTTGTTTTTTTCAATATAATCAAGCGTTTCTTTACCCTTTTGATGAATATCCTGTCTTACTTTTTGATATTCTTCTTCCGCTTTGGTAGCAGCTTCTAATAATTCTTTTTTATTAAAATGATATTCTTTAAATTCATCTAATTCCAAAATACGTTTTGCTAAACTTTTTGCTTCAAAAGGTAAAAATGGATTTAAAAACTTAATATCACTTGCAGTTAATTCTTCTACATTATTTTTTAAAACTTCCGAATAAGAAATAACAATTGGGCAATTATAATGGTTATCTGCTTTTTCATATTCTTTTCTAGAATATGGAATACAAGGATAAAAAATCGTTTTAATGCCTTTATCTAATAAGCTAATAATATGTCCATGAGCCAATTTTGCAGGATAACAGACAGACTCAGAAGGCATCGATTCCATTCCCTTTTCGTAGGTTTTACGATTACTTTTTTCTGATAAAATGACACGAAATCCAAGGTTAGTAAAGAAAGTAAACCAGAAAGGATAATCTTCATACATATTTAAAACCCTTGGAATACCGATTATTCCACGAGGAGCCTCTTTTTCCTCTAAAGGTGTATATCCGAAAATTCTATCAAATTTATATTTCATTAAATTTGGCAAATTCGTATTATCAGAAACAATACCAGCACCACGCTCACAACGATTTCCAGAAATATGTTTTTTACCATTACTAAATTTATTAATGGTAAGTAAACAATGATTTTCACATCCATTACATCTAGTATGAGAAACTTGAATATCTAGATTGTCTAATTCCTCTAATTTACAAATAGTAGAATGATATTTCATATCAAAATTTGCTTCATATTGCTCTTTAGCAAGTAATGCCACACCATAAGCACCCATCAATCCCGAAATGTCAGGTCTTACCACATTTTTTCCAACAATTAATTCAAAAGCACGAAGAACTGCATCATTATAAAACGTTCCACCTTGTACAACAATGTGATCACCCAAAGTTTTAGTATCTCTTACTTTCATAACTTTTTGAATAGCATTTTTAATAACCGAATAAGAAAGTCCAGCAGAAATATCTCCAACTTCATAGCCCTCTTTTTGTGCTTGTTTAATTTTAGAATTCATAAAAACGGTACATCTAGAACCTAAATCAACAGGACGTCTTGATTTAATAGCTTCATCAACAAATTCTCTAATCGAAAGATTTAAACTTTTAGCAAATGTTTCAATAAAAGAGCCACAACCTGAAGAACAAGCCTCATTAAGCAAAATATTATCAATAACACCGTTCTTAATTTTAATATATTTCATATCCTGTCCACCAATGTCAACAATACTTGTAACATCTGGCATAAATTGTTTTGCAGCGGTATAGTGAGCAATTGTTTCAATCTCATTTAAATCCACATTTAAAGCAGTTTGAATCAATTTTTCTCCATAACCTGTAACACCACTATAACGAACCGTAACATCGTCTGGCAAAATAGAATACAATTCCCTTAACATCTTGATAACACTAGTCAGAGGATTTCCTTCATTACTTCCATATAAAGAATATAGTAAATCTCCATCCCTATTAATTAACACTAACTTTGTAGTTGTAGAACCGGCGTCAATTCCAATAAACACATCGCCTTTATAATCATTTAAATCAGCTTTTGAAACCTTATCGTTATCATGTCTTTTCTTAAATTCATCATAATCTGCATCAATACTAAATAAAGGTTTTAAAGGAACGGTAGTATTATCATGAGAAATCTTTAAAACTTCAATTTTACTTTTTAACTTTTCTACAGAAATAGGGGAAGTAGTTACGGAATCAAGAGCAGCCCCTTTTGCTACTAATAAATGAGCTTCTGATGGAACAATTGTTGTTTCATCGGTAAGACGTAATGTTTCAATAAAACGATTTCGCAATTCTGACAAATAATTTAAAGGACCACCTAAAAAAGCAACTGTTCCACGGATTGGTCTACCACAAGCAAGTCCACTAATTGTTTGATTAACAACAGCTTGAAAAATAGAAGCAGCGATATCTTCTTTAGCAGCACCTTCGTTTAGTAAAGGTTGTATATCTGTTTTTGCAAAAACCCCACAACGAGAAGCAATTGGATAAATTGTTTTATAATGTTTTGCAAGTTCATTTAATCCTTCTGTATCAGTATTTAATAAAGAAGCCATTTGATCAATGAAAGCACCAGTACCACCAGCGCAAGTACCATTCATACGTTGCTCCATAAATTGGTCAAAATAAATGATTTTAGCATCTTCTCCACCAAGTTCAATTACAACATCTGTTTCAGGAATATATTTTTCAACAGCCCTTTTACAAGCAACAACTTCTTGAATAAAAGGAAGCTCTAAAAAATTAGCAGCACTCATAGCACCTGAACCCGTAAGTGCAACTGTAAAATCAAAATCCTTATATTTTTCGGTTAATTCTGTTAACACATCACAAACCGTATTTTTTGTATCAGAAAAATGTCTTCTATAAGACATATCAAGGGTATTTAAGTCCTTGTCCATAACAACAACTTTAACCGTAGTAGAACCAACGTCTAACCCTATATGAAGTAATTCATTCATAATTCTTTCTCCTCCCTTTCCTGCGTAAGCAAAAAAGCAATTAATTCAACCTATATTGTATACTGAAAAACAAAATTTGTCAAACAAAAATAATTGTAAATATCTTACAGTTGTGCGTGATTGAAAGGAAAATCAACCAATAAAAACAAATGTGAAATGTTTGTGAATTTACTATTGTAATTCAACTTAAAACAATGATAAAATAGCAGTAAAAGATAAGAAAGAGGAAAACATATGAAATTAACGAAAAAACAAAAAAAACAAATTCTTCAATATGGTGCCATCATAATAGTTATTTTAGTAGGAATTATTACAGGAAACATTAAAAAAGAAGAAATAATATCCATATTCCAAACAGAACAGACACAAGAAACTTTAGATAAATATCTTGTAATAAAAGTTGTAGACGGAGATACTTACAAAATTAATTATGAAGGAAAAGAACAAAAAGTTCGACTAATTGGAGTAGATACACCAGAAAGTGTCCATCCAGATAAAGAAAAAAACACAAAATACGGAAAGCAAGCATCAAACTATGTAAAACAATTAATTGAAAATCAATATATTACTCTTGAATTTGATGTATCAAAGACAGATAAATATGGAAGGCTATTAGCTTATGTATATTTAGAAGACGGTGAAATGTTAAATGAAAAATTAATAAAAGAAGGATACGCACAAGTTGCAACCTATCCACCTAATGTGAAATATGTAGATACTTTTAAAAGCTTGCAAGAAGAGGCAAGAAAGAATAAAGTGGGATTTTGGAAAGAAGAAATATTTAAATAGTTCTAAACCTAACTTGTCTAACATACAAATAAAACATAAAGGAGGGAGTTAGGTGAAGAACAAAAAAGTTTTTATGATATTGGCAATTATGATAATACTATTAGGGGGAATGGGATATTATATTTATACAAAGGTAGAAATATCAAAAACAGAATCAAAAATAACCGAATATACACCAGAACCAGAAATGACGCGGAGAACAATTAAGAAAAACAGTCATATCATTATATTTTACTAGCAAAGACACCAATACTTTAGTGCCAGAGGCAAGAAATATTGATGTAAAGGAACTAACAAAAGAGCCATATCAAGTATTAATGAGTTTACTAATGGAAGGACCCAAAAATGAAAAACTAGAAAAGATTATTCCAGAAGGGACTAAGATAAACAAAATAGAGAAAAAAGAAAATACTTTATGGATTGATGTATCTAAAGAATTTATTGAAAATCAAAAAAGTGATGTAAAAATACAATCACAAGCAGTATATTCTATTGTTAATACCATGACGCAATTAAATGAAATAGAAGCTGTAAAAATTGTAGTAAATGGAGAAGAAAATAGTGCTTTTCCTAATAATGGGATATCACTAAAAGATACTTTCGTACCCAAAGAAGAAACTACTTAAAAAATTCGTAGAATTTAAGGCATTTTAAAGCTTTGGAAAATTGGCATAAAAAATTTTCCACTTGATAAAGAGAACAAAGAGTGTTCTCTTTTTTTTCATTAAAATTAAAACTTGGCTTTTTACAACTATTACAACAACAATTTTTTTTGCAACAATATCGTTTCATGGTATACCACCTTTGCATAAAAACATAATTTATTATATAATATGACAAGTACAAAAAATAAGTGAGGTATTATGGAAAACTTAAAAGAAAATGAAAGAATTGATGATTTAGAATATGAAGGGTTAAAAATCATTCAAAACACAGAAGGTTTTTGTTTTGGAATAGACAGTATTTTACTATCCAATTTTGCAAATGAAATAAAAAAAGAAAGCAAAATAATTGACTTAGGAACAGGAACGGGAATTATTGCAATATTATTATGTACAAAAATTGAAAATTCGAAAGTAATAGGAGTAGAAATTCAAAAAGAAGTATATGAAATGGCAAAAAGGAGTATATCATTAAACAAATTAAATGAAAAAATAACATTAATTAATACTAATATAAAAGAATTAGAGAAATATGAAGAACTAGGTACATTTGATGCAGTTGTTACAAATCCACCATATAAAAAAGTAAATACAGGAATACAAAATGAAAACGAAAAAAAATTAATTTCAAGACATGAAATTACAGCTAACTTAGAAGATTTTATTAAAATTTCTTCAAAATTATTAAAAGATAAAAAAGATTTTTACATGGTGCATAGACCAAATAGATTAGTAGATATTATTGAATTATTAAGAAAACATAAACTAGAACCCAAAAAGATGCAATTTGTTTATCCAAAGGAACAAAAAGAGCCAAACTTAGTATTAATAAAAGCTACCAAAAATGCAAAACCATTTTTAAAAATAGAAAAACCATTATATGTTTATAAAGAAAACGGAAAATATACAGAAGAAATTTTAAAAATATATGGAAAGGAGAAAAGTGAAACATGAAAAGTGAAGAGTGCAAAATTCCAAAAACTTTAGGAGAATTGTACATTGTTGCAACTCCAATTGGAAATTTAGAAGATATTACCTTAAGAGCCATTCGAATTTTACAAGAAGTAGATATTATTGCTGCAGAAGATACAAGACATACATTAAAACTATTAAATCATTTAGAAATTACAAAACCAATGATTAGCTACCATAGACATAACGAAGAAGTTAAAACTGATGAACTAATACAAAAACTATTAGAAGGAAAAAACATTGCATTAGTATCTGATGCAGGAACCCCTATTATATCAGACCCAGGAGGAGAAGTTGTAAAAGTAGCATTAGAAAGTGGAATAAAAGTAGAGCCAATTCCAGGTCCTTGTGCTGCCATTACAGCACTTATTGCATCTGGAATTGATGCAAAAGAATTTACTTTTTTAGGCTTTTTACCTTTAAATAAGAAAAATCGAAAAGAAAAGTTAAGACAAATCGAAAAACAAGAAACGACAACAATCTTATACGAAGCACCACACAAACTAATGCAAACACTAGAAGAATTATCAAAAATTACACAAAACAGGAAAATTGTGCTAGCAAGAGAACTTACTAAAATACATGAAGAATATCAAACTGGAACGGCACAAGAACTAAAGAATAGAATACAAGAACCAAAAGGAGAATATGTTATTATAATAGAAAAAAATGAAAAAAGCGAAGAACAAGAACAAAAAGAAGAATTAAACAATAAAACATTAGAAGAACATTATCGTTATTATGAACAAAAAGGACTAGACAAAAAAGAAATTATAAAACAAATTGCAAAAGATAGAAATGTTAATAAAAATCAAATATATCAAAAATTCATATAAAAAAGGAAGCGTATGCTTCCTTTTTTATACTATACATTTTCAGCTAACTTACTAACCTTTTCGGCACATTTCGTACAAATAAGTTTATCATTATAAGTAACCAATTTTTTAGTAGCACCACAAAAGATGCAATTTGGTTCATATTTCTTTAAAACGATAGAAGAACCATCTACAAAAATCTCAATTGGATCCTTTTCATAAATTCCAAATTTATTTCTAAGTTCGATTGGAATAACTACTCTTCCTAATTCATCAACTCTTCTTACAATTCCTGTTGACTTCATAACAACTCCCCCTTTTAACAAACCGTATATGCAACATAATATTTAAATTCCATATATAATAATACCACAAAAAGTCTAAAAATGTCAATAAAAAGAATAAGAAAAACGGTAAAAAGTGGAAAGCAAACAAGAGAGTTCTTTTTTATAAAAAAGAGAATAAAATAGGAATAAAATAAAGACAAGGAGAAGAACATTGTTAAATATAATATGGCCAATTTTTATTATAATATCATATATATATGCAATATGCGTAGGAAATGTATCAGAAATCACACGGATCTGTTTTTGATTCTTGTAAAAGCGCAGTTGATTTAAGTATTACTTTTTTAGGAACCATGTGTTTATGGTCAGGAATTATGCAGATTGCTAAAAAAACCACATTAATTCAGAAACTAACTAATATGTTAAAACCAATTATGAAAATACTATTTCCAGATATGAATAAAGAAGATACAGCCTACCAAGAAATATCCATGAATATGGTAGCAAACATTTTAGGATTAGGAAATGCTGCTACTCCATTAGGACTAAAAGCAATGAAAACCATGCAAAAAACAAACCCTAATAAAGAAAGACTAACGAATTCTATGGCAATGTTTATTATTATAAATACAGCATCTATTCAAATCATACCAACAACTGTTATTGCCATACGAAGTTCACTAGGTTCAAACAATCCAACTTCAATTATTATACCTGTATGGATTGCAACAATTGGTGCAGCAGTTGCAGGAGTGGTCAGCGCAAAAATATTAATGAAAAAATATTAGAGGAGAAGAAAAATGAGTCTAATTAATTACTTATCTACCATTGCAGTACCAATGGTCATTTTACTGATTATCATCTACGGATTAATGGAAAAAAATAAAGTATACGACACTTTTTTAGAAGGAGCAAAAGAAGGAATACAAGTTGTTATTAATATATTTCCTACCTTAATAGGAATTTTCTTAGCAGTAGGAGCATTAAGAAGTTCCGGTCTAATTGAGCTAATTGTAAATATCATAAAACCAATCATTCAAATATTACAAATACCAGCTGAAATTATGCCACTAGCTTTATTAAGACCAATATCAGGAAGTGCTTCCATGGCAGTAGCAACCGATATTATCTCACAATATGGAGTAGACAGTACCATTGGACTAATTGCATCTACTATTATGGGCTCAACGGAAACAACGTTTTATACAATTGCATTATATACAAGTGCAGTAGGAATCAAAAAAATAAGATTTGTTTTGATAGCAGCTTTGATTGCAGATATTACAGGAATGCTCATTTCTGTAGCAATTTGTCGATTTATGTCGTAATTTTTTTGTTGACATATGTGGAAAAAAGTGGTAATATAAAGAAGCGTTAAATCAAAAGAATATATTCAAACGGATTTAATTCATAACTCAAAAAGTTTTCTATCAGAAAAAATATTAAGAATTCTTAAAAAATCCAAAAAAAGAAAGCAGAATAGAATAAATATTATTAAAATAAGATGGTTATAAATCTTAGTCATTACACATGTTATTAATCTTGTAGAGGATATCATATTATCAATAAAAGTCTTTCGTTTAAACAAAATGGCCCAAAACATTCATAGTTTAAGTAAAGGTTCCTAAAATGTTTCAAACTCCCAATTCGTATGGAAAAAAATAAACCCCTAAAAAAGCAGATATCCTCTACATCCCCCAAAAAATATATATATTTTTTTCTTCAAAGTTAAAGTACTTTAAATCTAGTAAAGAGCATTTTTTAGATAATCTGACATCTAAAAGATGCTTTTTTCTTGTAAAATAAAAACGTTAACTATTTCAATAATATTATTGAAATAGTTAACATATAAGAGAAATCATATAAATAATGAAACTTTCATATTGACTATAAAGTAATAATCAATTAAAATACCAAGGGGAGTATATAATGAGTATAGAAAATGAAAAGACACTGGAAGTATATAATGAAAAGGCTAAAATATATTTAGAAACTAGTATTCAACATGATAATCTAGATCCAGAGAAAGCAAAACATAAACGTGAGAAATTAGAAAAATTTATTAAAACCAATATGGAAACGTTGCCAAAAGATGCAAAAATTTTTGAAATTGGTTCTGCTGATGGTATAAATGCAAAATATATTAAACAATTAGGATATGAAATAACAGCAAGTGATATAGCACAAGATTTTATCAATTCAATAAAATCTAAAGGTTTAAAGACAATCAAATTTAATGTATTAGAAAATGAATTTAAGGAAAAGTATTCAGCCATTTTTTGTTGGAGAGTCTTTGTTCATTTTACTAAAAGCGATGTATCAAAAGTCTTGAAAAAAGTATATGATGCACTTGAAAAAGATGGATTATTTATTTTTAATGTGATAAATCGTGAAACTAGAGAAGTTGATGAAGAATGGGTAGACTTCCCTAATGAATATCATATGGAAGCAGAACGTTATTATAAATATTTTAAAGAAGAAGAACTAAATGAAACTATTATTAAGATGGGATATAAGATTTATAATTTTCATAGAGAAGGCGGAAAAGATAATAATAAATGGTTGGTA
>CATLHF010000027.1 GCA_949948835.1 uncultured Clostridia bacterium | reverse complement strand
CCCGTCCCTAAAATCATTTTTTCCAGTAAATGGATAAAAAACGACAAATACTTGGGAGAGTAAACAAAGAAAAATATTATTACAAAACAGAGGCAAAAATATTACAAAAATATTACAAAAACTATTGACTTTTTTTGCAAAATATAATATTCTTACCTAAGTGAAAATACATTAAAAATGGAGGAATAAGCTTTGGCAATAGGTGATATAATCGTTGGAGTTGATATTGGAGCATCAAAAGTATCAGCTGTTGTAGGGGAAGTCAATAATTTTAATCAAATTGAAATTATTTGTTCTACGAGCAGCAAATGTGAAGGTATCAAAAAAGGAAAAATAATTAACGAAGATGAAATTGCTTTAGCAATCGCTAAAACAATCGAGAGTGCTGAAGAAGAAGCTAATTTAAAAATAAATTCTGCTTATGTTACAATACCTGGAAAATATGCAACAATTGTACAAAATAGTGTAACAAAAGAGTTAAAAGATAAATACGCAGGAATTTCCGTAAGAGATGTAGGACAAGCTATTATGCAAGTAAGGGATATTGAAGTTCCAGAAGGAAAAACAATTATCGATATTGTTCCGAATGAATTTATCTTAAAAGATGGAACACATACACAAGATCCTGTTGGAAATTTATCATCAGAATTTACATTAAACGCCCAAATTATTTTGGCGGATAAAGATTATACAAGACAACTATCTGCTATCTTTAAAAAAGCAGGATTAGAAATTGATGGCATGGTTCCAAATACATTAGCGGAAAGAAATTTAATTTTAGATGTAAATGAATTACATGATAATGTTATGCTATTAGATATTGGTGCTGGTAATACAGATATTGGTGTATTTGAAGGAGAATCTTTTATTTACACAAATACAATTCCACTAGGTGGAGATAACATTACACATGATATTGCAGTTGTACTAGATATTTCTGAAGAAGAAGCAGACAAATTAAAAAGACAATATGGACTAGCATTAAAATCATTTATTGATAATGATAATGATATTATTCTAAATACTTGCAAAAATGATTCTAAAAATAAAATTATTAAAAGTTCAGAATTAATTGAAATTATAGAAGCGAGAATTGAAGAAATCTTTAGTTTAGTTAACAAAGACATTACAAATCAAGGAATTAAACCTAGAATTAATAATGTTATCTTAACAGGACAAGGAATTATTAATATCAATAAAAGTGATGTAGCAGGAAAAATAATTTTAAATATACCTGTTAAAATTTCAACAGGAAGATTAGTAAGCACAATTAGACCAATTTATCGTTCAGCATATTCTTTAGTTAGATATATTGCAGCAAGACCATTTGCAAAAACGGTATCAAGCAGTATTGATGTAAAATCAGATACAAACATCTTTGTTACGATTATGGATAGAATAAAAGAATTTTTTTATTCTTAATAATAAGTTTTTAATTTTAAATTATAATAAATATTGGGAGGATTAATATGATGGTAGACTTTGAAGAAAATGAAAGAATGATGGACGGAACCGCAACCATAAAAGTAATTGGTGTTGGTGGAGCAGGAAATAATGCTGTAAATAGAATGGTAGAGTCTGGAATTAGAGGAGTAGAATTTATTTCTGTTAACACAGATAGACAAGCTCTTCAAGAATCAAAAGCAGCAACTAAAATTCAAATTGGAGAAAAAATTACAAGAGGATTAGGAGCTGGAGCAAACCCAGATATTGGTGCTCAATCAGCAGAGGAAAGCAAATCTGAAATTGCAGAAGTACTACGTGGAGCAGATATGGTATTTGTAACCGCTGGTATGGGTGGTGGAACAGGAACTGGTGCTGCACCTATTGTTGCTGCCGCTGCTAAAGAAATGGGAATTTTAACAATTGGTGTTGTTACAAAACCATTTACATTTGAAGGAAAGAAAAGACTTTCACAAGCAGAACGTGGAATTGAAAGTTTAAAAGGAAAAGTAGATACATTAGTTGTTATACCAAATGATAAATTATTACAAATTATTGATCGTAAAACATCAATTGTAGATGCATTCAAAATGGCAGATGATGTGTTAAGACAAGGTGTACAAGGTATATCAGACTTAATTGCAGTTCCAGGACTTGTTAACTTAGATTTTGCAGATGTTAAAACGATTATGCTTAATACTGGTATGGCACATATGGGTGTTGGTAGAGCATCTGGTGAAAATAGAGCAGAAGATGCAGCAAAACAAGCAATTCAAAGTCCAATGCTAGAAAGTTCAATTGAAGGTGCAAGAGGAGTTATTATTAATATTACTGGTGGAAGTGAACTTGGACTACACGAAGTTAATACTGCAGCAGAACTTGTTCAAAGAAGTGTTGACCCAGAAGCAAACATTATTTTTGGTGCTGTTATTGATGAGAGTATGGGAGACGAAATTTCAATTACTGTTATTGCAACAGGATTTGAACAAGAAACACCTATTTCAACAATAGGAGTTGTAGATAAAGTAACAAAAGCATGGGATAAAAAAATTAATTCAATCCCAACAGTAACAGAAGGTACATCAAATTCAAATGATTTAGATATTCCATCTTTTTTAAGAAAAAATAAGGGATTAACAAAATAAGAATCAAATAAGAATGAAATAAAAAAGAAATAATCGAAAATACTCGATTATTTCTTTTTTTTATTCCCTTGTTTTGACATGTTTTTTAAAACAAACGTTGTACAATAGAAAAACGATAAAGGAGGGGACAGTTGTGACAATATATTTAGATATTATCTTATTAGAAAATTTATGCATGAACTATATCATATTGTTTGCAACAGGTCTTATTCATAGAAGTAAAATAAAAGGGTGGAGAATTTTAATTTCTAGTATAATTGGAGGAATTTATGCTATTCTATCATTTGCGCCAATATTAGAAATCTACTCTAATGTACTATTTAAAGTAATATTATCTGCTGTTATGGTATACATAGCATTCCATCCATCAAATATAAAGTTACTTTTGAAAGAGCTAATTATTTTCTATTTAGTATCGTTTGCTTTTGGAGGATGTGCATTTTGCTTATTATATTTCATAAGGCCACAAGACATTTTAATGAGAAATGGTGTATTAACAGGAACTTATCCAATTAAGATTGCATTACTTGGTGGAATTGTAGGATTTGTAATTGTTAACATTGCTTTTAAAGTAGTAAAAGGAAAACTTTCCAAAAAAGATATGTTTTGTGAAGTGACTGTTTTTTTAAATAACAAACAAAAAACGATAAAAGCCTTTATCGATACTGGAAATTTATTAAAAGATCCTATTAGTGGTATGCCTGTTATGGTAATAGAAGCAGTGGAATTAGAAGAGATACTTCCAAGAGAAATTATCATACATGCAAACGATATTTTAGAAGGAAAAAAAATAGACATATTGTCCGAGATTCCTAATGAATATAAGCTAAAATTTCGAGTGATTCCATTTTCTTCCTTAGGAAAGCAAAATGGAATGTTACTAGGCTTTATTGCAGATAAAGTAGAAATCAAAACAGAAGAAAATATACAAGAACTTACTAATATCATTGTTGGAGTATATGAAAAAAATTTAACCAAAAATGGAGCGTATACAGGACTTGTTGGAATTGATATAATAGAAAGGTGTGGTAATTATGAATATTTTGCAAATGTTAAGTAAAAGTATTAATACAATATATGTGAAATATATGGATAAAAACAGTGAGGAAATTGAGCAGATTCCTATTTTTTATATAGGAGGAAGCCAAACATTGCCACCACCATTAGAACCAAAGGAAGAAGAAGAAATATTAGAAAAATTGGCTAATGGAGATGAATCAGTTAGAAAAGTATTAGTAGAACGAAATTTAAGATTAGTTGTCTATATTGCAAAGAAATTTGAAAATACAGGAATTGGAATAGAAGATTTAATTTCCATTGGAACAATAGGACTTATGAAAGCAATTAATACGTTCAATACAGATAAAAATATAAAACTTGCGACCTATGCTTCTCGTTGTATTGAAAACGAAATTTTAATGTATTTAAGAAGAAGTAATAAAATAAAAGGAGAAATTTCAATTGATGAACCATTAAACCAAGATGGGGATGGAAATGAATTATTACTTTCTGATATTTTGGGAACAGACCGGAGACATTACATCAAGAGCATTAGAAGATGAAGTAGATAAAAAACTTTTAAGAGCTTCTATGCAAAAACTAAACAACCGAGAAAAAAATATCATGGAATTACGTTTTGGTTTTATTTCAGGAAATGAAAAAACACAAAAAGAAGTAGCAGATATGTTAGGAATTTCACAAAGTTATATATCAAGATTAGAAAAGAAGATTATTAATAAAATGAAAAAAGATATTATGAGCAAGACAGGATGATTTTAGGGACGGGGGTAAAAATCATCGACTATATTTGACTTTACGTAAACAATATATTATAATAGAGGTAGATTTTTGTAACTGTAAATAAGCCTTTTTAATGGAGGAATCTAGATGGCAAGGACAAAAACATACTTAGAAAAGACAATGACACCTAAGGAGTTGGATCAATTTTCTGCTCAAATAAGTACAATCTATGCAACGAGTGAACTTGGGATTTCCAGATCTTATTTTATAAAAGCATATGACATTACTTCCAAGTGTTTTTATTGTTTACTGGATAGATCCGTTGTTCGCGATTTAGTGCCAGACAAGATTGTCGATAAGATGAGAAAAAAAGCGAGTATCAATAGCAATCAGAAAAGTCAGGAAATGAGTGGCGGAGGAACTGTACAAAGTGAAGTGCATTACGCAAAATTGATTGGAGAGCGGAGATGGTTTATTTTCTTAAGAGATATTCCGAAAGAGCAAAAGATTGAAATCACCACGTATTTTGCAGAGCATCCAGAGGTTTCCAAAGAAGAATGTGCTAATAAGTTTGGCATTTCTAAGGTGGTTCATGATAAGATAGTTGAAGACACTCTGCTAAAAAATGAGGTGGATGATGACGTCTTTATTAGAATTCGGAAAAGAAGCTTAGGAAGTAATCCGAGTAAACCTGCTATTAGCTATTTTAATAGCTTGAAAAGGAAAAGAAACAAAAACAAAAAAACTGCCAGCTAATTTGGCGGTTTTTTTATTTAATTATTGATATAATTTTTTAATTCGACCAATGGCGTCTTTTTCAAGTCTTGAGACTTGAGCTTGGCTAATACCAATTTCATCAGCAACTTCCATTTGAGTTCTTCCGTCAAAAAAACGTTTTGAAATAATCATTTTTTCTCTTTCATTTAGCTTTTCCATTGCTTGTTCTATGGCAAGAGAATCGGTCCAATGTTCATCACTTGCTTTTATATCACTTACTTGGTCCATAATATAAATACTTTCTGCTCCATCATTATAGACAGGTTCTTGTAAAGATAAAGGGTCTTGAATGGCCTCAAAACTAAAAACAATTTCTTCTTTATCCACACCAATTTCTTTTGCAATTTGTTCCACAGTTGGATCTTTATTTAGTTCCTTTGTTAGTTTTTCTTTTGCTTGAAGAGCCTTATAGGCTAAATCTCTTATCGAACGACTTACTCGGATCGGATTATTATCACGAAGATATCTTCTAATTTCTCCAATAATCATAGGAACTGCATAGGTGGAAAATTGAACATTTAAGGAAAGGTCAAAATTATCGATAGATTTAATAAGTCCTACACATCCGACCTGAAATAAATCATCCATGTTATCACATCTTCCACTAAAACGCTGTAAAACGCTTAGCACTAATCTCAGATTCCCATTAATAAAAGTTTCTCTTGCTTCAATATCCCCTTGCTTAATTTTGATAAATAATTCTTTTTTTTCTTCGTTTGAAAGGACAGGAAGTTTTGCAGTATCAACATTACTAATTTCTACTTTTCGTATCACTTTTAAAAGCCTCCTTGCTTAAATTCTTAGTAATAACAGTATTTCCGAAAGGGAGACATGCTATTCATAAACCGTTCGACGAGATATGACAAAAGACGATTGTATAAGATTTAGCCAAAAGTGAATAATGAAAAGTGAGGAGCACAAAATTCTGCGAATTTTGAAAGGAGAAAAAAGATGGAGTTATTATGGGAAATAATTTTATTTGTTATGTATTCACTTATTATTGTTATTATTTCAAAATACATATTAGTACCCGTACTTAGAAAGCTAGCAGAAAGTATTAATTTAAAGGCAAAAACAGTAGGAAATTTAGCAGGAGTTGCAACATCTGTACCAGAGCTATTAAGTGTTAGTTTTGCAGCGGTTACTGGATTAATTGGAACTAGTTTTTATAACATTTTAAGTTCAAATGTGATTAACTTACTACAATATTGGGTTAGTGTGTGGATGAATAAGAATGGAAACATAGTAAGAAATAGAGCATTAATGATTGATTTAATTATGGTGGTAATAACAATACTTTTACCATTAGGTATTATTGTTACAAATTTTGAAACAAATTTATTAGTAGTATTTTTATTTGTATTATTGTTTGCCCTTTTTTATTATATTAATCATAATACTCACAAATTATATTTAAAAACAGAAAATAAACAAGAATTAGAAAAGATTGAAGAAGAGGCAAAGTGGGTAAGAGGCAAAAAGAATATTATGATAAAATATACAATTTATTTAATATTAATTGGAACTGCTTTATTTATAGTAGGAAATTTATTAAGTAAAACCCTAGAAAGTTTATGTGTACGTTTTTTGGTTCCGGAATTTATAGTAGGGATTGCATTAGGGTTTATTACCAGTCTCCCAGAATTAATTACTTTTTTTGAATCACAAAAGCATCATAAATCGAAAAAAGAAGCTCGTTTAGGTGTAATAGAAGCAACCAATAATCTATTAACATCAAACACGCTAAATTTATTTATTATTCAAAGTATTGGAATTGTCTTATACCAAATTTTTAGCTAAAAAGAATATTTTGGAAAAAGGTGAATATAATAACTATAAATTGTAAATGGGTAAGGAGAGTTATATGCAAGAAGAATATATAAAAGAAAAAAATCTCATTCAAAGAACAGAGGAAGAATTAGATGTAGAACTGATTAAAAGTATTATCAAAACGAAACAAGATTTAAGAGATTCGAATAAAAATTACGAATTTGCAGAAGGAGAATTAATTGATTATTATTTATATCAAATAAAAGCGAATCAATCAAAATTAAATTATCTATTAAAAAAAGCCAAGAAAAATGGTTTAATGATTGATATGATAAGAGAAATTGAAATTCGAAAACAACAATATAATTCGGATATTGAAGCAGGTTAAAAAAATGAGAAAAAAAGAATATTTGTACATGCAGTATCATAAGATGGTATAAAAGGACGAGGTGATTTAAAATTGGATACCAATACCATTATTATTTATATTGCATGTATTTGTTTTTTATTTTTATTTGGAAAAATCTTTATACTACCAATTAAAAGCATATTGAAGTTAGTATTAAACTCATGCATAGGAGCACTTATGATTTATCTCATTAACCTAGTAGGAGGAATATTTAATTTTCATATTGGTTTAAACTACATAACAGCCATTTTTACAGGAATTCTAGGCGTGCCAGGAGTTATATTACTTGTTATATTAAGAGTGATTTTAGGGCGGATGAATTGACAGATAAGTAGTCATAAGGTATAATAATTAACATAAAACAAAACAAGGAGGACGTTCTTTATGTCAAAGTATGAAAAAAGAACCAGCAATTATCACCGGCAATTAACTTCTAAAAAGGATTGCCCAAAACAGTCACGGGGCAAGAAAAAAAGGGAACTCAAGTCAATAACAATTGAGTTTCGCACATCAAAGCACACAGAGCTGTTTTATCCTTTCATGTCTAAAGTTTTACGCAAAGAAGGATTAGATAAGTATTTTACGAACTGTAGGCAGGAAGGAAACATCATTTACCTTTCCACCCAAAGCAAAAAGAAATATGTAGGAGAAGACTACATGAAGCTGGCAGTAAGTTTGGCAGAGAGCATCAATCAATATGAAAATTATGGGAATGAACTTCCTATAGATGATGTACTATATGGCCATATAAAACTGTATACAAGAAAGGGCAAAAAACACTTGTATATTGGCATAAATTACTATGAAACAGTAACGTATAACTTACTTTCTGGTGAAGAGGAAATGCTTGGAATAAGCGAATATGAAGAGGACAATCAATACGATGAAGAAGATGATGATTGGTGGTAAACAGTGATTGAAATTTAATTACTGTGAAAAAACGGAGATAGCTTAAAAGCTGTCTCCGTTTTGCTTAATCATTCAACTGTTACAGATTTTGCAAGGTTTCTTGGCTTATCTACGTCTAATCCTTTTTCTTTCGAAATGTAGTAAGAAAATAGTTGTAATGGTATAATCGAAAGAATTGGTGAGATAAGAGGATTGGTATTTGGTATCGTAATTACTTCATCATAATTTTCTTTATTTAATTCTTGATTTGTTACAATTAGTGTTTTTGCTCCACGGGTGATAACTTCTTGTAAATTGCTAACCGATTTTTCTACTAAATTAGGGTCTGTTAAAATACCAATAACTGTAATTCCATTTTCGATTAAAGCAATTGGACCATGTTTTAGTTCTCCTGCGGCATATGCTTCTGAGTGAATATAAGAAATTTCTTTTAATTTTAAAGATGCTTCCATGGAAACCGTATAATCGGTTCCTCTACCCAAGAAAAAGATGTCCTTTTCGGTGTAAACTCTGTGAGCAAAGTCTTTTACTTTTGTACTATCTTGTAATACTTCTGATATTTTTTCAGGTAATAGTAGTAATTCTTCTTTTATTTCATTAATTACTTTTGCATCTACAGATTCTAATACTTCTGCAAAATATAAAGTAAGAAGAGTAAGAAGGGTAATTTGAGAAGTATATGCTTTTGTAGAAGCAACTGCAATTTCTGGACCTGCATGGGTATAAATTGTGTAATCTGCTTCTCTTGTAATAGAACTTCCAATCACATTTGAAATTGCAATCGTAGTTGCACCTTCTTTCTTGGAAAGTTTTAAAGCAGCAATGGTATCTGCTGTTTCACCAGATTGACTAATATAAATACATAGAGTATTTTCATCAATTAAAGGCTCGCGATAACGAAATTCAGATGCAATATCTACAATTACTGGAATATGGCATAATTTTTCAATCATTGGCTTTACAGCTAAACCTGCATGCATAGCAGTACCACAAGCAACTAAATAAATCTTATTAAATTTAGATAAGGTTTCTTTGGTAAAACCAATATCTTCAAAATTTACTTTTTCATTTTTCTTTAGACGAGAACCAATCGTTTCTCTTACTGATTTTGGTTGTTCATAAATTTCTTTTAGCATAAAATCTTCATAACCGTCTTTTTCACAAGCAGAAACATCCCAATCAATACTTTTTAACTCTTTAGAAATAGAATTTAAGTTCAAATCATAAAAAGAAACTTGATTTTTTGATAATTTTGCTAAGTCTCCATCATTTAATAAATAAAAATTCTTTGTATAAGAAAGAATTGCTGGAATATCAGATGAAATATAATTTTCATCTTCTCCAACCCCAATAACAAGGGGACTATCTTTTCTTGCAACAATCATGGTATTTGGTTCATCTTTACAAAGAACCTCAATAGCATAACTTCCTTTTAAATCTTTACATGCTAAATGAATAGCATGTAATAATTTTTCATCAATTTCAGTACTTCTTGAATAATAATAATGAATTAAGTTTGGTATAATTTCTGTATCGGTTTGAGAAAGAAAATGATACCCATTATCATATAAAAATGCCTTTAGTTCTTGATAATTTTCAATAATTCCATTGTGAACAACACTAAATGTATTAGAGTTATCCATATGAGGATGAGAATTTTCTTTTGCTGGTTTTCCGTGAGTTGCCCATCTTGTATGAGCAATACCAATGGTTCCAGATAAGTCATGAATTCCTTCTAATTCATATAAATTTTTTACTCTTCCTTTATCTTTCATATTAGAGATGTATCCATTTTCCATGGTAGAAATACCTGCTGAATCATACCCTCTATATTCTAATTTTAATAGTCCATCAATTAAAATAGGACTTGCTTTTTTTGTTCCAATATAACCTACAATTCCACACATTGTGAAAAACCTCCTTAAATTTAAATATGGAATTGAAAGCTTGCTTAAAAAAGGTACCCTACTAGATTTGTTATAACTTTACAGCTATTTTTTGTCTAGTATTTCATGGCAGTAACCTGTGCCATAGAACCATCCGCCGAATCTTTCGATAAGTTCTATCCTCGTCAACAATAATAGACTATATTGTCCAGGCGCTTAAAAATAAAATAATACTCCTTTCATTAAATTTTTAAAAGCGAAACTTTCAACTAATAATAGTATATTATACTAAATTTCAAAAAGTAGCAAGTACTATAAGAAAAAATTAAGATTTATTTACAGATAATATCATAATATGTTATAATATAAGTATGTTAGAAAGATAATGGGGAGTAGAGTATGGAAGAATTAAA
>CATLHF010000026.1 GCA_949948835.1 uncultured Clostridia bacterium | reverse complement strand
AAGGCTTTGATGGCAATTTTGGGGCATTTTCAGAAGGGTCAAAAAAGTGGGGATTCGAACCGCATTTTCTTATTAAAAAACAAGGACTTAAACCGAAATTTAAGCCCTCTGTCTCAACTGGCTGGGGTGGCTGGATTCGAACCAAATCCCATACGAACCTTGTAATTACATAAAATCAATAACTTATCTAATTGTTTGCTTCGAGCAAAAACACGATTTATTAGCAAAATTTATTAGCACCTGCTAATAAAATATATTCACCTCAAGTGCTTGTCAATAAGGAAAATAAAGGCGTTCAGCGGTTTGAAAATTGCTAATAAATTTTGGATGAATAAAACTGTAAATTCTATTTTACAAAAATTTATACAGTGTTTTGTCTTAACAAAAAGAATTACACACTTGAAAAATAGATTAAACCATTATAAACTACCCCTATATCGAAAAAAGGATTTCAAAATGAATAGTGAAGAATTTAGCATTGATGCCTTAAAAAATGCCCTAACAACATTAAACAGTTGTTGGGAGGTATATACGCTTAAAAAAAATGACACGTCAATAGCTGATATTGTGGCGGATTCTTGTGTGAAACGTTTTGAATATACGATGGAAACTTCGCTGAAGTTAATGCGGAAATATCTGAAATTGGTTTATGCAAAAGAAGATAAAGAGTTGACTGTAAATAATATTTTTCGTTTGATGGCAGGTTATGATATGATACAAAACTGGGAGAATTGGAAGTTGTATTATGTCAAGCGCAATGATACATCTCACGAATATAATATTGAAAAAGCTCGTGAACTGTTGAAAATTATCCCGCAGTTTATAGCTGATGTTGAATTTTTGGTAACCAGTTTTGAGAATGCCTTGACAAGAGGATAAAATGATTAAAGGTGTGACGGCAGGGGAAGACGATATTATAAAATCTATTCTTGCACCATACAGAGAAGCCTATAAGTTTTATTTTTATGGCTCCCGTGTGAAAGGGACACATTCCAAAGTCTCCGATTTGGATATTTTAATTAAAGGGGCAACTGAAATGCCCTTAGAGCTGGTTGAAGACTTAAAACAACAGTTTGATGATAGCTCTCTGCCGTATATTGTCAATTTTTCAGATTACCATAAAATGGATGAAAATTTTTATAAACTAATTAAAAAAGATTTAGTTTCAGTGTGTTGATGATTGTTTGTAATGTTTTCTCGTCATTTTTTTTGATTTTAAGTGCGGAAGTCGCAAAACATATATAACTGTCGCAAAAATACCACGGTAACGTTGTACGACGAAAAAATACTTGCTTTTATATTGAATATTTTTTGAAAAAAACGATGAAAATTGAGTTGTTTGGAAATACCGAACAACTCAAACAGAAAGTTTTCATCAAGTAAAGCATAATATAAATAGATAACTCTTCGGAAATACCGAACAGTTCAAATAGAAGTCTATAACAAAATAAGAAACAGTATGAAATGGTAAAGGTTCATGTTACTACTAAGCTAAAGTTTAGTTAGTAGAAATTTTGAATGTCAAAGACATAGATGTAATCTAAATAATCTGTTAAATAAGCTAATCTTATGTTGAATTTTATACGCAAGGCTTGTATTATGCCATTATGAAAGGTCGAAATGGAACATTTAATGAACATACAGCTAGAGAATAGTTCTGCATATAAAAAGAATCAATGCGTTATAACTGAAAGAAATTATAACTCTGTTTTTAGTGATATCGAAAATAATAAATATATGGATTTTTACATCAAGAAACAAATTGATGTGAATGAAGAAAATATCTTACAATATAACAAGAAATTACTTGATACACTCATAAAAGATAGAACAACTGGTCGAAATATTATATGGGCTACTTCTGATTACGAAGAATTTGGTGAAGCTTATAGTTCAAATTGTGAAATTTTGTCAGCTTTAATTACAGGAAGTAGAAATAATATTATTCGACCAAGAGCTGCTAAATCACGTGATAATCAAATAAGTAGAACAAGAGATAAAGCCGAAGTTTTTACACCATCTTGGGTTTGTAATGCCCAAAATAATTTGGTTGATGAACAATGGTTTGGCAGAGCAGATGTTTTTAATTATACAAAAGATAAGCAATGGCAGGCGATAAAAGAAAAAATAGCCTTTCCTAATGATAAACAGCACACGTGGAAGAAGTATGTTGATGGTAATCGTATGGAAATTACTTGTGGTGAAGCTCCATACTTAGTTAGTCGATATGATACGGTTACAGGAAAGTATATTAAAATTGAAGAACGTATTGGCCTCTTAGATAGAAAATTACGTGTGGTTAATGAAAATACAGAGGATGTGCAAGACTGGTATAAGTGGACAGTGCGTGCATTTCAGAGCATTTATGGTTTTGAATATCAAGGAGATAATTTGTTATTAGCTCGAGAAAACCTGCTATATACTTTTATTGATAATATGAAATTTAAGTTTAGTATTTTGCCAAACGTAAAACAATTACAGGAAATTGCGACCATAATTTCTTGGAATATATGGCAGATGGATGGTTTAAGCTATACCATTCCAATGTGTGATATAGCCAAGAAAAAAGAGCAATTATCATTTTTTGATAGAGATGACACTCCTCAATATTGCAAAATTAAAGATTGGCGAGCAAAAGAAATTATAACATTTAAGTCTTTGGTGGAGAAAGCATAATGGATACAACTGTTTTAGACGAAATTATTGTTGGTCGTGTTGAGCCGCATATTTATGCTTTCAAAACCAATACGATTCCTAATTATCTGAAGGTTGGTGATACATATCGACCAGTTTCAGATAGGCTTAAAGAGTGGAGAAAGTATTTTCCTGATTTACAAAAAGAATTTGAAAACAAAGCAACTGTAAATGATGAAATATTCTTTAGAGATTTTGCTGTTCATCGATATCTTGAAAGAGAATTGAATAAAAATCGTTTACAAAAGTCAGATATAAAACAAGATATATACTATTCCTGTGAATTTTTTAAAGATACTAATAAACAGGATATTAAAAATGCAATAGATGATATTATAGGCAGTTATCAGTCGACTCCAAATAAATATCAATATTATAAAACAGCTGACAGTATGCCAGTTGTTACTGAATATCCATCTACAGGCTATTGGATACCAAGACCAAATCAACAAGAAGCAATCGATAATTTTTGTAAGGCAGTTAACAATGGTCGTACTAATCTTCTAATGTATGCCGTGATGCGTTTTGGCAAATCGTTCACATCTATGTGTTGTGCAAAAGAAATGCCCGTATCTGATGGTATAAAAGGGGCTAAAATTGTATTAGTTGTGTCGGCAAAAGCTGATGTTAAAGAAGAATGGAAGAAAACTGTTCAAAGTGCAGATAATTTTCAAGAATATAAGTTTTTGGATAGTGAACGATTAAAAGAAGAAAATAGTATTACCAATACTTTGAAAGAGGGGAAGAAAGTTGTTATCTTTTTGACTTTGCAGGATTTACAAGGTTCCGAAATCAAAAAAAAACATAAAGAAGTTTTTGAAAGCCAAATAGATTTATTGATTGTTGATGAAACACACTTTGGTGCAAGAGCACAACAATATGGAAAAGTGCTTAATCCAATAAAATACGAAAAAGATATAAAGGATAAATATACTTCGAAAAAAACAGATGCAGATATTGGAGATTATATTGAAAGTGAGATCGCTGATGAACAAGTTAAGCAATTAAATTCAAAAGTTAAATTGCATTTATCTGGTACACCATACCGTATTTTAATGGGAAGTGAGTTTTCGAAAGAGGATATTATTTCATTTTGCCAATTTTCTGATATAGTCAAAGAGCAAGAAAAATGGGATGATGAAAATTTATTGAATGATATAGGCAAAAATGATAAACCAATAAAAGAGTGGGATAATCCTTATTACGGTTTTCCGCAAATGGTTAGGTTTGCTTTTAACCCCAGTAGAGCCGCACAAGAAAGGTTACAAGAATTAAAACAATCGGGGGTGAGTTATGCATTTTCGGCATTACTTAAGCCAAAATCCGTTCGAAAAGCAGATAATGATGACCATAAAAGATTTGTTTTTGAAAAGGAAGTTTTAGAATTATTTGAAGTTATTGATGGTAGTAAAACAGATGATAATATCTTAAGCTTCTTGGATTATGATAAGATAAAACAAGGCAAGATGTGTCAACATATTGTTTGTGTTTTACCATACTGCGCTTCTTGTGATGCTTTAGAAGAATTAATTAAAAATAATAAAAATAAATTCAAAAATTTAAATAAATATGAAATCATCAATATTTCTGGTGTTGATAAATTTAATCTTTATAAAAGTGTTACAGATGTTAAAAATAAAATTAAAAAATGTGAGACCGAAAATAAAAAAACACTAACACTGACCGTGAATCGTATGTTAACAGGAAGTACTGTTGAGCAATGGGATACAATGATTTATCTTAAAGATACATCATCACCTCAAGAATATGACCAAGCTATCTTTCGTCTTCAAAATCAATATATCAGAAAAATGATAGATGAAAAAGGTGATGAAATTAAGTACAATATGAAACCTCAAACTTTATTAGTTGATTTTGATCCACATAGAATGTTTGTTATGCAAGAACTCAAATCACAAATATATAATGCTAATGTTGAGGAAAGAGGCAATTTAAGATTAAAAGAGCGTTTAGAAGAAGATTTAAGAATATCTCCTATTATTGTATTCAATAAAGATAAAATTAATCGGGTTGAACCGAATGATATATTAAGTGCAATTAGTCAATATTCAAGTAATAGAAGTGTTGTTGATGAGGCAAGAGATATTCCTATTGACTTATCTCTTTTAAATGTTTCCGAAATTAAAGCAGAGATTGAAAAACAGGGAAAATTAGGTTCTAATCAAGGTTTTACTATTGACGCAGTAGAAGGTGATGATACAGATTTAGATACTTCTACCTCGGATTCTCCAGAAAATCTTCAAGAACCTAAAAATACGCCTCAAGAAGATGATAAAACTAACTCAAACAAAGATATAGAAAGTATTAGAAATAAGTTTAGAACTTATTATTCTCGTATTTTGTTTTTTTCCTTCTTATCAAAAAGCAATGTTTCATCTTTAGATAATGTGATTTCTGTCATTGATAATGCAGATAATAGAAGAATTGCAAAAAACTTGGATTTGCAAAAAAATATTCTAATCTTATTAAAAAACAATATAAATGTTTTTGTATTACGGCAATTGGATTATAAAATTCAAAATATAAATAAATTAGCAAATGATTTGACTATAGAACCAATAGAAAGAGCAATTAGAGCAATTAATAAATTTAATCGTTTATCAGCATCGGAAGTAACAACATCTCAGAAAGTTTGTGAGGATATGATTGCATTGTTGCCAGATGAAAGCTTTACAAAGCTCAAAGAAAAAGATGTTGTGATGTTAGATATAGCAAGTAAGGCTGGTGAATATACTTTTGCTATTTGTAATAGATGTAAAGCACTTAATATAGATATTTTAGCAATTAAAAGTTCCATATTGTCAATTCCGACTTCATCAGTTGCTTATGAGTTTACTCGTAAGGTTTATGAAGTTTTAGGTTTGGATACAAATTGTATTGCTGAAAGATTTACATCATATGATTTATTAAAAGTTAAAAAAATAAATAAAAAAGTTAAAAATACAGATAAAATTGATTATCAAAAGATATCGGATATTATTTTGCAAAATAAAAAATTTAATACAATTAAATTAGATGCTGAGATTATGAAAGAAGGTGATAAAATGAAAGTAGAGGCAGTTGTTGGAAATCCTCCATACCAAGAAAGTGATGGGGGTGCAAAAGCAAGTGCTAAACCAATCTATCAGAATTTCATAGAGATTGCACGGAAGCTAGCTTCAAACAAAATATCTATGATTACACCTACACGATGGTTCGCTGGTGGCAAAGGTTTAGATGAATTTAGAAATATGATGCTTAATAATACACAAATTAAAATTCTTTATGATTGTTTAAATCCTGAAAGTTTCTTTCCTAATACAAATATTAGAGGTGGAGTCTGCTATTTTTTGATGGATAAACAATATAATAATTCTATAAGTAATGTAAAGGTAATTACACGGACAAAAGATGGAAAGGAAAATATAAACCAACGCCCATTAAAAACAAGAAACTTTGACATCTTTATAAGAGAACAAAAGGCTGTTGAAATATTAAATAAAATGTTAATTAATCCTTCAATAAAAATGATGGAAGATTATATATCTCCACGAAAACCTTTTGGACTAGAAGGAAGTTTTATAAAAACAAAAGCTTTCCATAAAAATAGAAATGACTGTGCAAATCCTGTACTATGCTATGGGAAAAGTAAGATTGAAGGGTATGTAGAAAAAGCAGAAATACGCCATAATGTTGATACAATAGACAAATGGAAAGTATTTATACCGTATGCAAATAATATAGGAACAGAGTTGAATGATGATAATTTGAATAGTTTTATAGGTGAGCCTAATAGCATATGTACAGAAACATTTTTGATTATTGGACATAATTTGAAATTAAAGAAAGAAAACTGTGAAATTATATCTAAGTATTTGAAAACGAAATTTGCTAGATTTTTACACAGTTTAGCAAAAATAAGTCAACACGCAACTGCCAAAACTTATCAATTTGTTCCGATGCAAAACTTTACAAATAATTCCGATATAAAATGGAACAAAACAATTCCAGAGATTGATAAACAATTGTATAATAAATATGGTCTATCAGCAGATGAAATTGAGTTTATTGAACAAAAAATCAAACCAATGGAGTAGATATGTTTAAAGATAAAAATGAAAAGATAGTCGTAAAGGCTGATAATCAAGGAATAGCTATTGGTAAAATGGGAAATTCAAATACAATTATACAAACATCAAAAGTTAAAGAAAAAGAAGGATTTATAAAAAGAATAATAAGGATGGCACTAGATGTTTGGGAATGGTTCACAAAATAAAACTGTAGCAACAGCAAGAGATAATGGTATTGCTATTGGTGAAATGGGAAATGACAATTTTGTTGCACAGAATCAAAACTTTTATATCTTTATGCAAAATCCTATATCTCCAGAAGCTTTTGAGCTTTTTGATCATGGGAAAAAAGTTAGTTCGAAAATAGATTTACAAATAGACAAAGTAAAAGAACTTATTAATTCAGGACAAGTTCAAAAAGCATTAGAAAGAATTCAAGAAATTGAGGATATATGGAGCGATGATTTAACCAAATATCACAGATTTAGATTAGAAACAGATCGCGGTATAATTTTTTCTATACAAGGTGATTATCATAGTGCTGCAAATAAATTTATAGAAGCTTTTGACTTAGAACAGAACGAGATTACGTACGCTAATAAAATTTTAGCTTATACACTTCTTAAAGATAATACAAAGTTAAATCAGATAATTGCAGAAGCCCAAAAAGCATTTCCAAATAGTAAAGCTATTACAAGCCAGATAATAAGAACTTATATAAATGATAGTTCAGTTAAGGATCTGCATAATCTTGATGATATTATATTTACAGATGCTCTATGTTGTTTAATGGCTAGTTCTTTTTATGCTGAAAGAAATGATTTAAAAAATGCATTAATAATGGCTCAAAAAGCTAATGAAATTAAACTAAATGATTGGCAAATTATGGCTAATTTGGGATGTTACTTAATTTCTGATATATTTTTAAATCGAGTTAATTATTCACTATTAACGGATGAACAATTTAAAAATATGCAACAAGCGCAATCATTATTTGAAGCGTCGTGGAATATAGTAAAGGATAGTGAATATCCTTTTGATTTTATATCCTATATACCTATTAATTTATTTTCATTATATGGTCTTCAACAAAATAAAGAGAAGGTCGATGAGCTACTAAACATTTTATGTGATAAATTACCAAATAATCCTAATATCGTTTTTCACAAGATTATGAGGAATTTAGACACAATATCCGATGATGAACTATTAAAACTTCAGCCACATCTTTATAATGATCACGCAAAATTATTGGCTGATATCTATATAAATAATGGTGAATATGAAAAAGCATTGAAATATATATCACAAGCACCAGAAAAAGATGATATATTCATCATTACGATGAAAATGCAGTGTTTATGGCACCTTCATAATGATGAAAAAATGGCGAAAATGAAAAAACAATATAAAGATAAAACTATTAAAGCAATTTTAAAATTTATTGAGACAAATAATCCCGATATTTTATTAAAAGTTAAAGATAGTGCAAAACGTGATGATTTGAAATTGTATATTGCTCAATCTTTATACGGATATTCTCGATATAGAGATGCATCTGACATTTTTCAATCTGTAATAAAGCATAAAGATTTGAGAGATTATGTATATAGACAATATTTAGATTGTTTAGCACGGACAAATAATTTTGTAGAATTAAAAAAACAATTAAGTGGATTTTCTATAGACAGTATGGATGATTGGGCAGTATGCTTATTGGGTTGTGCATATGCTGGAATTTCAGATTTTTACGAAGCAGAAAAATTGTTCAAGATATTATATGAAAAACACCGAGATAATGCTAACTATATTTGTAATTTACTGATTACTTTAATTAAACTCCATGAAAAATCTAAAGTTATAGATATTCTCAATAACATCAATATAGATATACATAAATTGCAAGGTGATATTAAATATAAATATAGTATTATATCATATATTAATAATTACATAGACCAAGAAAAAGCACTCGAACAAATATATTTGCTTACGGTTTATAATATGGCTGAGGTTGAGGCATGGAATCAATATTTCATTTTTATGATAGAGAATCATATTGAAAGAAATAATAAGACCGCATACTTATTACAAGACCTTGCATCACAGTCAATTAAGTGTATTTTTATTGATGATAATACAGAGTTGAAAACTAAATATTTTGATATTATGACAACGCAAAATCCGTTAGCTAAAATTTTATTGTCACATCAGCAAAATGATATTGTTAATTTAACACCTTCTGTTAAAGTATTAATAAAGGATATAAATGATAAATATACTATTTTACTGGAAATTATTAGTAAAAATATATTTTTAGAATTTCCTACCAATAAACAAATTGAAAGAATTACAGCAAGTTCGCCAGAAGAACTTTTTTCATATTTACAAACTATATCCGAAGATCAAAAAAAACGTTGGAGTGTATGTCAAGAAATTTACGATAATGGATTTCCTATAACGCTACTTGCAGGAATGATAAATAAAGATGTATTTTCGGTGTTAGAAACATTACAACTATCGCATTTAAATATAGCAAGAGGTACAGTTCATGAAGTTGATAATGCTGTAAAACTATGTACAAATCATGATAAATATATTATAGACACTATAACTTTATATAATATATTCACATTTCAATTGCAAAACATACTTAGCTCATTGAAAAATAAAATATACATAGCTCAGAGTACGAAAAATAAGTTTATATCTATTATAGAAAAAATTAAAGAGTCAGTTAAGCTGCAAACGAGTCGTTTGCAAACAGATGCTGAAACAGGAAAAATGTATATGTTAAATTCTGAACAGCTAAAAGATGTTGCAAATATTGAACTTCAACGTTTTGATGAGATATTAAAGTGGATACAAGATAATGCAGTAATAGTAAAAGCCAAATATGAAACAGAATTTGAAAAAGAGCAAACGAAAATTTTATCTGCATTGTCAGAATTTGATGATGAAGTTTCTGAAATTGTTAATATAGCAACTGAAAGAAATCTAATTTTAGTTTCGGACGATTTACATCTACGGGATTTTGTTCAAACTTTTAATATTCGTAATATATGGACACAGGTTATATTAAAAGTGCAACAAGTTTCTGCAAACACCTATAATGCTTTTCTAAAAGCATCTGTTTTCAGGCATCATACATTTATTTCACTGACTGCACATGATTTAATATATTGTTTAAAGAATGATAGTACTAGCGACCTAAAAGAATTTAAGGAGTTAGCCTATGGATTAGGGAAAGCAAGCTCAGATTCTGCAGCACTGGTCATTCAAGAAACATTAGTCTATATTTGCTCTCAATATCCAAAATATGCAAAATTGTTTGTGTACAATATCATTATAAATGCATATTTGCAAAATGGAACAAGTTTAGATTTTGAAGAACGCTTGAAAAATTTACATATTATAGGAAATATATATAGTAACTTTCATAAAGCTTTATATTTATGGGAACAAGGACATTTTGTTGTTCATTTTTGATATTTAAAGTAGGTTAAATGATAAACTAATTACGAAATTACTGCAAGCCGCAACAGAATTCATACGTTACTATACGGAACATAAAAACGAACTTACTCAGTAATAAACTCATGGCACTTGTTCTTATGCGGAGAGTAAGGGCATTTCCCGCCGTGGGGTTTCGGAGCTTGTTTGCCGCAATAACGGCAGACAAAGCTCTTTTTCTTATTCAGTTGTTTGCGGAGTTTTTGCATTTCCATACGAAACACCGCTGTTAAATTATCGGTTTGAACCGTATCACTCAAATTTAATATTTTTTGCATTGTTAATCCTTTCAAATGTCAATTTCATATATAATTAAATTATTCACAATAAGATATTGATTTTATGTAATATTTCCCTTTACTTTTAATCAAAATATGTTATACTGTACATAGTAAAAACGAATCGATTCGTTTTTATGAAATTCACAAAATATGCAAATACCAAGCTTCTGCTTTTTGCGGAACAGATTTGTATATTTGAAAGTGAGGTTAAAATGCCGCTCCTATCAATAACGTCAGAAATAGTTGGTAGAGCGGTTTATAACCTCAATCCACTAAACGGAGCGCCAGTCGAAAGATTGCCGCTCTTTTTTTATTTTAAAGGAGCAAAATATGAGTATTGAAAAAATAAGACAGTTAAACGACCAACTTCGCAAAACATTTATTGGCGGAAAGGTGCTTTTAACCGCAGGTGTTTACGAATTAGACGATAACGACCGAAATGAACTTTTAAGACAAGTTCGGGAATTTGATAATTTTACCGAAGACAATGACCCGTACGGAGAACACGATTTTGGAGCAATAAATTTTCAAGACGATACATACTTTTGGAAAATAGATTACTATGACATTGATTATAATTATTTAAGCCCCGATACAAGCGACCCCAATGTCACAAATCGTGTCCTAACTATAATGCGGGGAGATGAATATTGAGAAAAATATATCACCAAGGCAATGTAGATTATCTGTGTGGATTATATGCATCAATTAACGCTACTCTATTATCAACCGATAAGTTAGCTACGTTCAGCCGAGCAAAAGTCCGAAGCTGGTTTCAGTCAATTATTGCGGATTTATCAAAACACCGTAAGCTGTTAGCTGTTCATAAAGAAGGCTCTGATATTGAAATGATGGAAAGCTATATAAAAATTATACAAGCACAAATGCCTGAAAAGATAAATTTGACTTATTATAAACCATTTTTGAAAAACACACGGACATCAACCGCTATCAAAAAAATATCAGTTATATCAACACAGCCAAATACGGCTGTGATTATAGGTATTAGCGGTTTGTATGAACACTGGAGTTTAGTCGCAAAAACAACAGCCGATAGAATTTATCTAAATGATTCAGACGGATTAACGTTTTTATATATTAAAAATATGCCTCTGCGTTATAATTTGATTGTTGCAAATACAATTGTCGTAACAGCGAAGGCTGTGCAAACCAAGTATAGCTTAGCTCAACAGGCAAAAACTTTACAATTAATGTCAAATTAACGTTATTCTAGATGCTTCTTTTACAGCTGCATGTTACAATAAGATATAAAGTAAACAAGACGACAGAGGGGGAAGA
>CATLHF010000025.1 GCA_949948835.1 uncultured Clostridia bacterium | reverse complement strand
ATTAGAGTATTTAGAAAAAACTATAAAATTAATTGATATTGCAAATAGAATAGATGAAAGATTAGAAGGAAATGATGCTAAAGAAATTTTAAAAGTAATTGGAAATTATTCAAAAGCATTAGATTTATTAGATGATTACGATCATAGAACATTAAAGAAAATAGATGGAAATATAGATGAAAGAAAAATTGAATATAAGCGATGTATAGATATAATAAATAAACTTAGATTTAATGAAGAAAGTACGTTGTTTGCAGTTGAAAGAGATAAAGGGCTAGAATCAATTATAGGAAATATTTGTCAAAGTTTTGGTGGACAAGATATATATAAGTATAGAAGAGAAAGGAGCCAATTTCTTATATTTAATAGTTAAAAATCATGTTTTTGCAGATGGAAATAAAAGAATTGCAACAACTCTATTTATATATTTTTTAAATTTTTATGATATTTTATATAAAGATGGTAAACAAACAATTGATAATAACACATTAGCAGCGTTAACATTGTTAATTGCAGAATCTAATCCAAAGGAAAAAGAGATACTTATTGATTTAGTGATAAATTTTTTAAATGATGATTAGGATATTAAGTAATTAAAAATAAATAAGAGGAGAAATAGCAAATGCTAGTAAAAAATAATTATAATGGATGTTTAACTAATTTAGCTTGTTCGATTCAAAAGTATTTTGGACTAAAAGTGAAACATAATTCTATAGAATACATAGATAAATTATTAAATGAAAAGCAACCTAAAAACGTTGTGGTGATACTTTTTGATGGAATGGGTTCAAGGATATTAGACAGAACTTTAGAAAAAAACTCGGTTTTTATAAAAAATAAAGTTAAAGAAATTACAACAGTATTTCCAGCTACTACAACTGCTGCAACCACATCAATTCGTACAGGATTAAATCCTATTGAACATGGATGGCTTGGATGGAATATGTATATAGCACCTATAAATGAAACTATAACACTATTTAAAAATAGAGAAAAGGGGAAAGAAGAGATAAGCAACAATTTTTTAATAGTAAAAGAAAAGCTAGTGCAAAAGACTATAACTGATGAAATAAATGAAAATACTCAATATAGTGCAATCGAATTATTTCCTTTTGGTGAAAATAAATATAATAATTTAGAAGAAATGCTAGAAATTATAAAAGAAGAATGCAATAAAGAGGGGAAAAAGTATATTTATGCTTATGATACTGAACCAGACCATACAATGCATGATTTTGGTTCAGATGATGATAAAGTAAAAGAATTAATTAAGATAAGGAATGATAAGGTAGAAAAATTATGTAAGGAATTAAATGATAGTATAATAATCATTACCGCAGACCATGGTCATAAAAAAGTAGAACACATTTATTTAAAAGACTATCCTAAAATAATGAAAATGCTAGAAAGAACTACTTCATTAGAACAAAGAGCAGTATCCTTTAAAATACAGGAAGAATATAAAGAACAATTTGTTAAGGAATTTAACAATAATTTTGGTAATGACTTTAAACTATATGCTAAGTCAGAAATAATAAAATCACATTTATTTGGATATGGAGATGAAAATGAATTGTTTAGAGAAGCTATAGGAGATTTTATAGCTATAGCAGAAAATTCAAATAAATGTATAATAACAGATGGTGACGAAGTATTAAAATCACAGCATGCAGGATATTCAGATGATGAAATATATGTACCATTAATTGTTATAGATAAATGTTAAAATATAAAGTTTGTGACCGAATTCGTGTAATGAAAAATAGTTAAAGTTAGAAATTTTGAAATTGCCAGATGTTTGGCAAATTTATTAGAGAACATAGGAAAAAGTACAAAAATATGATAAAATAAATTAAAATTAGGAGGTGCTAACGTGGAAAATGGAATAATTGATAATGAAAACAATATAATTTTTTATACTGATGAAGATAATAATGTGAAAATCGAAGTAATATTAGAAAATGAAAATGTATGGTTAACGCAGAACTCATTAGCAAAATTATTTGATACAACAAGAAATAATATAACAATGCATATAAAGAATATATTTACTGATGAAGAATTAGAAATAGAATCAGTTAGTAAGGAAAACTTACTAACTGCAAATGATGGTAAAAAATATAAAACAAAACTGTATAATTTAGATATGATAATTTCTCTTGGATTTAGAGTAAATTCTAAAAAGGCCATTAAATTTAGAACATGGGCTAATAAAATAATAAAAGAATATATGATTAAAGGATTTGCATTAGATGACGACAGATTTTTAAAAGGTGGAAAAGTTAATCAAAAGTATTTTGACGAATTATTAGAAAGAATAAAAGTAATTCGTACAAGTGAAAGAATGGCATATCAAAAAATAACAGATATATTTATGACTACTTCAATAGATTATGATAAAAATTCCGAAGAAGCATATACCTTTTTTAAAATAGTACAAAACAAACTTCACTACGCAATAACAGGTTATACAGCAGCAGAATTAATTTACGAAAGAGTAGATAGTGAAAAAATAAATATGGGACTTACAACATGGAAAGAAGCACCTGATGGAATGATATATAAATATGATATTAGTGTAGCTAAAAATTATTTGAATGAAAGCGAATTAAAGAAATTAAATAATTTAACTACTTTGTTCTTAGACTATGCAGAAACAATGGCAGAAGAAGAACAAATAATGACAATGAAGGATTGGATAAATGAAACAGATAATCTTTTAAAATTTAGAAAAAAAGAGATATTAAAAGATTCTGGAAGAGTATCACACAAACAAGCAATTGAAAAAGCAAATAATGAATATGAGAAATACAGAATTAAACAAGACCAACAATATATTTCTAGTATGGATGAAATGTATAAAAAGTATTTAGAAGAAAATAAATAGGAGGCACAATAATTAAATGAATTTAGAAGAAAAATTTGAAAAACTAATAGAATATGTAGAAAATATAACTGATAATGAACTGAGAGAATTAGTAAAGAAATTATTAATTGATAAAAAACAGGATTTAATGAATAGAGCAGGCTCACCAGATAGAATAGAAAATGGAATATATTATAAAGGAAATCATCATTTCTTTAAAGGTGGACTATTATGCCATTTATTAGAAACTACTGAATATGCTGTTAATATTGCTAAAACAAGTAATAAAGAAACGAATATGGATGTGTTGATTTGTGGAGCATGTCTACATGATATTGGGAAAATTATAACTTATCAAGAATGGAATGATGAAAATCAAGTAAAAAATCCTGCTACTATTTATGCAAGTAAAGTACAACATTCTTACTTAGGAATGAAAATTGTTTCAGAGTATTTAAATAAAAAGGTAAAAGAAGAAATTGAACTTGAAATTCTACATATAATAGCAAGTCATATGTCAAGAAATGATATCACTACTTGTGGAGCTTTAGTTACTCCAGTTACTATTGAAGCAAAAATAGTCAGTGAGGCAGATAATATTGATTGTTTATTATGTAATTATGATAAAAAGTATATTATGAGATAAATAGATGAATAAGATTTTTAAAATATAAAGTTTGTGACCGAATTCGTGTAATTGCTATTTATGTTTACAAAAAAACGAAAAAAGGCGAACAAATTACACGAATTTGTTCGGTATATTACACGAAATTTTAGGTTGATAATAGTCATAATAAAAATATAATGGAGGCAAAAATGTTCAAATTAGTATCAGATTACAAGCCAACAGGCGACCAACCAAAAGCAATAGAATATCTTAGTAAAGGAATAATGGAAGGTAAGAAATTCCAGACACTTCTAGGGGTTACAGGCTCACGGAAAAACTTTCACAATGGCAAATATAATAGAAAAAGTGCAAAAACCAACACTCGTTTTAGCACATAATAAGACACTAGCAGGACAACTATATAGTGAATTCAAAGAGTTCTTTCCAGAGAATAACGTTGAATACTTTGTAAGTTATTATGATTATTACCAACCAGAAGCATATATTGCATCATCAGATACGTACATCGAAAAGGATTCTTCTATTAATGATGAAATTGATAAACTTCGCCATTCAGCAACAGCAGCATTGTTTGAAACAAAGGATGTTATTATTGTATCTTCTGTTTCTTGTATTTATGGATTAGGTGACCCAATTGATTATGAAAATATGATTATTTCACTCCGTCCTGGTATGAAGAAAACAAGAGATGAGATTTTAAGAAAATTGATTACGATGCAGTATACAAGAAGTGAAATGGATTTTAAAAGAGGAACGTTTCGTGCAAAAGGAGATATTATTGAAATTTACCCATCGGATGAAAATGAAAAGGCAGTTCGAGTGGAATTGTGGGGAGATGAGATTGAAAAAATATGTGAAATTAATCCATTAACAGGTAAAGTAATTAGTACTCGTAATCATATTATGGTGTTCCCAAATTCTCACTATGTAACATCGAGCGATAAAATGGAAAGAGCTATTCATACAATTGAAGAAGAACTAGAAGAAAGAATTAAATATTTTAAAGATAACAATAAATTAATTGAAGCACAAAGAATTGAAGAAAGAACGAATTTTGATATTGAGATGATGAAAGAAACTGGCTTTTGTCAAGGAATTGAGAATTATTCAAGACATATTAGCGGAAGAGAAGCAGGTAGTGCACCATTTACTTTACTAGATTATTTACCAAAGGACTTCCTGTTACTTATAGATGAATCACACGCAACCATTCCACAAGTAAGGGGAATGTATAATGGTGATAGAGCAAGAAAAGAGTCACTTGTGCAATATGGTTTTAGACTTCCATCAGCACTTGATAATAGACCACTACAATTTAATGAATTTGAGGATAAAATTAATCAAGTTATCTTTGTTAGTGCTACACCTGCAGACTATGAAAAAGAACATTCAAAAGAAAACGTAGTAGAACAAATTATACGTCCAACGGGATTATTAGATCCTGAAATTGAAGTAAGACCAGTCGAAAATCAAATTGATGATTTAATTGCAAGGATTCATGAAAGAGTAGGAAAGAATGAAAGAGTACTTGTTACAACTTTAACAAAAAAAATGGCAGAAGATTTAACGAGCTATTTAGCAAGTTTAGATATTAAAGTAAAATATATGCATTCTGATATTAAAGCATTAGAGAGAATGGAAATTATACGTGATTTACGTATTGGAGAGTTTGATGTGCTTGTTGGAATTAATTTATTAAGAGAAGGATTAGATATTCCAGAAGTATCACTGGTTGCGATTTTAGATGCCGATAAAGAAGGGTTCTTACGTTCAGAACGTTCACTGATTCAAACCATTGGACGTGCTGCAAGAAATACAGAAGGTAAAGTTATCATGTATGCAGATGAACTAACCGAAAGTATGGAAAAGGCAATTACAGAAACAAATCGTAGAAGAAAAATTCAAAGTGAATATAATAAGACTCATGGTATTACACCAATGACAATTAAAAAATCAGTAAGAGATACCATAAAAGCAACAATTGTAGAAGATATTAGTTCAGAGTATGAAATCAAGAAAGATGAGGATGTAAAAGATATTATTAATAAATTAACAGATGAGATGTTAAAACATGCAAGTAACATGGAATTTGAAAAGGCAGCTGAAATAAGAGATAAAATTAAGGAATTGGAAAAGTTAATATAAGAATAGAGGGGACGAAAAAACGTCCCCATTTTCATTTGCTTTCAACATCATTCAGCGTTACGTGGCTTGACATCGATAAGCGTGCATGTCGCAGAGTACAAAAATCCTGGCCTTTGGCGGTCTACAGAAACCCGTAAATCTTTCTTCGGAGGAAGATGAATTTTATAGGAATCATACAAACCTTCGGCTAAAGGTTTAGCTAAATCATTGATAACGACACAATCGGATTTTTCGAATTTAGCCATTAGTTCAGATAAAGCTTCTGCTGCAGTTTTTGATGTTGTTGACATTTCTAAGTCCTCCTTAAACGCATTTTGCAAATAAAAGCTTTGCTTAATTATTAATTTTATCATATTATGCTGAATTATGCAAGAAATAAAAATGTTGTGCTTTTTATCATACTATGATAAAATACTTTCATTAGGAGGGAGAAAATGAAAATAGGTGTTGATTTAGATGGAGTTGTATTTGATAGCGAAAATGAAATTAGAATACAAGCAGAATTAGATGATTTATTAAAATATAAAAGAAATGGTGTAGAGCATCCAGAAGGATTTTGGGAAATCGATAGATATAACTGGACAGATGAACAGTTAATAGAATTTAGAAGCGGAATTAGGGAGATACTAGAAAGGTCAAACTTGATGCCTGGTGCAAAACGAATACTGGATATGTTAAAAAAAGATGGATACGAATTAGTAGTTATTACAGCAAGAGGAAGAATAGGTTTATCTGTAGAAGAATGCATACAACAATTTAAGGAGTATAATTTAGAATTTGATAAATGCTACTGGAAAGTAGAGGACAAAGCAGAAATTTGTAAAAAAGAGAATATTGACCTTATGATTGATGACAGCCCAATTCATTGTAAAAATCTTGTAGAAAATAAAATTAAAACATTATATTTTAGGGATGTAAATAGAGAAAAATTAGAAGAAAATGAATACTTAAAAGAAGTAAATCACTGGGGAGAAATATATCGATATATATATAATTTGAATATGGAGGAAAAAACTAAATGAGTGATAGACAAAAACACATTCGAAATTTTAGTATTATTGCGCATATTGACCATGGAAAATCAACACTTGCTGATAGATTAATTGAGATGACAGGTGTACTTTCCGAACGTGAAATGGAAAGCCAAGTACTAGATAATATGGAACTAGAAAAAGAAAGAGGAATTACAATAAAATCTCAAGCAGTTAGAATGGCATATACTGCAAAAGACGGAGAAGAATATACTTTTAACTTAATAGATACACCAGGACATGTCGATTTTAATTACGAAGTATCCAGAAGCCTTGCTGCATGTGATGGAGCAATACTAGTAGTAGATTCTAGCCAAGGAGTAGAGGCACAAACTCTTGCAAATGTATATTTGGCATTAGATAATAACTTAGAAATATTGCCAGTTATTAATAAAATCGATTTACCGAATGCAAGACCAGATGAGGTAAAGCAAGAAATAGAAGATATTATTGGCATTCCTGCAATGGATGCACCATGTATTTCTGCAAAATCTGGATTAAACGTAGAAGAAGTTTTGGAAAGAATTGTAACCGATATTCCTGCTCCATCAGGAGATGAAAATACAGAATTAAAATGTTTAATATTCGATTCCTTTTACGATAATTACAAAGGAGCAATTGCATATGTACGTGTAGTTGATGGAAGTGTAAAAGTAGGAGACGAAATAAGACTAATGGCAGCAAAGAAAGTATTTACTGTAACAGAAGTTGGACATTTTGAGCCAGGGACCTATGTGCCTAGTAAGGAATTATTAGCAGGTGAAGTAGGTTACATTGCGGCGAGCATTAAAAATTTGTCCGATATTCATGTAGGAGATACGATTACTTTAAATAATAAACCGGCTCATGAAGCATTACAAGGATATAAAAAAGTAAACCCTATGGTATATTGTGGATTATATCCAGTGGATGGAAGCGACTATGAAAACCTAAAAATAGCCTTAGAAAAATTAAAACTAAACGATGCAGCACTTCAATATGAACCAGAAACTTCCACCGCATTAGGTTTTGGATTTCGTTGTGGTTTTTTAGGATTATTACATTTAGAAATTATAGAAGAAAGACTAGATAGAGAATTTGATTTAAGTTTAATTACGACATCTCCATCTGTTATTTATAAAGTACACAAAACAGATGGAACGATGGAAGAATTATATAATCCAGCAGACTTACCAGCACCACAAGAAATTTCATACATGGAAGAACCAATTGTAAAAGCAGAAATTTTAACACCAAAAGACTATGTTGGAAACATTATGGAGATATGTCAAAATAGACGTGGCGTATATGTAGATATGAAATATTTAGATGCTTCAAGAGTAACTTTAATCTATGAACTACCACTAAACGAAATTATTTATGATTTCTTTGACCAACTAAAATCAAAAACAAAAGGTTATGCATCTTTTGATTATGAATTTAAAGAATATAGAAGAGCAGAATTGGTAAAATTAGATATAAGAGTAAATGGAGAAGGAGTAGATGCCTTAAGCTTCATCGTTCACAAAGATTCTAGCTATACAAGAGGAAAGAAAATGGTAGAAAAACTAAAAACCGTTATCCCAAGACAATTATTTGCAATACCAATTCAAGCAGTAATTGGAGGACAGATTATAGCAAGAGAAACCATTTCTGCCATGAGAAAGGATGTACTTGCCAAATGCTATGGTGGAGATATTACAAGAAAGAAGAAACTATTAGAAAAACAAAAAAAGGGTAAAAAGAAGATGAGACAAATAGGCAATGTAGACATACCACAAGAAGCATTCTTAAGTGTACTTAAGTTAGATGATGAATAGAAAGGATGTAAAAATGGAAAAAGAAGAATATAGGGATCAAGTTGAAGGAAGAAATGCGGTATTAGAATTAATAGAATCTGGGAAAGATATTAATAAAATTTATGTTGAAAAAGGTGAAAAGCAAGGTTCTATTAATAAAATTATTGCAAAAGCGAATGAAAGAAAAATTTTAATAACAGAAGTTGATAAACAAAAATTTAGACAAATGGTGCAAACACCAAATGCACAAGGAATTATTGCAATTGTACCTCCGTTTGACTATTGTGAGGTTTATGATATAATAGCTTTAGCAAAACAAAGAAAAGAAGATGCGTTTATTGTTATATTAGATGGAATCGAAGATCCTCATAATTTGGGTTCTATTATAAGAACAGCAGAAACGGCAGGAGTCCACGGAATTATTATTCCTAAAAGAAGAGCGGCATCTGTTAATAGTACAGTAGCAAAAGTATCAGCAGGGGCGGTAGAACACATGAAAATTGCAAGAGTAAATAATATTGTAGAAACCATCAATACCTTAAAAAAGGAAGGTATATGGATTTGTGGGACAGATATGGATGGTGAAGAATATTACTACAAGCAAGATTTAACAGGACCGCTTGCCATTGTAATTGGCAGTGAAGGAAATGGAATGAGTAGACTTGCAAAGGAAAATTGTGACTTTTTAACGAAAATTCCAATGCAAGGAAAGATAACTTCACTAAATGCATCTGTTTCAGCAGGAATTGTAATTTACGAATCAAGAGTACAAAGAATGAAAAAATAAGGAGAAGAAACATGAGAAGAGATATGAAAAAAGTAATGATAACAGCAGGAGTAATAGGGTCTATAGTATGTATTTTAATTGTTGGTGCTATTCTATTTTTAACAACAGATATTTTCAAAAGTAATGAAGAAATGTTTTTTAAATATTTTGCTCAAAATATGGAAGTGATAGAAGCGTATTTACAAGATCCCAATAAAACTGCAATGGATTTAATGAAAAGTGAATCACATACTATTAATTCGAATATAGAATTAGACTTAGTTTCAACAAATCCAGACATAGCAAATCAAACAACACCACCTAGAAATTTTAATATTTCTTATACGAAAAACGCAGACCCACAGAATAATAGGGATTATAGTGAAACAAAAATCAAATATTTAACGAAAGATTTATTTACTGCTCAATATGCTCATGATGGTGATATATATGCAGTAAATGGGATAAATGCAATTACGAATACACCATTATTTAATATCTATTTGGGAATTGAAAATAATAATTTGAAACAGCTAGCACAAAAATTAGGAATACAAGATGTATCTAATATACCAAATCGATTAGAAGCATTTTCATTAACAGATTTATTAAGCTTAACAACGCAAGAAAAAGAATATCTTCAGAATACATTGGTAAAAGTAATGACTTCACAAATTTCAAAAAATAAATATTACCATAATAAGGGAGTAACAATTGAAATAGATAAAAAATCAGTAAAAACAAATTCTTATGGAATTACTTTAACAAATGAAGAATATCAAAATTTGATAATAGCTATTTTAAATGAAATATCACAAGATGAAACAATATTAAATATGCTACTTCAAAGAATTACCATAATTGATTCAAAAACAGATATGACAATTAATGACCTAAAACAACAAATACAAAACAAAATAACAATGATAAATCAAGAAGGAATGCAAGATGGAATAAAAATACAAGTATATGAAGAAAACGGAAAAGTTGTAAGAACACAAATTGAAAGAAATAGTGCGAAACAATATATATTCGACTACGAAAGAGGAAATAATTCCATTCGCACAATAATTTCATTAAATTACATTTATACAAAAACAAACCAAAATGAACAACAAGTTGAAAACAATACAACAATAGTAGGAGATGGATATCAGATGATTGAAGGAAGTGCTCCAATACAAACTCCTACTGAGGAAGAACCTGAACCAATGACAATTACAATAAAAAGTATTGAATTAGCAAAAGAAACAACGGGTAATGGAACTAATCTTATAGCGATTCTTACTTATCAAAATGAAAATTCACTTGTGACGGTTTCTATTCAAAACAAAACAGAACAAGATAATACACAAGGATTTAATAATAATATTATTGTTAAAATAAACGATTCTGAAATAACAGTATTTACAATAAAGGTAAATTCAAAAATGGTAGCAACAAATAATATTTCTGTACAGACATTAAATGAAACTAATTCTGCAGTATTAAATAATCGTACACCAGAAAATATTAAACAATTACTAGATGCGATAAACAATCAGCTTAATATAATATATGAACAACAAATGCAGGTGGCAAAAGAAGTACAAGAACAAGAAAATACCCAAAATGGACTAACTCAAATTGATCCAAATTCTCCAGAATCAAATACCATTACCAATAGAGATGACATAATAGACCAATAATATAGAAAAGGGATTGCGTTATATTGCAATCTCTTTTTAGCTTTATAAATATAAAAAAAGAAAAAATTACCAATAAAAAAGTATTGACACTAATAAGAAAAAATGATAAGATTAATATTACCGAGCGAAAGCAAAAAAAATAAAAACAAATTAGTAAAGAAGAAGCATGGAAAGATAAAGCAACTACTAGTTTTTTATTTTGCTCTTTTTAGCTCTAAATACTACGGCTCCAGTGGATACACATATTATAAAAACAAATAATAAAAATATTTTTAAAATTTTTAAAAAATGTATTGACAACTGAAATAAGGCGTAGTATAATATGAAAGTTCCAATCAAGAAGGAACAAAAAAGTACATTGAAAAATAAACAATAAATCCTTTGAAAGACCAATAGCGGTAGTTATTTCGTACTACCATAAAAAACGAAAAAGTAAAACTTAAGCTAAGTGAAAACAAAGCTTGTAAAAACGATTTATATAAAGTAGAGAAATCTACTGTAGTATAGATACCAAAAACAAGAGAGTTTGATCCTGGCTCAGGATAAACGCTGGCGGCGCACATAAGACATGCAAGTCGAACGGACTTAACCGAAATGTTTACATTTTGGAGCGGTTAGTGGCGGACTGGTGAGTAACACGTAAGCAACCTGCCTATCAGAGGGGAATAACAGTGAGAAATCATTGCTAATACCGCATATGCCATAATCACCACATGGTGATAGTAGGAAAGGAGCAATCCGCTGATAGATGGGCTTGCGTCTGATTAGATAGTTGGTGGGGTAACGGCCTACCAAGTCGACGATCAGTAGCCGGACTGAGAGGTTGAACGGCCACATTGGGACTGAGATACGGCCCAGACTCCTACGGGAGGCAGCAGTCGGGAATATTGCGCAATGGAGGAAACTCTGACGCAGTGACGCCGCGTATAGGAAGAAGGTTTTCGGATTGTAAACTATTGTCGTGAGGGAAGAAATTGACAGTACCTCAGGAGGAAGCTCCGGCTAACTATGTGCCAGCAGCCGCGGTAATACATAGGGAGCAAGCGTTATCCGGATTTATTGGGTGTAAAGGGTGCGTAGACGGGAAATTAAGTTAGTTGTGAAATCCCTCGGCTTAACTGAGGAACTGCAACTAAAACTGGTTTTCTTGAGTGCTGGAGAGGAAAGTGGAATTCCTAGTGTAGCGGTGAAATGCGTAGATATTAGGAGGAACACCAGTGGCGAAGGCGACTTTCTGGACAGTAACTGACGTTGAGGCACGAAAGTGTGGGGAGCAAACAGGATTAGATACCCTGGTAGTCCACACTGTAAACGATGGATACTAGGTGTAGGGTGTATTAAGCATTCTGTGCCGCCGCTAACGCATTAAGTATCCCACCTGGGGAGTACGACCGCAAGGTTGAAACTCAAAGGAATTGACGGGGGCCCGCACAAGCAGTGGAGTATGTGGTTTAATTCGAAGCAACGCGAAGAACCTTACCAGGGCTTGACATATAGAGGAATATATAAGAGATTATATAGTACTTCGGTACCTCTATACAGGTGGTGCATGGTTGTCGTCAGCTCGTGTCGTGAGATGTTGGGTTAAGTCCCGCAACGAGCGCAACCCCTGTTTCTAGTTGCCAGCGAGTAATGTCGGGAACTCTAGAGAGACTGCCGGTGATAAATCGGAGGAAGGTGGGGACGACGTCAAATCATCATGCCCTTTATGTCCTGGGCTACACACGTACTACAATGGCTACAACAAAGAGAAGCGAAGCAGTGATGTGGTGCAAAACTCAAAAAAGTAGTCTCAGTTCGGATTGAAGGCTGAAATTCGCCTTCATGAAGCCGGAATTGCTAGTAATGGCAGGTCAGCATACTGCCGTGAATACGTTCCCGGGCCTTGTACACACCGCCCGTCACACCATGAGAGTTGGGAATACCCGAAGCCTGTGAGCTAACATTTATGAGGCAGCAGTCGAAGGTAGAATCAATGATTGGGGTGAAGTCGTAACAAGGTAGCCGTATCGGAAGGTGCGGCTGGATCACCTCCTTTCTAAGGAGAAACGTCTTAAAAGGATTTATTGTTTATTTTTGAATGTACTTATGGTACATTTTTAAAATTCATATGGGGCTATAGCTCAGTTGGCTAGAGCGCCTGCCTTGCAAGCAGGAGGTCAAGAGTTCGACTCTCTTTAGCTCCACCAGTCTAATGTAAATTAGACAAGAAGCACATTGAAAAATATATAGATATATGCGAAAAAAGAAAAATAAGGTAAACTAGAAGAACTAGGTAACAAATTTCAAAGAAGGAAAGTTTTTGAAAAC
>CATLHF010000024.1 GCA_949948835.1 uncultured Clostridia bacterium | reverse complement strand
AGAAATGAATTATGTAGATGAAAAGATGAGAATTATTAGATTATATGGTGAGAATGGATTTAATATTAAAGAATTGCTAATAAACACAAATATCATAAAAAATGGAAAAAGTATTTACTATCATAATTCAAAAATACCTTTTCCTGATAAAGTATCAAGTGAGATAAAAAAGTTAAATCTTTTAAGCAATCAAGAGATATCAAATATAAACAATTTTATACAAAAGACAGATCTAAGATTTTCTAGTTCACAATTTACACCAGAATTACTAACTTCAGCTTGCTTTTTATATGATCAATCATATTATGCTCCAGTTGAAACTCTTAAATTTATGGTTTGTATTATAGGTCTAGAAAGTTTACTCGTAGATGGAAATTCAGAATTATCTTATAGACTTTCACGAAATTGTGCTATGCTATTAAGTAATAATTCCATAGAATATGCAGAATTATATGAAAAAGTACGTAAATTATATAATGTAAGGTCAGAATTTGTTCATACAGGATTTGTGAAGAAGTTAGAAAGTAATGATGTGGTTATGGCAAGAGGGATTCTTAGAGAAACAATATTTAAAATAATTGAAAAGAATGTTACAAAAAAGCAATTACTAAAAGAATTAGACTTAAAAGGATATATTACATAACTGTATCAAGGTAAGGAGTATTTTATATGGAAAAAAAGAAAAGGCAACATTATGTACCTCAATTTTATTTAAGAAATTTTGTACGTGAAGATAATAAATTTACAATATTTAATATTAAATCAGAAAAGATAATAGAAAATGCACCATATAGAAAACAATGTTATGAAGATTATTATTATGGTGATGATGAAGTATGGGAAGAAAAACTTGGGGCAATAGAAAGTAGTGCAGCATTAATAATAGCAAAAATAAATAAACAATCTAATTATTATCCAGATGTAGAAGAAATAAAAATATTAAAGAAATTTATTTTATATCAAAGATATAGGACAATAAGAAATAAAGATAATTTACTAAATATGAGATGGGATGGAGCAAAAACTTATGTGGAAATGAATTTAAGAAAAGAAGGAAAATATGTTTCGGAAAATACACTTAAAGTTCTAAAAAAAGAATTTGAAAAAAGATATGATAGAATAATACCACAGCAAGCTTTAGAAATAACAGCAAATTTATTAGATAATATTGAAGATTTAAAGTTACTTATAATTCAATATAACAATAAAATACATAACTTGATTTCTAGTGATAATCCTGTAATATTTTATAATCCTTTTTATAAAAGAGCAGTAGGATTAATAAATGCAGGATTGATAATATTATTACCTATTAGTCCAAGTAAGCTAATAGTAATTTTTGATTCCAAGATGTATCAAAGATACAAAAACAATAAAATAGTAAAATTAACAAATGAAAATGAAGTAAAAATGTTAAATATTTTTCAGTTAATAGTAGCAAAAGAAATTGTCTATTTTCAAAACAAATGTCAGGCACAATTTATAGAAATTTATTATAAGAAGAATAAGGATAAAAGAGCACTTTTTGAAGAACTTGGTAAACCACAAGCTATGGGAACGGATACTAATAAGATGATAGCTTATCCTCAACAGTTTATTCCTATAGACTATAATTTTTCATTTGGTAAAGTACATCCTAAAGGAATTGGATTTATAGAAAATGAAATTGATTGGTTTCCCAGAAAGAGAGATGAAGTATATGAAGATAGGATGAGAACAAAACCAGAAATATTCAAAAATTTACCACCATTAAAAGGTAAGTTTAGCAAAAAGAATATAAAGAATATTGAAAGATTTAATAGATTTGTATACGATTATTGGAACAATAAATTGTAAAAAATTAGGAAGGGGAGTTTATGCAAAATTTTGAAACTACTTTTAATAATTTAAATGAAATAGATAAAAAATGTATTAATGCATATAGAAGTGCAAGAGAATTTAAAAATATAGGAACACAACCAGTTGTTATAAATAATAATAGAATGTATCCAGTTATAATAGCAAGTATAGTTAATAACGCACTAGCCTGTGAATTATTTTTGAAATCTATAATAATTATGAACACAAAAGAAATTCCTAAAGGACATTCTATAAAGAAATTAATTATAGAAGCTAATATTTCAGATGAACTGAAATACAGATTAAATAATTACAATTTTGATATAGAGATAGAAGGAGTAGATAGTGCGTTTATCGAATGGAGATATACTTATGAAAGAAATGAAATGATTATGAATAATGGATTTTTAAATGGTCTTTGTACTGCTTTAGAGGAAATAGTCAGAAATAAAATTTTAGAAAAATATAATTTAAATATGTTTGAATCATTTATATAGTAAAAGTATTAGATTTTATATTAATAAAAATTAATTTTAGACTAAATTTAGGTAAAAGCATTGACATTTACCTAAATTTAGTCTAAAATATGTTTGGGGCGAAAAATATGATATATAAATACGGAGAATTAAAAGATAAAGGATTAGATAATTATAATATAAGTAAAAAAGTTGAAAATAAAGAATTATACAAAATCGAGAAAGGTTTATATTCTGATACGGAAAAATACAATCATTTGGAATATATTGTAAAGAAGTATTCTAATACTATTTTTACATCGGAAAGTGCATTTTTTTATCTAGGTTTAACAGATGTTATACCTAATAAATATTTCCTTGCAACTCCGAACAATGTTAGTAAAATAAAAAATGAAAAAGTTGAACAAATATTTATGGCAAACCATCTTTTTGAAATTGGAAAAAGTCAAGTAAATTATAATAATGTTCAAATAAATATTTATAACAAAGAGAGAATGTTAATTGAACTAATAAGAAATAAGAATACTTTTGCTTTTGATTATTACAAGGAAATAATAAATAATTACAGAGAAATTGTAGACGAAATAGATATGAGTTTACTTGCAGATTATTTAGAATGTTTTGCTAATGGAAAAAACATTTTTGAAATTATACATAGGGAGGTTTTTTAGTGATAAATTTATTAGAAAGCATAGACTTTTATTTAGAAAAAGGATATGAAGATGCTTATGCAACATCAAAAGTTGCACAAGATATAATATTAAGCAAGATTGCAAAATCTAATTATAGAAACAATATTACAGTCAAGGGTGGAGTAGTTATGTTTAATATAACTAATGACAAAAGACGAGCTACTGTTGATATTGATATAGATTTAATTAGATATTCTTTAGAAGATAAAAGTATATTGTTATTGTTTGATAAATTAAATCAAATTGATGATGGAATAACAATAATAGTTAATAAAAAAATAAAACCTTTAAAACATCAAGATTATCATGGAAAAAGAGTTAATATTGTTTTAAAAGATTCATTTGGAAATCAAATAGAAACTAAAGTTGATATTGGAGTACATAACAATTTAGATATAGAACAAGAAGAATATATGTTTAACTTTGAAGTATTTAATAACAGTATGACATTATTAATAAATACTAAAGAGCAGATTTTTGTTGAAAAACTTCTATCTATGTTAAAACATGGTATTAGAACAACAAGATATAAAGATATATATGATTTTTATTATCTTATAACAGAGGGAAATATGGACAAGTCATTATTACTTAAATTGATTAATATATATTGTATCAATAGTGATTTTAGAATTAATACTACATACCAAATTGCAAATGAATTGAGTAAAATATTTAATAATGCAAATTTTTTAGAAAATGTTCAAAATAGTAGATATAATTGGATAGGAAAAGAAACAGATATTGTTTTAGGTACAATATTAGATTTTATAAAACAATTAGAACCTTTAGTTGTATAATATAAAGCGAGGTGGATTATGGAAAAAGAAGAATTATATAATATGTGCAAATCTATAATAGATTTGCATAAACAAAGATATGCAATAGTAAAATCTGAAATAGAAAAAATTATAAGAGATAATGTGAAAGATGAAAGGTATATTCAAAGAAAATTAGATGAAATGCTAGATATATTATTATTTTACGAAAACGATGATAGTTTACTCTTATTTAGAAGGCTTTGTAAATACTACTTTTCTATAAATCCAATGGTTACAGCATAATATATTACTTATTATAGAGAGCAGAATGATCCAGAAGGCATAAAGTTTGGAAATAAAGTAGAGATAAAGGTTAAAGAGGAGGAAACAAAATGGATAAAGAAATAGTAATTATAACAGGTGGGGCAAGTGGATTAGGATAGAACTTGTTAAAGAATTTATAGAAAAGAATTACTTTGTATGTAATATAGATAGAGATATTGAAAAAATGCAAGTATTAAATAATACATATAAAGACAATTACAAAAGTTTTATAGGAGATATTTCAGATAGTGCATTTGTTAAAAATGTTATTAATGAAATATCAAATTTAGGAAATATAAAAATACTAATTAATAATGCAGGAGAGCCATCATTTAAGCTACCTACAAAATATGAAAAAGAAGATATAGATAAATGCTTTAAAGGTTTGCAAGGTATGATTTTGTTTTCAACAGAAACTTTAAAGATTAAAGAAGAAAAAGATTTAAAAATAGTAAATATAATGTCTTCTGCTGCACTAAGAGGAAACAAACAAGAAGCTGTATATTGTGCTACCAAATGGGGAGAAAGAGGATATACAGAAAGTTTAAAAGTAGCTTATAAAGGCACAAGTGTAAAAGTAATAGGAGTATATCCAGGTGGAATAAATACAGAGTTCTATAAAAACAGTAGAGATTATGTATCAGAAGAAAAACAATCTACATTTATGAAACCTTATGATGTTGCTAAAACAATCATAGATAATGTTACAAATGACACTAATTTGACAATTGCAGATATTATAATAGAGAGAAATTGAAAGGTTATGGAGAAATAACAATGAAAGGTGTATTAGAATATTTTGAAGAAATAATGCAAATTCCAAGAGAATCTGGAAAAGAAGAAAAAATTGCTGAATATTTAGTTAAATTTGCCAGAGAAAATAATCTTGAATATAAAGTAGGCAAATATAATACTGTATATTTGAGAAAAAATAATAATTCAAACAAAACAATAATATTACAAGCTCACTCTGATATGGTTTGTGTATCTACTGAAAGCTATGATTTTGATAATAAGGGAATACCATTTTATATAGATGGAGATTACTATAAATCAAAAAATACATCATTAGGTGCAGACGATGGTATTGGAATTGCAATTATTCTTGCTATTTTACAAGGAAATGAAAATATGCCAAATATTGAAGTAATAATAACTACCCAAGAAGAAACAACTATGTTAGGAGCAAGTAATTTTGATTATTCGTTAATAAAAGGCAAAACTTTAATTAGCTTAGATGGGATTAAAGAAGCAGATATAGAGTCATCAAGTGCAGGAATGTGTTCGATAACAATAAACAAAGAAATTAATTATGAAGTAACAAATGAAAATTGTTACAAACTATCAATTAGTGGTTTGATAGGCGGGCATTCTGGAGATGATATAGACAAAAATAGATGTAATGCAATAAAGTTAGCTGTGAGATTGCTAAAAAAACTAAATTATAAAAGCATAGTAGATATTAATTTTGGTAAACGAGACAATGTTATTCCAAGTGAAGGCTATGTTGTGTTCTCATCAAAGGAAAATATAAAAAGTATAAATGAAAAAATAGGAAAGATTGATTTTAACTTAAATGATGAAGAACATTCTTTGGATTTAAAGATAGAAAATTATGAAGATAAAACTGTTATAAAAGAAAGTAAAGAAGTAGTTGAATTTATTTCAAAAATAAAAAATGGACTATTAGAAGTTTATGAAAATGATGGATTTCCTTTGTTATCAGCCAATATTGGTAAAATATCGATAGAAGGTAATAAGATTGAAATAAAATATAGTATTAGAAGTTCTGATTTATTAAAAGAGGAAGAACTATTAAAAGAAATTATCGTATTATCAAGTAAATATGGTTTTGAATTAACCGTTGATGTAAGTAAACCTTTCTTTCCATATAAAGATAAATCTATTATAAGAAATATTTTAACAGAAACTTACAAAGAACTATATGATAAAGAAACTACTATAAAGAAAGTTCATGCTTGTATGGAAGGAGGAATACTATCTAATAGCATACAAGACTTAGATATATGCACAATTGCACCAACTATTGAAAATTGTCATTCGATAAATGAGAGAGTAAGCATATCATCAACCAAAAGAGTGTATGAATGGTTGAAACAAACTTTAATTAAATATAACCAATAAGGAAATTTAAGTATTTGTGAACTATGGAGGAACAAAATGTTAGGAGAAATAATAAATAAAAATTTGAACAGAATAGAAAAAGACTTATTAGAAATTAAAGATTTACAAACTATTGATTTTTTAGATATATTCCCTAAAAGTGAAGAGCATAGAGAAATACTAGATGAAGAAATTAGTAAAATTGCTATGTTATTAGAGAAAACAGAAAGAGGAAATGTATATGCTTTGAATAATCCAGTAGAAACAAAATATGTAAAACTTACATATATAAAAATTAGAGTGAGGAATAAATGATGAAAAAGCAAATAGTATTTAGTGATTATGATGGGACAATATATATAACAGAAGAAAATATGTCAAAAAATATAAAGTCTATTGAAGAATATAGAAACTTAGGTGGAAAATTTGTAATCGTTACAGGAAGAAGCAAAACAAGCGTTAGTAATGTAATAAAACAATATAATATTCCATACGATTATATAATTTCGAATAATGGAGCAGTAATTTTTAATAGTGATATGGTAAAAATATATGAAAAAGCAATTGCTACAGATATTTCAAGTAAAATAATAGATTATTTAAAAACAAAGGAGAATATAGAAATATTTTTCTATGACGATGAAGATAAGGTAGAATATCATAATCAAGAACTATTAAAACTACAAATAAGAACATCAGATTATGAATTAGCTCAAACTATTGAAGATGAAATAAATGATATATTTAAAGAGTATGTAAAAGCACATTCAGCATTTCCAGGAATGTATTACGATAATCATGATTTTGTAATTGTAGATGTTGTTTCAAAAGATGCAGGAAAAGATAATGCCATAAAGAAGTTAATAGAAATGTTAAAAATAGATAAGAAATATGTTGCTACAATAGGAGATGGAAGAAACGATATTTCAATGATAAAAGAATATAATGGATTTTCAATGATGACTGCAGAAGAAGGAGCACAGGAAGTTGCTAGTATGATTTTTGAAAATGTAGCAGACGTATTGGATTATATAAGCAAATAAAAAATTTTCTAAAAGTATTGCCAAACCTAAAATTTTATGTTAAATTAAGAACATAGTTAATAGCAAAAAACACTTATTTGTGGGTACACTTCTTGAAAACTATTGCTATAACTATATTTGAAGCGGAAATAAGTAACTTTTTTGCGTTGCGTTTTTCGAATACGTCCTACGCAAAGGAGCCATAGAAAAAGCCTTCACTTATGTGAAGGCTTTTTTAGTGAATAATGAAAAGTGAATAATATCTTGTTTTATTGATAGATTTTATATATAATAAGTAAGAAATTTACTAAAAAACAGAAAGGAGCATTGAATTATGGATGAAATGTTTATAGATATAGCTATTGATATAAGTAAAAAAGCAAAGTATCCTTATGGTGCAATTATTGTAAAAAATGGAGAAATAATTGGAAGAAGCGATGATAAAACCTTAATGGAAACAAGTATGTATTCTCATGCAGAACTAGAAGTAATAGAAAGTGCATCAAAAAACAAAAATTTATATGGAGATTTAGAGGGGGCAACTCTATATGTATCTTGCGAGCCTTGTATGATGTGTATGGGGGCAATACTATATGAAGGAATTTCAAAAATAGTTTACGCAGCAACATTACAAGATAGCAATGATTACTACTGTCCAGAAATGATTACAAATATAGATGAGTTAGCAAAATACAGAAATACTAAAATTGAAATAGTAAAAGAACTACATAGAGATAAAGCTGTAGAGGTTTTGAAAGAGAGAGGAGAAAAATAATATGAGTAAAGAAATAGTGATTATAACAGGTGGAGCAACTGGTCTTGGATTAGAACTTGTTAAACAATTTATAGAAAAGAATTACTTTGTATGTAACATAGATAGAGATTTTGAAAAAATGAAAATATTAGCTAATACATATAAAGATAGCTATAAGGGATTTATAGGAGATATTTCAGATAGTATGTTTGTTAAAAACACTATTAATGAAATATCGAACTCAGGAAACATAGAAATATTAATTAATAATGCAGGAGAGCCATCATTTAAACTGCCTACAAAATATGAAAAAGAAGATATGGATAAATGCTTTAAAGGTTTGCAAGGTATGATTTTGTTTTCAACAGAAACTTTAAAGATTAAAGAAGAAAAAGACTTAAAAGTAGTAAATATAATGTCATCAGCAGCATTAAGAGGAAACAAGCAAGAAGCGGTATATTGTGCTACTAAATGGGGAGAAAGAGGATACACAGAAAGCTTAAAAGTGGCATATAAAGGTACAAGTGTAAAAGTAATAGGAGTATATCCTGGTGGAATTAATACAGAATTTTATAAAAACAGTAGAGATTATGTATCAGAAGAAAAACAATCTACTTTTATGAAACCTTATGATGTTGCTAAAACGATTATAGATAATATTACAAATGATACTAATTTGACAGTTGCAGATATTATAATAGAAAGAAATTAAAAAAGTACTATAAAAAAGCATTGATAACTCAAGGAGGAATTAAATGGAAGAAAAAATTTATATCGATAGTACAGATGGCATCAAACTATGTGCATTAATGGCAAATGTTTCTCTAGATAAGATAGTATTGCTATGTCACGGGATTAGAGGAGATAAAAATGAAAGAGGCAGTTTTGTTGCGTTAGCAAATGAAATCCAAAAGCAGGGTTATAGTACACTTAGAATTGATTTTAGGGCACATGGTGAATCAACAGGCATTGACTATGAAATGACTGTATCAAAAGAAATAGAAGATGTAAAATCTGTACTTAGGTTTTTAGAAGGTAAAGGCTATAAAGAAATAATAATTTTAGGCGCTAGTTTTGGGGCAAGTATTGTTTCTTTAGTAGATTATTCAAAATTTAGAGAAGTTAAAGCATTAGTTTTGTGGTATGGAGCATTAGATAATTATGATGTTCTAAGGACAGATAATTTTTTATCAGAAAGAAATAAAGAAATTGCTATAAGAGATGGATTTTATAAGTCATATAATAAAGTAGGAAAATTATTTCGATTTGGAGTTCCATTATTTGAGCAAATTAACCAATATAAACCTAAAGAAAGTATTCAGACAATCAATCTTCCTAAATTATTTGTTCATGGCTTAGCAGATGAAACAGTACCATATAAAGTGTCACTTGAGATATACAACAGATGCACCAATTCAAGATTAGAACTTATTGAAAATGGAAGCCATACTTTTGATACAGATGAAAAATCATTAAAAGATGCAGTTGATAAAACGGTTGATTTTATAAAAGAAATATTTAATTAATGCAATAATATTAAAAAATTAAGGAGATTAGCTAGTGGAAAAACATGAATTAGTTGATATAAATGGAAATAAAATAGGTAAGATTTTAACACATATTGAAGCACGCGACCTTAATAATGTGCCAAATGGATGCTATATATCAGTAGTTGGGGTAGTTATCATTAATGAAGATAATCAAATTTTACTTCAAAAACGTAGTAAAAATAAAAGAGTCAATCCTAGTAAATGGGGCATTTGTGGTGGAAAAGTAGATTTAGGGGAAACACCACTTGAAGCAGGAACTCGTGAAACTTTAGAGGAAATAGGTATTGTTTTAAATAAAGAGGAACTAAAAATTTTAAATAGGACGACAGATGGAAAATTACATTTTACGGTATATTATATTAGAAAAAATATAGATATAAACAAATGTAAATTACAAAGAGAAGAAGTTGAAGAAGTAAAATATTTTAAAATAAATGAATTACAAGAATTAGATACTGAAGGATTTGAATGGCTAGATAATTTAACGAAAATTATCCAATGAGAACAGAACTAGATTGGAGAAAATAAATATGTTTAGCATATATGTAGCAATTTCAGGGGAAAATGGGGTAAGAAGGAATTGTAGAGTTATGAGTGAAGGTGGAAAAAATGATTGATTTAGTACATGCACAGAAAGTTTTTAAAGAATACCTAAAAAGTTATGATGAAGAAAGTGGAGATATCAAACTTAAAATTGTTCATACTTATGGGATTATGGAGAAAAGTGAGTATATAGGAAAAAAACTTAATTTAAATGAAGGGCAAATTGAACTTGCAAAACTAATTGCATTATTACATGATATTGGGAGATTTGAACAACGAAAATCATTAAAAGAATTTGAGGATTTTAAAGGTCTTGACCATGCAGAATATGGATTACAGGTTTTATTTAAAGATGGATGGATTAGAAAATTTATAGAAGATGACAAATATGACGATATTATATGTAAAGCGATTGAAAATCACAATAAATATCAAATACAAGAAGGCTTAACAAAAGAAGAATTATTACAAGCTAAAATAATTCGAGATGCAGATAAACTAGATAATTTCAGAGTAAAAGATACAGAGAAATTTGAAAATATGTTTCATTATAATCCAGAAACGATTGAATATGAAACAATATCACCTATTGTGTATAAAACTTTCATGGGGTGCAAGCAAATTGATGTTAAAGAAAGAAAAACACAAGTTGATATATGGATTTCTTATCTTGCCTTTATATTTGATATTAATTTTGATGCATCACTTCAATATATTGTAGAGAATAATTATATTAACAGATTAATTGATAGAGTAGAATATAAGAACGAAGACACAAAAATAAAAATGGAAGAAATTCGTAATTGTGCGAATGTATATGTGAAAGAAAGGTTAAAACTAGATGAAAGAAAAGAATACTAATATTATACTAACTTCAAATGGATTTCATAATACTTCAAACAGAAGTAAAGAAATTGATGAGATATTTGAAGAGGTGGCAAAGGATAAAAGAGTCGTAATTATATTGAATGCAACAAAAGATGGATCAAATATTCAAAACATAGATGATGTAAAAAATAACTTTGAAAAAGTGGGAGCAGAAGTAGTGGATTTACTTATGCTAGATAACGAAAAGAAAAACGCATGTGAAATATTTAACTATGAAGTGATTTATGTTATGGGAGGAGATCCAAGAATATTATTAGATGATTTTTGGAATTGTAATTTTAAGATGTATTTGACAAAGTTCTTAGAAAAAGGGATTTATATTGGTGAAAGTGCAGGTTCTATGGTGCTTTGTGATGATGTAAAATGGATATGGGATATTAAAAAAGGTACAAAGCCTAAATATGATATATTACCAAAAACATTTGAAGGTTTAAATTTAATAGAAGAAAAGATATATCCTCATTATAATAAGATTTTAGAAGAGCAAAAAAGAAAAATTGATGTTTATGAAAAAGAAAATAGTTGTGAAATTACACGACTAAAGGATGGAGAGTTTATTTTACATAGGATTAATTGACATAATCTAAAAAATGCAGTATAATAGAGATAACTTTTTAAGTTGGAGGCAATATATGCTAAAAGAGATGGTTAATTTAATTTTATATCTCTTTAAAGACTTAGAGCCATTTTGGGCATACCTACTTGTGATTCTTCTTTTACTATTAGGTATTGTAAGGGCCTTTTATTGGCGGAAACCAGAATGGGAAGCTAAGAAAACAAAAGATAAGGATGGAAATGAAATTACGATATATTCCAGAATAAGAAAATAAAGAAAAAAGCTAATCAGGTGACTGATTAGCTTTTTGGCTCCTCTTGTTGGACTCGAACCAACGACCTATCGGTTAACAGCCGAGCGCTCTACCAACTGAGCTAAAGAGGAATGTTTTATTAATATATCCATATAATAGCATTTCTATTCTTTTTTGTAAATACCTTTTTTGATTTTTTAGAACTTTAAATAAAATATCATATAATCAATATTGTAATAGTATAATAAAAATGATAATATCTTAATAAAGATATTAATAAAAGGGGGAATGATATGAATATTGATATTAAAAGAGTAAAGATTAGCGTTACAGTACCTGGTGAAAATGTAGAGGAGTTAAGAAATGCGATTTGTGACGAAGGTGCAGGAATTATAGGAAATTATTCATATTGTACGATATCAACAAAGTGCATAGGAACTTTTAAACCAAATGATAGTGCCAATCCATATATTGGTAAAAACAATGTTCTTGAATTTGTAGAAGAAGAAAAACTAGAAGCTGTTTGTGATATTCATATAGCCAAAAAAGTTATTACAAAGATAAGAGAAGTTCATCCTTATGAAGAACCAGCAATTAGTGTAATTCCGCTAATAGAGGAAGAAGATTTATAAGAATAAAGGAGAGAAATATGAAAGTATTATTTGCAACAACAAATCCAGCAAAAGTTGGAAAATATAAGGAACCATTAGAACAAAAGGGAATAGAGGTACTTACATTAAAAGACTTAAACTTTAAATTAGATATAGAAGAAAACGGGAAAGATGCTATTGAAAATGCATATATTAAAGCAAAAGCGTATTATGATGCAACTAAAATACCTACTATTGGTATGGACAATAGCTTGTTTATAGAGGGATTACCAGATGAAAAACAGCCAGGGACCCATGTAAGAAGAGTAAATGGCAGAGAATTGAATGATGATGAAATGATAGAATACTATTCTAATTTAGTAAAAGAGTATGGAGGAAGAGTAATAGCGAAATGGATATTCGGATTGGTAATTTGTGATGATAATGGAGAAAAACATTATTCATGGACAAAAGAACATTTTTATTTTGTGGACAAGCCGTCTGACAAGAGAAATTTAGGTTATCCATTAGAATCGATTAGTATTGTTCCAGAATTCAATAAATATTCAGTGGAGTTAAGTGAGGAAGAAAAACAACAATATAAAAAGAATGATAATATAGATAATGTGGTTGAATTTATATTTAATAGTATACAAAAATAAAAGACTATACATTTCATGAAAAAGGTGATAAAATATCTATAGTTATAAATTAAAAGGGGGAAACGAAACATGGAAGCAAAAGTAGTAGGAGACATGTTACCAGCAGTTATTTGCAAACTAAAAAAAGGAGAATCTATTATTACAGAAAACGGCGGAATGAGTTGGATGGATGACGGAATCAGCATGAAAACAACAACCAATGGTGGAATTATGAAAGGTATTGGAAGAGCATTTGCAGGAGAATCTATTTTTATGAACATGTATACAGCAGAAAAAGATGATGCAGAAATCGCATTTTCATCTTCTTTTCCAGGACAAATTTTAGAATTTGATTTAAAAGAAGGAGAAACAATTATTGCACAAAAACGTGCCTTCTTGTGTTCTGAAAAAACAGTTGATATTAAAATGCAATTCCGTAAAAAATTAGGAGCAGGTTTCTTTGGTGGAGAAGGATTTATTATGCAAAAAATAACAGGACCTGGTAAAGTTTATTTAGAAATTGATGGAAATGTTATTAAAAGAGAATTAGCTGAAGGAGAAAAAATTAAAGTAGACAACGGCTATGTTGCTGCTATGACACAAGATGTAAAACTAGATATTGAAACTGTAAAAGGTGTTAAAAACGTTTTATTTGGTGGAGAAGGATTATTTGTTACAACATTAAAAGGACCAGGAACCGTGTATTTACAAACAATGCCAGTTTCAAAACTTGCAAGTATGTTATATTTAGGACCACAAAAATAGAAAAATAGTTAAAAGTCAATGGATTTGCTTATTTTTTCCATTGACTTTTTTGCTGTTTTTGATATAATAAACAAGTATATTTATTTGGAGTGGTATCGAAGTGGTCATAACGAGCTACACTGGAACTGTAGTAGTCGGGAAACCGGCCCGTGGGTTCGAATCCCACTCACTCCGCCAATAAATGTTTAGCCGTTTTTTTAAACGGCTTTGTTGTTATAGGAATGAAATGAGGTTATTCATGGAAGAAAAAGAAAGATTAGAAAAAATGACAGAACCTTTAGTAAAATGGTATAAAGATAATAAAAGAATGTTACCATGGCGAGAAGGAAAAAATCCATACCACATTTGGATATCAGAAATTATGCTTCAACAAACAAGAATTGAAGCTGTAAAAGTATACTATGAACGATTTATGAAAGAAATTCCTAATATTCAAACTCTTGCTAGCATAGAAGAGGAAAAACTATTAAAACTTTGGGAAGGATTAGGTTATTATTCAAGAGCCAAAAATTTAAAAAAAGCAGCAATAAAAATTTATGAAGAACATGATGGACAAATACCCAAAATATATGAACAGTTAATAGAATTACCAGGGATTGGTGAATATACAGCAGGAGCAATTGCTTCGATTGCATTTAATCAAAAAGTAAGCGCAGTAGATGGAAATGTGTTAAGAGTTATTTCAAGAATTGTAGGAAGTAAAAAAGATATTTTATTACCAGAAACGAAAAAAGAAGTGAGTAGAGCTTTACAAGAAATTATACCAGAAGAGGCAGGAGATTTTAATGAAGGATTAATGGAATTAGGAGAGAGAATATGTATACCAAATGGAGAACCGTTATGTGAAAGATGTCCTATTCGTAAATGGTGTGTGGCATTTGAAAAAGGGTTAACAAATGAAATTCCAGTAAGAGTGAAAAAAACAAAAAGAACAAAAGAAAAAAGGCAAGTTTTTGTTTTAGAATATCAAAACAAAATTGCTATTCGAAAAAGAGGAGAAAAAGGATTATTAGCAGGAATGTATGAATTTCCTAATGTATTAGAAAAAAATAATACAAAACTTGAACAAATATTAGAAAACTGGAATTTGAAAATAGAACAAATAGAAGAAATAGGACAAGCGAAACATATTTTTTCTCATATTGAATGGGAAATGACAGGATGGAAAATTAATGTAAAAGAAAAAAACGAAGAATTTATTTGGGTAGAAAAGAAAGAAATATTTGAAAAATATGCAATTCCAGAAGCGTTTCGTTATTACAAAAATAGGATGAGATAGAAAAAAGTTCCATTGAAGTATGATTTAATACCCAGTATAATCAAAATAAGAGGTGATCTATTTTGAGAATATGCAAATGTAAAAGGGAAAAAATTTTAGAAAAAGAATTAAAGGGGTGTTTCAAATTTTTTTCTAAAGAAATTAATTTGGACAAACAAACTAAAGGATATGGACTAATTCGAGACAAATATCCTTATCATAAAGAAATTGCAAGTATCGCATCAGTTGGATACGGATTTGCCGCCCTTATTGTTGGAGTAGAACATAAATGGTTATCTTATGAGGTAGCATTTGAAAGAGCAAATAGAACATTAGATACGTTTTTATATGATATGGAAAATATCCATGGATTTTATTATCATTTTGTTAATATGATAACGGCTAAAAGAGAATGGAATTGTGAATTATCTATTATTGATACAGCTATTTTTATTTGTGGAGCTCTAACTGCAGGGGAATACTTTGGAGGAGAGATAAAACAAAAAGCAGAAATATTATATCATCGAATTGATTGGCAATGGTATCGAAATGAAGAAACAAACCGATTTTATATGGGCTATACAAAAGAAAAAGGTTTTTGGGGTAGTTGGGACATGTATGGAGAACAACTAATGTTATATGTATTAAGCGTTGCATCAAAAGAACATCCAGTAGAACTATCCATATATGAAGATTTTAAAAAGATGAAACAAGATTATGGAGAAATAAAAGATATTATATTTACTTACTGTGGAACTTTATTCACTTATCAATTTTCACATGCATGGATTGATTTTAGAAACTTACAAGATAAAAATGGAATTGATTGGTTTGAAAATTCTGTAAAAGCAACGAAAGCAGCTAGACAATACTGCATTGATAATAAGAAACGATATAAAACCTATAGTGAAAATTCATGGGGATTAACTGCTTGTATAGGACCAAATGGATATAAATCCTATGGTGCAAAACCATGTCTTATGGAAATAGAACAAGAAAACGATGGGACAGTTGCTCCATGTGGTGCAATAGGTTCAATTGTATTTACTCCAAAAGAATCGATAGAGTTAATGGAGCATTTATACAATTTTTATCCAAAATTGTGGTCTAAATATGGATTTCTAGATGGATATAACCTAGAAAAGGATAAATTATGGGTATCAAAAGAATATATAGGAATTGATAAAGGAATTTCACTTATTATGATAGAAAACTATTTAAATCGGAACTATATGGAAATATGCGATGAAAAACCAATACATAAATAAAGGACTACAAATGTTAAACATAACGAAAAAACAATTGCAAGAAACAACATAGAAAAAATGATTTTAGGGACGGGGGTAAAAATCATCTTTGATAGAAAAATGATGATTTTTACCCCCGTCCCTAAAATCATCTAAAAACCTTTTAAAATTAGTTGTAAATTATGCAAAAAAATGATAAGATTTAAATATAATTTTAACAAAGGAGAAATGTCATGGATTTTTGGGAAAATCAAAAAGGAATTACAGTAGTAAGTCTACTAATAACAGTGATTGTTTTAATTATTTTATCAGGAATTGGAATAAAAATAGGAACAGATTCAATTAAAGCATCAAGAGATGGAAAATTAGCATCAGAATTATCAATGGTACAACATGCTGTATTAGAACAATATACAAAATACCAGACAACAAAAGATATTACATATTTGGTAGGAAATAAAGTAAAACAAGAAGAAATGACGCAAATTGCAAAAAATTTGAATATTACATTAGTTAATATTCCACAAAAGTATACGAATAAAGATTACTATCGATTAGATAAGGCGTCTTTATTACAAATAGGAATTGAAAATACAGATGACGAATATATTGTAAATTATGTTTCGGGAGAAGTCATTAATATGACGCAAAAAACAACCAATAATACTGCTCTATATGTGAGAGCAAACAGCTTTTATCAATAAAAAGGAGTGTCTATGGATAAAAACGAAATTGTACAAAATCTTACAAAAGTTTTAAAAACAGCAAAGATAATACAAGATGAGCCAATGAAAAAAAGGACGACGTTTCGAATCGGTGGAACTGCAGATATATATATAAGAGCCAAGGAAGTAGAAGATATTAGGACTGTCTTATTATTTGCTAAAGAACATCAAATTCCTATTACTATTATTGGAAATGGGAGTAATATATTAGTACGTGACAAGGGAATTCGAGGGATTGCTTTAGAAGTTGCATTAGAGGAAGTAAAGTTTCAAGAAGAAGGAAACACAATGCGAATAACAGTTGGTGCAGGCTATAAGATAAGTGGCCTTTGTGTAATGTGCATGGAAAGGTCGTTAACAGGTTTTGAATTTGCTTATGGAATTCCAGGATCAATTGGTGGAGCTGTTAGAATGAATGCAGGAGCACATGGTGGACAAATGCAAGATGTGATTGCATCTACTACTTATATAGATTTTGATGGCAATATAAAAACATTAACCAATCAAGAGCAAGAATTTGATTATCGAGAAAGTATTTTTTCAAAACAGAATATAGGAGTCATTTTAGAGACAAAACTAAAATTAGAGTATGGAAATCAAGATGAAATTAGAAGTAGAATGAAAGAATATACTGTTTATCGAAAAGAAAAACAGCCAATTTCTTACCCAAGTGCAGGAAGTACTTTTAAAAGAGGAGATGGGTTTATTACAGCAAAGTTAATTGATGAATGTGGATTAAAAGGATACCAAATAGGTGGTGCAAAAATTTCAGATGTACATGCAGGATTTATTATTAATGAAAAAGAGGCAACAGCAAAGGATGTATTAGAATTAGTAACATATACAAGGCAAAAAGTATATGAGAAATTCGGGAAAAAGATAGAATTAGAAATAGAAGTAATTGGTGAAGAATAAAGAAGAAGG
>CATLHF010000023.1 GCA_949948835.1 uncultured Clostridia bacterium | reverse complement strand
GAAATAGAAAAAGAAAGAAGGAAGAAAAATGAATTTAGAAATAGAAAATAAAAATTTTAATCAAATTGTAGAAAATAGTATAAAAAACGAAAAAGAATTAGGAAACTTAAATGAACTTGACATTACTTCAGAAAAACAAAATGAATTTATTGAAACAACACTTGGCAAAACAATTAATGGAGCATTAGATATTGGACTTCGATGGATTTTACCAGATTTAATCGAAGACCAAGTCATCGAAATAAAAGATACCTTACTAAAAAGTGGGCTAAAAGAAGGAATTAATAAATCCATCGAAACAGCCATTGATTTTGGAAAAAGTGCATTTGGAATTGTAAGTGGAAAATTTGATAATATATCACAACTACAAACAGCAGTACAAAAAGGAGGAATTATTGATACTCTGTCTGATTCATTGGATTCGGTACTAAATTATACCGTAAAAAAAGATATTATTCCAGGAAGTATAGCAAGGGTAATAAGAAGTAGTAAAAACACATTATTAGATAACATACAAACAAACCTTGGAAAAACAATGACAGAACAAATAAGAGGAATTGAAAAAATAGATAAATACATTAACAATTGGAATAGCTATTTAAAACAAGAAGACTTTACAGGTATGCAAAGGGAATATGAAAAAATAAAAGAACAACTAAAAATCTTAGTTCCAATTGAAGACACATTACAAAAAGCAAGAGAACTAGAAAACTTACACAAATTAATTAAAAACAATGGAAAAAATTTTAACCTATCAGAAGAAGAAAAAACATTAGCTGAAAAGTTAAGTTAAAAAATATTTTACTTATAAAAAAAGTCTATGTTTTCATAGCTAAAAAATAACAAAAAACATACGGAAATAAGGGAAAAAATCTATATTTTTTGTTATTTTTTCTTGCATTTTATTTGTCGTTAAAGTATAATGACAATAGGTTAAAATTTAAGAAAAAGAGGTTGTGAAAGAATGGATAGACCAGGAGAAACAATTATCGAAAGAGATATTGAAAATGAGATGAAAACATCTTATATTGATTATGCGATGAGTGTTATTGTACAACGTGCATTACCAGATGTAAGAGACGGATTAAAACCAGTACATAGAAGAATCTTATATGCGATGCATGAAGATGGAATTACATCAGACAAGCCATATAGAAAATGTGCTAACACGGTAGGTTCTGTGTTAGGAAGATACCATCCACATGGAGATGCATCGGTATATGATGCTATGGTAAGAATGGCACAAGACTTTTCACTTCGTTATATGTTGATTGACGGACATGGAAACTTTGGCTCTATTGATGGTGACGGAGCAGCAGCAATGAGGTATACAGAAGCAAGAATGGCAAAAATATCAAACTATATGTTATCGGATATTGAAAAAAACACCGTTAATTTTATGCCAAACTATGATGACCGTTTACAAGAGCCAACTGTATTACCAGCAAGAATTCCAGCATTATTAATTAATGGTTCAAACGGTATTGCTGTTGGTATGGCAACAAATATTCCACCACATAACTTAACAGAAGTAATCAATGGAATTATTAAAGTAATTGAAGAAGACAATGTAACAAATGAAGATTTAATGCAAGTAATAAAAGGGCCAGATTTCCCTACCGGTGGAATGATTTTAGGCAGAGATGGTATTAAAGAAGCATATACAACAGGAAGAGGAAAAATTATTGTAAGAGCAGAAGCAGAAATTGAAGAAATGACAGGAAACAAACAAAGAATTATTGTTACATCTTTACCATATCAAGTAAACAAAGCAAGATTAATTGAAAACATCTCACATTTAGTAAGAGATAAACGAATTGAAGGGATTTCAGATTTAAGAGATGAATCCGACCGAAATGACCGTGTTCGTATTGTTATTGAACTAAAAAGAGATGCGAATGCACAAGTAGTATTAAATCAGTTATATAAAAACACACAAATGCAAGATACTTTTGGTACCATTATACTTGCCTTAGTAAATGGAGAACCAAAAATCTTAACACTAAAACAATGTATAGAATATTATTTAGACCATAGAAAAGAAGTTGTGGTTCGTAGAACGCAGTTTGAATTAGAAAAAGCAGAAGCAAGAGCTCACATTTTAGAAGGATTAAAAATCGCATTAGATAATATTGATGAAATCATTAATATCATTCGTTCTTCTTATGATGATCCAAAAGAAAGATTAATTGCACGTTTTGGATTTTCCGATATTCAAGCACAAGCAATTCTAGATATGAGACTAAAAACATTATCAGGATTGCAAAGAGAAAAAATAGAAGAAGAATATGAAGAATTAATGAAATTAATTGCCCACTTAAAAGAAATTTTAGCAAGTGAAAAATTAGTATTTGATATTATCAAAGAGGAATTAATTGAAGTAAGAGACAAATTTGGAGATGAAAGAAAAACCAAAATTGTTGCAGCAGCAGATGATATTGAGATGGAAGACCTAATTAAAGAAGAACAAACTGTTATTGCATTAACTCACTTTGGATATATTAAAAGAATGCCAGTAGACACCTATAAAAGCCAAAGAAGAGGAGGAAAAGGAATTACAGGAATTGCAACAAGAGAAGAAGATTTTGTAAAACAAATTTTTACAGCATCCACACATGATATGATATTATTCTTTAGCAATCGAGGAAAAGTATATAAATTAAAAGGATACGAAATTCCAGAAGCGGGAAGAACAGCAAGAGGAACAGCTATTGTTAATTTATTAAGCTTAGACAATGGAGAAAAAATTTCAGCAGTCATTCCAATTCAAAACTTTGCTGAAGGTAAATACTTACTAATGGCAACTAAAAACGGATTAATTAAAAAGACAGCGTTAAAAGAATATGATTCAACACGTAAAACAGGATTACAAGGAATTACATTAAAAGGAGAAGATGAATTAATCTCTGTTCGATTAACAGATGGAGAAGACAATGTTGTGCTAGTAACTAAAGAAGGAATTTGCATTACTTTTGATGAAAAAGATGTAAGACCAATTGGTAGAGTATCACAAGGTGTCATTGGAATTAAATTAGATAAAGAAGACCAAGTCATTGGAATGGAATCGATTGTAACAGGTTCAAAAGCAACATTACTTGCTATTACAGAAAATGGATTTGGAAAAAGAACTGAATTAGACGAATATAGAGTACAAGCAAGAGGGGGAAGAGGTGTTATTACCTATAAGATTACGCCAAAAACAGGAAAATTAGTAGGAATTCGAATTGCAACAGGCGATGAAGATGTTATGCTAATTACCGATAAAGGAACCATTATTAGACTAGCAGTAAAAGATGTTAGTGTTCTAGGAAGATCAACCCAAGGTGTTACCTTAATGAGAACAAACGATGGAGGAAAAGTAGTAAGCATCGAACTTGTAGAAAAAGAAGAAATTGATTCTGAAGAAGAATAAAACAAATAAAAAATCCTAACAGTAATGTTAGGATTTTTTATATTGATAAAAACTTATTTTTTAAAACGAATATCTTCTCCAAAAAATCTGCAAATATTATAATAACCAACAAATCTTGAAAAAATTCTTTCATCATATTTATTGCGTAAATCTTGTAAATTTAAATTGGTAGAAATAATCGTTTTTGTTACATGGTTATTTTGATTTAACAAACGAGAATTAATGACATTAAACAACTCTGTAAACTTCATACTATTCATACTTTCTGTTCCTAAATCATCAATAATTAGTAAATCTACATTTAAAATACTATCATAAATTGACTCCGAATTATTTTTATTAAAACGATAATCAATAATAGCATCTAACATAACAGGTGCTGTTTGATAAAGAACGGTTTTCCCCTTTTTTAATAATTCATAAGCAATACAATCTGATAAAAAAGATTTTCCGTAATCCAGTATTTCCCGTAAATAAAAGATTTTTTTCCTCTGGTAAATTAAAATTTTCAATAAAAGAACCTGCAATATCTTTTATATTTTTCATATTTTCACGAGGAGATAAATTTGAACGATATAAATCCTCATTGATTTTATCAGAATATAAATCAAAATTAAAATGCTCAAAATTATGCTGTTCTAAGTTGCTAATGTTTGATTTATTATATTCAATATCAAACAATTTTTGTTTAATACAATTACAAAGCTCATAACGATTTTCTAGCTTTACATAGCCAGTATCTTCACATTTGAAACAATCAAACTTAGGTTGAAAAAACGAATCATCTAAGTTTAAAGATTGCAATAATTTTTGTTTTTCTAATTTCAAAGACTCTATTTTTTCCTTTAGCTCCTGTAAAGAAAAATTAGAACCAGAAGATAAAATACATTTTGCAGTATTTAAGCCAAACTGACTTAATTCACTATCAATTTCTTGTAATCGAGGACAAGAAGCATATAAATCTTCTTTTCTTCTATCTAATGCTAAGAAAGCAGATAAACGTTTTTGCTCATATTTTTTTAATAATAACTTTAAATTAGCATGATTCATAAGCTTAAAAACTCCTTTTTGTATCTTAGGCTTTTTGTACATTTGCGTATAAAGAATCGAAATTATCAACACGTCTTTGTTCATAATTTTGATAACTTTTCTTTTCTAATTCTTTCACCGCTTTTGGTCTATTTTTCATTTCTTCTAAAAATGCTTGGACATCATTTGCTGTTTTTAAATGATGTTCATTCCAGTCCGATAAAATTCTATCAATATAATCAAAACTGAAATTTGCTTTCGAAGTAGTTCTCTTTAAAGCAAGTTCAATAACATCAATCGTAAATCCAAAATCTACTACCCATTTTTCAATATAAGCTTCTTCGTATTGAGTAAGCATACGATTTAGCCCAAGTTTTTTAGCAATAGATTTCTTTAAAATATTTAACTTTTCTTCTTTTTGATAATATAAATCTAAGTCCGAAAAATTTTTAATATGATTTTTATGCCAAGCATCTGCAACTGCTTGAATATAATTTCTATGAAGAGCTGAACGCTCAAAACAATAGCGAAATAGTGCGAGCATAACCTGTTCATCAAAACCATATTTTTTAAACCATAAATCAATATCATTATACCAAGAAGGAGACATGACACCTTGAAAAAAAGAAGTATTAATCGCTTCAATTGCTTTTGCACGATATTTATTTTCTTCACTTTTTTTGGTATCTGCTAAAACAGAAACTCTTGGTTTATATAATTTGTGAAGTTCTAATTCCTGTAGATTATTTACGATAAAACCAGTTGTTTTTTTGGTAATCACGCCATTATCTTCCCAATATTTTAAACTATCTTGAATTGTTTTTAAAGGCAAAGAAAGTTTTTTGGATAAATCATTTAGTTTAATATCTTTTCCATATTTCGATAAAAACAAAATATACAAATAAACCTTAATAGCATCTCCTGTTGATTGAGAAAGATATTCTGTAAAAAAAACATCTGAAAGTTCTGTCACAGAAAACATCATAGAAAGGTCATTTTGTTCTAGTTTCATAATCATCTTCTCCTTAAATGCATAAAAATTTTTATCTTTCGTAAATAATCCTATCAAATTATATCATTTTAAGAAGATGATTACAACAAAAAGGCGAAATTATTTGTAAAGATAAATTTTAGGTCGTTTTATAAACTTAATTATGTAGTAAATAACATATAAAATATTTTCATGGTTAAAACCAATAATACTAAATAGTAAAAAAGGAAAAACCAATAGAATAAAAAGAAATATTTTTATATTTAAATCGTGAAAAAACAAATTTAAAAAACAAAACACGAAAAGTCCCCAAATAAAATTCACAATCAAAGTAGAAGTATCAAAAATACCAAGTAATTTGTGATTAAAATCATAATTTTGTGGAAAAATAAATTTCATAAAATCTCCTTTCTATGCTTTTAAAATAGAAGACAAATTGTGAAATCCAGTAGAAATATCAGTACTAATTCCTCCTAAAAATTGTCTTACCAAATCATTTGCTTTTATTAAAGAAAAAACAGCACCGCAAATTAAAAATTTAGAAAGTGAATCATTAGGATTAAAATTCATAGAAAACAGAATCACCAAAATAAAAGCAATAAAAACTTGTACCAATAGTAAAGAAACAAAGCACTTTATCCAAGCTTTAAAAAAGGAAGAAGTTGCGCTATTTACTAACGATAAAAAAGCAAAAGGAGCAATTAAAACAAATACTTTTATCAAAACAAAACGAATCGAATAAGTAAAGGCAAGATTCATTAAGCTAACCGATAAAAAACTCTTTAAAATACCATCAATCGAAAAAATGTTAAAATTATTTTGTTCAATGACAATTAGTGAATTAATCTTGTTAAATAAGCTAGAAAAATTAATGGAAGTACCAAATAAATCACTACCAACACTTTGAACAAGAGAAGATAACATATTGGTAAAAAAGAGTAGTCTTTCACAAATAAACAAAGAACAATTCATACAAATACCAAAAAATAATAATTTAAAAATAAAACTAGTGGGACGTTCTGCTTGTGTAATCAACAAATGAGACAGTAACAAACGAGTTGCATAATATAGTAAAAAACCAAAAATGAGAGAATTAGCAACTAATAAAATACCACTTGTAGAAGAATGACCAAACAAAGATGAAAAATGAGAAGTATTTAAAATATCACTACTTATAAAAGTTACTTCATCTAAAATGTAAGAAATATTGGTATCAATTGAAGAAAATAATGTTTGAAAAATAGCATTAATGGAATCAATAATAATAGATGCAATATTAACTTCTTCTTCCAAAAGAATCACCTTCTAACTAAATAAGAGATTGAATTGTTGATAAAATCAAATCAATTGCTAAAATAAAAGCATAAGAAAATAAAGAACCTTTAATTAACTTTTTACCAGTACGAATACGTTCTTCATCACCAAAACTGAACTTTTTCATAAACACACCAGTGCCGTACAGCAACAGCAGCTGCAGGAGTAGCAAGTTTTAATAACCAAGATTCAATTTGCTCAAATGCCTTTTTTAAAGTGTTTACTAATTTCTGGTCAGCAGCAAAAGAATTTGGAGATAAAGAAAATAGAAAAATCATACATAAAATACAAATCGATACTAAAAAAAATATTTTTTTTTGTTTCATAACAATACCTCCTTATTATTTTTGAAAGTAGGGAATCAACTTTAATTTCATAGGCTTTAAAATCCTTTCTCCAGTAGATAAAAAAGCCAAACAAGAAAAGGTTTCTAATTCTTGTGTAAAAAAGTGAGAATCATAAGTAAAATCATAATGAATTGATTCATTAATACTTTCAGACAACCCTGTATCATGAGAAGTAAAAGAATTTGTAACATAATGAAAACTCGTTTTTGGGGAATTTTCTGAAATAGATTTTGAAACTTTAATCTTATCTTCTTTCCCAATTTGCTTTTGAATATCTTCAATGGTATAGCTGTCATCGGTTCGAAACCAAAATTTATTAATCATATTTTGAAGAATTACTTTAACAGCATATTCATCTTTTAGTGTATGGAGTAAAGAAGAATAACTTTGAGTTGCCACAATATTAATACATTTTGCTTCCCTTGATTGGGCAAAAAAGTCAGCGTCGGTGGTAGTACAATACTCGTGAAATTCATCACAAATAAAGGCAACACTACGTGTAGAAACCGAAGGGATAGAAGATAATCGATTTAAGATTTCTGTTTGAAAATCAAGCTTTAAGTAGGCAGCAATTATTTTTGATAAATTTCGATACTGGGAAAGATTCATGTTCAGTACAACAATCGTTCCATTTTGAATTAAATCATAAAATCCGTGAAAATTAATTTCTTCTTTTTTGGGGCAAAACGTACGTAAGACATCATAATCGGAAACAAAACAATTAGTAATACGAGTAATTTCAGATTGAATAATAGAAAGTGTTCTAGTATCTAATGAAAAAAGTTCTTTTTGAAAAAAATCGATACTAGAAGAGGCATCATAACAATCCTTTAAGGAAAGAAGATTAGAAGTAAACTTCTTTTTTACAATCTCCAATTTAGCAATAAAATAATTAGGCATAGTTACTAATTTATGAAGCTCTAAAAAAGTCACATAACCATCATTATATAATCGACAGAATTTAATAGCCTCTGTTAAAACAGATTCTACCTTATCTAACCAATAGGATTCTGAATTATTTGGAGAAAATAATGTTAAGATTGTTTTTAAACGGTTTGCAAGAACGGATGGTTTTAAATTAGGTTTATCAAGAGGATTATAAAAAACATTTCCACCAAGTTCAATTACAAAAACGTCTTTTAATCGACCACAATCTTTTGCAAAATTGAGAACCTCACGATAAAAATTTCCTTTTACATCTAAAATCAACATACCAATTTTTTGGGAAAAATTAAAAGAGAGATAATGAAGTAATTGTTTTGTAAAAGGATACATACAAGAAGAAGTTTTTCCAGTACCAATTGTTCCACAAACAAAGATGTTTTGATATAAGCCTTTTTCTGGAATAGAAATTAAATTTTCACTTTCATCTTTTCCAACAAGTAAACAGAGCTTTTTAGAACTAGAATGAGATAACATTAATTTTTTATTTTCTGATGTTTTCAAAATTTTGGGATATATTTTTTTAAGCAATAAAGAACATACAAAATTGCCACAAAGCAAAGTTGAAACAATATAAAACACAACAAAATAAAATTTTATTTTTTGCCAGGCACCCGGATAACGAATGCAAATATCATAAGGATGTAATGAATAAGGAATAATAACAGAATTTGCCCAATAAATCGGTTTAAATAAAATAATGCCAATCAAGATAAAAAAGAAAAACCAAAAACCAAGCAATAAAAAGCGACAAAAAATCTTTTTTCGTAGCATAAAAAGCCTCCTATTTTAAATGATGATGTTGTTTTAATTGTAATTTTGAACCTTGTAAATTGTGAAACACAATCGTATCGAAAAAAAGATACAGAAAATAAAATACAATGAACACATTCAGGCTGAAAGTGATAAAAAACAAATGAACAAGACGTTCCAAATATTATCACCACCTAACGCTAAGCCAAATCATACAACAAAAAATATAATTTGTCTATACTTTTTTGAATAAATGTGATAAAATATGAAAAAAATATGAATATTCACCCAAAAAAGGAGGGAAATAACATGAAAATTGAAAAGACAATGACAATTGGAGAACTATTAGAAGTAGCGCCAGAAAAAGCAGAAATCTTATTAAATGCAGGAATGCACTGCTTAGGATGTCCAGCTTCACAAGGAGAGACTATTGAAGAAGCATGTATGGTTCACGGAATTGACGTAGACGAATTAATCAATTTATTAAATGCATAAATAAAAAAATGCAATAAAATGAAAAAAATGCAAAAAAAGGATTGACAGAACAACTAAAATGTAGTAACATATTAAGGTACTTAATTTTTTAAGTACGTTTTTGGGCCATTAGCTCAGGTGGTAGAGCACTTGACTTTTAATCAAGTTGTCCGCAGTTCGAGTCTGCGATGGCTCACCAAAGAATACTTTTCAAGAAGTATTCTTTACAAGGCCCCGTGGTCAAGCGGTTAAGACATCGCCCTTTCACGGCGGAGACATGGGTTCGATTCCCGTCGGGGTCACCAAACAAGCCACTTTAGCTCAGCTGGCCAGAGCACCGCACTTGTAATGCGGGGGTCCCCAGTTCGAATCTGGGAAGTGGCTCCACCATAAAGGTCAATCGTTTTGAGATAACTCTTAATGATTGGCTTTTTATTATTATTGTATCAAAAGAACAAAAAAACAGGAAAGTATCTGTAATACTTTCCCGTTTTCGACTATGTAATGACACATTTAGTCTGCATTCTTTTTGTTTTCTTCTGCTTTTAGCTGTGTATTTTTGTCTTTTTCAGACAATATCATTTCAACTAATCGCAAAATAAGCTCTGGCTGTGTCATCTCGTTTACCCTCTTTCTGCCTTATGTATAAGACTGCCTTCTGACATAGAAAGGTTGGTAATATCTTACAATAGTATTAAAACAAAATCGAGCGAACACAAGCAATTTTTATTTTTTACGTGAAATGTGTTATAATATCAATAGTTATTTTTTAAAAGGAGGAAATCATGGTAGCAATTGTAACAGGAGGAGCAAAAGGAATTGGAAAAGCAATTGTAGAAAGTCTTGCAAAAAAAGGAATCAAAGTCATATTAAATTATAACTATTCAGAACAACAAGCAAAGGAAACTAAAAAAGAACTTTGTAACAAAGGATATGAAGTAGAAATTTACAAAGCAGATGTATCTAAAAGTGAAGAAGTAAAAGAATTAGTAACATTTGCAAAGCAAACTTATGGAGAGGTAGATATATTAATCAATAATGCAGGAATTGACAAATGGCAACTATTTACTGATATTACAGACGAAAACTGGAATAACATGATACAAAACAATTTAAATTCAGTTTTTTACATGACAAGAGAAGTAGTAAAAGACATGATTAACAAAAAAAGTGGATGCATTATCAACATCTCTTCTATTTGGGGAATCACTGGAGCATCTTGCGAAGTAGCATACTCTGTTACAAAAGCAGGAATTGACGGACTAACCAAAGCGCTTGCAAAAGAACTTGCACCATCAAACATAAGGGTAAATTCAATTGCACCAGGATGCATTATGACAGACATGAATAAAGGATTTTCGAAAGAAGAATTAGAACAAATAAGAGAAGAAATCCCATTAGGAAAAATAGGAAAACCAGAAGACATTGCAAAATGTGTGAACTGGCTAATAGAAGACGAATATACGACAGGGCAAATTATCTCTCCCAATGGAGGATGGGTAATATAAAAGGTTTATACATTTTTGTATAAACCTTTTATATTTATTCTGTTACTTTTCTTTTATAATTTCCAGAAATAATTTTTGGTAAATAAGTAATAATCTTATAAACCGCTAAACGAATCTTTTTGTTCCAGATGTAAGATCTTCTTAACCTTTTTGAAGGTAACAAACTAGATTCTTCATTCGATGTGGCAACTAAAGAAACAATACTTTTTTCAATTGGAAACACATAGTTTTTATTTTCATTGTTATCCCAAACATTATTACCATCTTTAAAACAGAAATTAAATGTATCAAAGGAAGTTAGCACTACTTCAGCTTGAAAACCTAGCTCTGTTTTTTCCATTTCGATTTCATTCAAATCATCCCATTGTAGTCCAAATCCATAATGAATAAACACTTTTTCAGCATTTTCTTGAAATAACTTTCCAGTATAAGAAATTTTAACAGTAGTATTTTCAATTAATTTATCTGTATTAAAAAATATATTTTTCGTTAGTTCCATTTCAAAATCTCTCCTCAACTTATCTTTAGCAAAGACATTATATTATTAGATAACGAAATATTCAAGTATTTTTTACAAGAAAATCGTTATTTTGATAAAATTTTACCAATGATATAAAAATCATCAGAATCTTTAATCACAACATCTTTATAATCTTTATTATCTGCTTTTAATGTAATTTTGTTGTTTTTTGCACTAAATTTACGAATTAATATTTCACCATTTACACTAAATACGCCATAATCTTTGGTATTTAAAGGTGTGTTAAATTCAACAAACACATATGAACCCTTTTCAAACGTTGGTTCCATTACATCATCATTTACTTTTAAAGCAATAGCAGAACTTGGAACATTAGAGGGACAATCAATAAACCCACTAACAGAATCTACTGCTAATAATTTGTTATAAGAAATATGACTTACAACATTATAACTTTCTTGTTCCTCATTAATATCCTTATCATATGTATACATTAATTGTTGGTAAGGAATATCCAACGCTTTACAGATATTCTTTAAAGCCTTGTGGCTTGGATTTCTTTCTCCTTTTTCAATATGAGTTAAATGACCAATATTAATATTAGTAAGTTTTGCAAGCTCTGTTTTTGTCATTCTTTTTTCTTTTCTTGCTTTGGCAATCATATCACCTATCATAATAATCCCTCTTTTTCTCTAATATTTTCCATTATTATATATAAAAATTTCAAATTTGTCTAGCAGTAAATGAAAAAAATATAAATATTTGTAAAAAAATATCATAAAGCAATTGACTTGTCAAATTGGTAATGGTAAAATATTGACAAAATGTAAAAGGAGGGGATAAATATGTATAAAAATAAAATAAGAGAATATAGAAAAGAAAAAGGAATGAATTTAGAAGAACTCGCAACAAAAGCAGAAATATCAACTGGATATTTATGTCATTTAGAAAGAGAAACGAGAACAAATCCATCAGTTCAAGTAATGGAAAAGATTGCAAAAGTATTAGGAAAAGAAATTGCAGAAATATTTTTTGGTTCTTAAAAATAATATACTCCTAGAATGTTGTAAATAGATTCAAATTATGATAACATGAAATAAGAACATAAATCAAAAGGAGGAATAGACATGAGAAATAGTAGAAACCGAAGAAAAAAGCCAATAATACCAACAATACCACCCATTGTAAAAAAAATGACGATTGGTATTGCTATTTTTATAGGAGTACTATTTTTCTTAACCATTTTTGCATTAACGACATCTGTTAGCGGGAAAATGCTATTAAGAATTAATGTAAATGGAGTCAATTTATCCAATTTAACCATTGATGAAGCATACCAAAAATTAAATGAAGAACTTACGAAACAAATCAAAAAAAACATAGTATTACAATATGAAGAATATGAAACAACCATTAGTCTAGAACAATTAGACGTAGGATATAAAATAGAAGAAGCAATAAACAAAGCATATAAAATAGGAAGAAACAATAATATTCTAATTAGTAATATACAAGTAATTTCTAATATTCTATTTGGGAATAAAATAGAACAAGAAATTAAAATAAATGAAGAAGAATTAGAAAAAGCAATTGACGATATGGAAGTAAAAATGCCCAATGTATTAAAACAAAGTAGTTATTGTGTAGAAGGGGATCAGTTAATCATTACAAATGGGAAAGCAGGACTACAATTAAAAAAAGAAGAATTAAAAAATACAATCATAACAGCTATCCAGAGTCAAATAAAAGGAAAAGATGCAAGTACTATTTTATTACCAGTAGAAACCAAAGAACCAGAAAAAATAGACATAGACAACATCTATCAAGAAATTTGTAAACAGCCAAAAGACGCTTACTATGATAAAGAAACAAAAAAATTATATAAAGAAGAAAACGGAATGGATTTTGCAATAACAATAGAAGAGGCAAAAAATAAGATCCGAGAAGAAAAAGAAGAATATGTCATACCACTAAAAATCGTAAAACCACAAATAAAAGTATCTGATTTAGCAAATGAAAACTTTTTTCCAAAACTTCTTGCAAAATTTACAACAAGATATGATGAAAGCGTTGAAAACAGAGCAAATAATATACATTTATCTTCCCAAAAAATAAATGGAACCATATTAATGCCAGGGGAAACCTTTTCATACAACAAAATAGTAGGAGAAAGAACAGCCAAAGCAGGATACAAAGAAGCATCTGTCTATATGGGAGGAAAAGTCGTAAATGGAATTGGAGGAGGCATCTGCCAAGTGTCTTCTACTCTATATAATGCAGTGTTACTAGCTAACCTAGAGATTACAGAAAGAAGGAACCATTACTTCATTACATCCTATGTATCCTCTAGTAGAGATGCTACCGTTTCGTATGGAAGTATCGACTTTAAATTTAAAAACACAAGAAGCTATCCAATCAAAATAGAATGCATGTCCAAAAATGGAATCTGTCAAATATTTATCTATGGAATGGAAGAAGAAACAGAATATGAGGTAGAAATAGAAGACCAAATCACAGAAGTCATACCATATACAACGAAAACCATCAAAACAAATGAATTAGTAGAAGGAGAAAGTATTATTGCACAAAAAGGAGTCAATGGTTATAAAAGTGAAGCATATAGAATTTTAAAGCTAAATGGAAAAGTCATTTCTAAAACATTATTATCAAAGGATTCCTATAATCCATTACAAGAAGTAATAAAAGTTGGAACAAAATAGAAAAAGGGTATAACGCAAAAATAAGAGGCGTTATACTTTTTTCTATTTCCCTAGTATTTATGCCAAATCAATCGACAAAAGTAACGAAAAAGTAACAAAAAAATAACATATGGGTAAAAAAGGACAAAAAGACGATATCCGTAGCAAAAACCTTGAAACACAAGAAAATATCCAGAATTTGGAGTATTCTCAAAGATTAATAAAGATATTATAATAAATATAAATAATATTAAATAAAAGAGGTTATGTTACTATGAAACAAAAGAAAGTTATTGTAAAAGCATTAAAACTATTTATAGCAATTGCAAGTGTATTTATAATAGCAATTGCAACACAAGAAATTAATCAAAGATCGTCTTCAATTCCAATTGAAACGGAACCACAGCAGGCACAAGTAGAAAGGCAAACTGAAGTACCAGTAGGATATACTGGGATTTATGATGCTGCAGGATTACAAGCTATAGCGGATAATTTAGCTGGGAATTATATATTGATGGCTGATATTGATATGACAGGTGTAGATTGGACACCGATTGGAACAAATTTCAGTATCAGTAGTGCATTTACTGGGGTGTTTGATGGTAATCTATACACAATCAGCAACTTGAATATAGATAAAGAACTTACAAGTACGGGATTTTTTGGATATACCACCAATGCAACTATAAAAAATTTAGTGATAAAAGATATAACCGTTATAGGCTATTCAAATACGGAATATATAGGGGGATTAATAGGATACAAAAACAATAGTACAATAGAAAATGTAAAGGTGGTTGGAAATATAACAGCATCTGGTGGAACAATAGGTGGATTAATTGGACACGCAGTTAAGGGAACAATAACAAAATGTTATAGCGTGGGAGATATAACAAATAATGGAACTAATCCACCTACTTTAGGTGGATTAGTAGGAAGGGCACATTGGACAACAATAAGCAAATGCTATAGCGTTATGAATATAATGACAACCTCAGACAGAGGAAGTACTTTTTCAGGAGGATTGGTTGGATATCTAGAAAAAGGATATGTAAATAATTCGTATAGTACAGGAAATGTAACTGCGGTATCTACATCTGGAACGATTAATGCAGGAGCGCTAGTAGGATATAATGATAGTGGATCATTAGGTGATACAATAATGCTAACATATGCAGTAGGAAAAGTAACAATGAGTACAACTGGAGAAATGAATTGTATAGGGATAGTAGGTAAAACAACTTCTACACCAACTCAATCGTTCTGGACTCCAGAAACAGTAGGAGAACAATATACAGGAAGTATTAAAAAGTTAGTAGCTTCAATGTTACATAGAGAAACATTTGAGCCTGCAAATACAGTAAAAAAATTTCATTTTGATTTTGATACGATATGGCAGATAGAAGAAGGAGAGACATTTCCTTATTTACAAGATATGGAAAAGCCAGAACAAGTAAATAAAAGTCTTTATAAATATAAAGAGTTTGAAGGAAAAGGGACGGAAAGTGAACCATTTTTAATAAAAACACAAGAAGATTTACAAGATATGAAAAATCAATTAAAAAACACTTATTACAAATTGGCAAATGATATAAGAGGAAATAGTGAACAACCATTTGAGCCTATTATATTTGATGACATATCTGTTCGTTTTGATGGCAACAATTATAAAATTATGGATATGATAATTGAATCAGATGCACCAAGAATAGGAATATTTAGTTATAATCAAGGAACTATAAAGAATTTAGTAATCGAAAATGTAACAGTAATAAGTACGAATACTACTGAATCAGTTGAGATAGGAGGACTATCAGGGTATAATTCAGGAATGATTGAGAACGTAACAGTAAATGGAACAGTAAAAAGAGTAGATAGCGACAATAAATCAACATATATAGGGGGAATAGTAGGAAAAAACAATGGAACAATAATAAACGCTTGCAATTTAGCAAATGTAAGTTCAAAAATATCAAATACAGTAAATTATGATACACATAATATATGTGGGGGAATAGCAGGAGAAAATACTAAAATAATAAGGAGATCTTATAATAAAGGAAGTGTAGATACATCAGGAGGCATTATATATACAGGAGGAGTAGTAGGTAGAAATTATGCAAATACAAGTCTTGTAAAAAATGTAGTGATAGAAGAAAGCTACAATAGAGGAACAATAACAGCAGAATTATCAAGCAATGGAGGAAATTATAACAAAATAACAACTCCGTGTGCAGGAGGTGTTGCAGGACATAATGGTGGAACAATAAACAATTCTTATAATATAGGAGATATAATAGCAGGATATCCAATGAGGGTAGGAGGAACAGTAGGATATAATTTAGAAGATGCAATAATAGCAAACACATATTCAGCAGGAGAGGTAATAGTAGGAAAAACAACTAAGGCTGGAGGAGCAATTGGACAAAATGAGGGAACCGTAACAAATTCTTATTGGCTTCCAGAAACAACAGGGCAAGATAAGAGTGATGCAGGAGTAGAAAGAAAAATAAGTGAAGCATTATATCAAGAAGGCTATGAAAATTGGGATTTTGAAACAATCTGGAAAATTGAACCAGATGGAGGAAGCTTAGCATATTTAAGAGAATTAGAAAGACCAGAGGGAATATTAAAAGATGACTTAACTATAAAAATAGATGTAACCATTACAAAATATAGAACAGGAACGAAAGCTGGAGTATCAGAAGCAATTATTGGTTTATTCGATAGTGATAAAAATCCAATAGTAAACGAGTTGGGAGAGCAAATACAGGGAAGTACAAATGATAATGGAATAATGACATTTAATGAATTAGGACCAGGTACTTATTATTATCAAGAATTAGTAGCACCAGAAGGTTATATAAAAGATGATACAATATATGGATTCACGATTGATGAAGAAGGAAATATTGACTATGGTGAAAATGAAGGAATTATTTATAATGATAGAGTTAAGATGAAGGAAAGTTTTACAATTACAAAATATAAAACTGAAACTGAAACCCTAGTATCTGGAGCAGTAATTGGAATATTTGATACATTAAACAATAAAATAATAGAAGCAACAACAACTGAAGACGGAGCTATTACTGTTTCAGGATTAGAAGTGGGAAGTTACTATTATAAAGAAATAACAGCACCAGAAGGATATATATTAAATAATACAAAATATAATTTTACAGTAAATAATGATGGAACAGTAACGTTTGCTGAGAATGCAAATAAAATTATCTACAATGATAGAGTAACTACAAAAGAAGGATTTGTTATTACAAAATACAGAGCAGGGACTGAAACACCACTTGCAGGAGCTATCATTGGTTTATTTGATGAAAATGGAAATAAGTTAGATGAACAAACAACAGGAGAAAATGGTCAAGTAGACTTTGGAAGATTAGAAGTAGGTAGTTATTCTTATCAAGAATTAACACCACCTGTAGCATATGTATTAAATGATACGAAGTATCATTTAAGCGTAGAAAATGATGGAAGTGTAAGACTTGAAACAGGTGCTAATGGAATTATTTACAATGAACCAATAAAAGTAGATGTTACGATTAACAAGTATAAAACAGGAACAACTACTCCAATTTCAGGAGCAACCATTGCAGTATTTGATGCAAAAGGAAACAAGTTAAATGAAAAAGTAACAGATGCAAATGGAAAAGTTGTATTCAATTTAGAAGTAGGAACTTATCATTATAAAGAAGTAAGTGCACCAGAAGGATATGTACTAAATAGTACAATGTATAGTTTTACGATTGCAAACGATGGAAGTGTTAAGTTTGCAAGCAACACCAATGGAATTATTTATAATAAACCAGTACAAACAGGTGTCATTATTACGAAATATCAAACAGGAACCGAAACACCACTTGCAGGAGCTATCATTGGCTTATTTGATCAGGACGGAAACAAATTACAGGAAGGAACAACCACTGAAAGGGGACAAGTATTATTTGAAAACGTAGAAGTGGGAACATATAAATACCAAGAATTACAAGCACCTGTGGGATATGTAAGAAATGAAACAATATATGAAGTGACAATTGGAACAGATGGAAGTGTTAATTTCGTAACCAATAATGGAATTATTTACAATGACAGAGTTGTTATGAAAGAAAGCTTTCATATTACAAAATACAGAACAGGGACTGAGACATCACTTGCAGGAGCAACCATTGGAATATTCGATGCAGCTGGAAACAAACTAACACAAATGGTAACAGATGAAAACGGAATCATTACGGTTTCAGGATTAGAAGTAGGAAATTACTACTACCAAGAACTAGAAGCACCAGTAGGATATGTAAGAAATGAGACTATGTATGGATTTAACGTAAATGATGACGGAACAGTAACTTTTGCAAAAGATTCAAATCAAATTATTTACAATAATAGAGTAACCATGGTAGAAAGCTTTACCATTACCAAATATAGAGCAGGAACTGAGACCCCACTTGCAGGCGCAGTCATTGGAATCTTTGGTGCAAACGGAAATAAAATAACACAAATCACAACAGATGAAAGTGGAACCATTACTGTTTCAGGACTAGAAGTAGGAAATTATTATTACCAAGAACTAGAAGCCCCTGTAGGATATGTACTAAATGCTACAAAATACAACTTTGTAGTAGACGATAATGGAACTGTAACATTTACAGAAAATGCAAATAAAAT
>CATLHF010000022.1 GCA_949948835.1 uncultured Clostridia bacterium | reverse complement strand
TGTTTAAATAATAATTTTTTATATTTTTATTTTTTAAAATTTCGTTTCCTATTTTTTGATATTGTTTTTTTATTTTTTTATTTAAAAATTTTTGATTCATATTATGGTTAATTAGTAAATTACAATTTGTGATGTCGTTTACTTTTCCTATAAAATTATATTCTTTTAATATGTTTTTTAAAATATTAAAAGATAGTGTTTCTTCATTTATTTTATGAAATATAATATTTATTTTTTCCTGTTCTATTTTATAATTGTTTATTATTTTTTCTATTTGTTTTTTTGATTTTTTTATTTGTAAAATATTAGGTTCTATTAAAAAAATAATTTTATTTATTTCTTCTAAAAATGTAAAAAAATAATGTTCCATTTTTTCTTCCATATCGATTAAAATAATGTCATAATTTTCTTTCCATATTTTTATTTGTTTTATTATTTCTATTTCATTTATTGTTTGATTATTTTGTGAAATAAAATAAATTTGTTTATTTATATAATGTGTTTCTAATTGTTCATTTTTTTCTATTACTTTATTTTTTGTTAAATATAAAATATCTTGATTTTCAGAGTTTATTTCTAAAATTAATATTTTTTTATTTTTAAATTGATTTGCTAAATTAATAGTAAATACCGTTTTTCCGACATCCTCTTAATCCTGTAATTAAAATTATTGGTACTATTTTATTTTTTTCTTTTTTAGAAAAAACTTCTTTAAACTTATCGAATATTGTTTTTATTCTAAATTCTTCTTCTAATTCTTTTTCAATTTCTTTTTTATCTTCTTCAGAAATAACATAAGAAAATTGTTTTTCTGTTTTTTTATTTTCTGTTTTATTTATTAAATTTATATTTTCTTGATTAATAATTTTTTTTATTTCTAATAATTCTTGTTCTATTATTTCTTGATTTGATTTTTCTTCTATTATTTTTATTAATTGTTCAATGGTAATTTCATTATTATAAAAAATAAATATTTTTCCTTTTGCTAATAAATAATTTTCTAATTCTTCTTTTTTATTTTCTAATATAATAATGATTTTTATGTTTTCATTCATTTGTTTTATTTTTTCAATTAATTCTTCTATTTTCATATTTCCTGGTAAAAGTTCACTAAATAGAACAAAATCAATTTCATTATTTATTTCTAATGCTTCAATAATTCCTTCTTGATATTGTATATCATTTGTCATTACTTTTATATTTTCTACATTTGCTAGTTTTTCATTTACCATTTTATTTTGTAGTGCTGTTATTATTTTTTTCATGTTTCATCACCTAATTTTTCTGAAATCATTTTTGCTTCAAAATCACTTGCTTCTATTTTGGTTAAAATATGGTTCTCTCCAACAAACATTAAACATTCCCCTCTTTTTAATGATTTTATTTCTATTTTTTCTTTTTCGGATAAGTTTGAATATTCTGATAATATTTTAATATTTTCTTCTTCTAATGAAAAAAAGGTTTTAATACTAGAATTGTTTAAAATGCTTTTTCCATAAATTCCATTTTCGAGACTAAATAAATCGGATATATCTTGTGTTATAGCAACTGCACTTCCTCCATATTTTCGTATTGTTTTAAATATTTTATAAATAAAACTTGCGACATTCATGTTAGAAGTAACACCAATTAGTCTCCAAATTTCATCTAAGTAAATCGCTTTCTTTTTACTACGATCTATTTTAATTTGGTCCCAAAAAAGTTCAACAAACACATACATAGCAAATTTTAAATTATCTTCTCCGCATTTCATAAATATCAGCAACAATTAAATCTGTATCCAGTGTAATGTTGGTATATTCATTAAAAAATTTTAATGAACCTTTTACAAATGGGATTAATTTTGTTTTAAATACTTTTGTTTTGGGGTCTTGTTCTAATAAATGATATAGATCTTCTAATCGTGGCATATCTCTACTTTCTTTAAAGATTTTGGTAATGGTTACTTTGTTTTCATCTTGTTTAAAAAGGCTTTCGTCATCAAAGGTAATTCCTTTTTTAGCGTAACATTCAATTAACTTTTCCTCTAAAATAGCTTTTTCTTCTTCATCCATCTCCCCAAAAACCAAATTAAAAAATCCAATCAGTTTTCCTATTTTGGCTGCTAAATATCCTTTTTCCTCTTCTTCAATACTTTCTTTTCGTATATCAAAAATATTGATGTGCGTGTTAGAAGTCGGTCCAATCTTAATAAATGTACCTCCTAGATTATTACATACGTTTTCATATTCTCGCTCTGGATCAATGATATATTGTTTTATTCCTAGCATAGCATTTCTTAAAATCAATAGTTTGGTATAAAAAGATTTTCCTGCTCCGCTAGTTCCAAAAATACTAATGTTTGCATTCTTATATTTGTCACTATTGTATCGATCAATAAATACTAAAGAATGATTGTAGATATTATTTCCAATATAGATTCCATTTTCATCAAATAAAGATGAAGAAATAAATGGATAAGTAGCTACTAATCCACTTGTTAAAATGTTTCGCCTTGTCACTTGTTTTACATCTTCGTGGTTTTGCATAAGTGGAATTGCAGATAAAAATGCTTGTTCTTGCCTAAAATAGGCTCGCCTTGATTGCATACCTTTACTTTGTATCATTCCTTCTACTTTGTTTAATAGATATTCCAGTTCTCTTATGCTGTTTGCAAATACAGTAATATATAAATAGAAAAAATATAATTCTTCGTTGTTTACTTGCATCTGTTTTCGGATGTATTTTGCGTCATTGTGAGTATATGCAACAAGTTCTATGTCTTGTGTATTTTGATTTTTACTTTCTAAATCCACTCCTGTGTTTCCAATATGATAGGTTAATTCTCTTATCATTTTATAAGTATCTTTTTTCTCATAAAACATAGATAGGTTCATATTGATATTGGTGTCAATTAAATTTTTTAATAATAAATCATTTTGTTCGTGATAATAATTAATGACTACTAAAGAGGAAAAATATTTGTCTTCTATTTCAATGTGTTTAGGATTATTTAAATTGATATATGTTGGATAAATGTTATTTTTTTTAGAAATGGTTCCTTGCATGATTTCTAATACTTTATTGGGGGAATTTTTTTCTGTTTTTTGTTTCATTATATTTTTTCTCCTTGTATTAAATTTTTAATTTCTTCCAAAAAAAGATTGTAGTATTTCTTGTATGATATGAGGTTCTTCTATTGCGATAGCAAGATTACCACATCTTGAAAGACATTCTTTTATTTTTAAATAGTTTTCATTTAATTCTTGGAAAATAATTTCTTGAAAGTTTGTTTTTTGATTTTTATTTTGAAAATTTGATTTTTCAATGATAATATAAAAATTTTTGGAAGAAGAACGTTGTTCTTGATTCTTTTTTTGAATAAATTCAATATAATTTTCGGATAATAATAATCGATTTTTATGTTTTTCTTTTTCATTTTGTTTTTTGATTGTTTGAATATGATGAGATAAATCTTCTTTATTGCTTTGCACGACTAGTTGCATATCGAAATGACATGTTTTTAAAAATGTTTGATAAGAATGTAAGATTGCCTCTTTTTCTAAATCGGATTTTAAACTATAGTTGACAGGAATGATTTTGATAATTTTGATATAGTGATTTTCTTTTAATTGGATAATTCCGTTTTCGAGGATTTGAACAATTGGCAACCATTCTTGTATTGACTCTATTGTTTCTTGCTTCATGGTTTCTCCTTTTTTTGATAAAAATATTTTGAATGAATTTTTTAAATTAACTATTTTTATAATAAGTCCTTTTTTGATATTTGTCAACAAAAATCGTAAGACATTTTTCGACAAAATATTTCCTTTTTATTTTTGTATATTTTTTTCTAATTGGGTCATAATATGTGTATAAGGTTAATATTAGTTGAACAAAGAGTAATATGAGGTCATATATTGGTTTTGTATTATTCGAGCAAAGATGTAATATAGCTTATAACTTAGGTTATATTATGTCGGAGCCAAAGAAGTAATTATTTGTAGGCAAGCTGTATTAATATTTATTTTAATTTTATTTGATAGAATTGTTTTATTTATTTTTCTATATGGTTGTAATATAGGTAATTATTTTGGGTTAAGATTTTATTTATAGTTTACGTGTTTATTATTAGTCCTTCTCGGATGAATATAGATATGTGCAATTGTATTTAAAGTCGAGCAACTGATTTTTATGTGTGGTGAATTGCTTATTTGTATAGTAATATACATTAGGTGAGTAATTATGCATACGAGTTTTCGCTGAAGATTAATATTAGCTTTATACGATTAATAGCGTAATGCTGTATATTATACAGTATTACGCTATTAAATTTAGATATCCAAATTCTTTACATATTTCGCATTTTGTTCAATAAATTCTCTACGTGGTGCAATTTCATCTCCCATTAGAATATTGAAAATTTGGTCTGCTTTTATTGCATCTTCTAGTTTTACTTTTACTAAAATTCTTCTATCTGGGTCCATTGTTGTTTCCCATAATTGTTCTGGGTTCATTTCTCCTAAACCTTTGTAGCGTTGAATATTGATACCATCTCTTCCAATTTCTGCTAAATGTTTTTCTAATTCTTCATCGGTATAACAATAAATATCTGTCATTCCTTTTTTAGACAATTTGTATAATGGTGGTTGTGCTAAATACACATTTCCATTTTCGATTAGTGGTCTCATATAACGGAAGAAGAAGGTTAGTAGTAATGTTCTAATGTGTGCTCCATCAACGTCGGCATCCGCCATAATGATAACTTTTCCATAACGAATTTTGCTAATATCGAAATCTGCTCCAATTCCTGCTCCAACCGCTAAAATAACTGGCTGTAATTTATCGTTATTATAGATTTTATCCGCTCTTGCTTTTTCTACGTTTAACATTTTACCCCATAATGGTAAAATTGCTTGGAATTTTCTATCTCTTCCTTGTTTTGCACTTCCTCCTGCAGAATCTCCCTCTACGATGTAGATTTCACATTCTTCTGAATTTTTGCTACTACAGTCTGCTAATTTTCCAGGTAGTGTAGAACTTTCTAGTGCTGTTTTTCTTCTTACTAATTCTCTTGCTTTTCTTGCTGCTTCTCTTGCACGTGATGCACTAACACATTTTTCTAAAATTGCTTTTGCAACTGATGGATTTTCTTCTAAGTATGTTGCTAATGCTTCGTTTACTGTACTTTGTACAATACCTGTTACTTCACTATTTCCTAATTTCGTTTTTGTTTGTCCTTCAAACTGTGGTTCTTTTACTTTAACGGAAACAACTGCTGTAATTCCTTCTCTTATGTCTTCTCCTTGTAAATTAGAATCTTTTTCTTTTAAAATGTTGTGACTTCTTGCATAATCATTAAATACTTTTGTAATGGCTCTTTTGAATCCTTCTAAATGTGTTCCACCTTCAATCGTATTAATGTTATTAACAAATGTGTATATATTTTCTGAATAAGATGTTGTATATTGAATGGCAATTTCTACTGGTACTTCTCCTTGTTTTTCAATATAAATTGGTGTTTTATTAATAACTTCTTTGTTTTTGTTTAGATATTCTGCAAAAGAGATTAATCCACCTTCATAGCAAAAGTCTGCTTTTTTGGGTGTTTCTTCTCTCAAATCTTCGATAGTAATTCTTAGCCCTTTTGTTAAAAACGCCATTTCTCTTAGCCTGTTCTCTAATACTTCATATTCATATTGTAATGTTTCAAAAATCGTATCATCTGCTAAAAATCTAACTTTTGTTCCTGTTTTTTTAGAATCTCCTATTTTTGTTAAAGATTTTACTGTTTTTCCTCTTTCAAAAGACATTTGAAAAATTCCACCATCTCTTTGAATGGTTACTTCTGTCCATTGGGATAATGCATTTACAACAGAGGAACCTACTCCATGAAGACCTCCAGATACTTTATATCCACTATCTCCACCAAATTTTCCTCCTGCATGTAATACAGTATATACTGTTTCTGCAGCAGATATTTTTGTTTTTGGATGAATTGCAACCGGAATTCCTCTTCCGTCGTCTTCTACACTAATAATATTTCCTGGTTCTATTTTTACATGGATATTTTTACAATAACCTGCTAACGCTTCATCAACAGAATTGTCTACAATTTCATATACTAAGTGATGTAGTCCTCGAACGGATACACTTCCTATATACATTCCAGGTCTTTTTCTTACCGCTTCTAGTCCTTCTAGTACTTGAATTTGTTCTGCTCCATATTTGTGATCGAATTTTTCCATTTTCTTTCCTCCTTAAGAGATTTCCTCTTTGTCCATGTTTATTATATCGTTTATTTAAAAAAAAGCAAGTTTATTTTTTATAAATTCTCAAATGTCTTTCTACTAGCTAATGTGTTAGAAGAAATATTGGAAATATAAACTTTTATTTTTTCATTTTCTTTTGTGATAATAATTGATTTCGGATTTTCTCCACTAATATCTGTTTTATTTTCTTTTGGTATGCTTTGGATAAAGTCTTGAAATATTTTATTTTCCTTTAAATTTTTATAATCTAAAATAAATAAAATATGTTCTTTTTTTATCATTTCATCTTTTCCTATATGTAGATACATAATTTCTCCTATTTATTGATATTTTCCACATTTCCTTTATTTACTTGAAATGTTTTACACATTTTATCAGGAATTGTGAATTCATCGGTACAAGTAATTAATATTTGTGTGTTACTTATATTTTTCAGAAAATTTTCTCTTCTTTTCCCATCTAATTCAGACATAAAATCATCTAATAATAAAATGGGATATTCCCCTATTTCCTCTTTGATAATTTCTAACTCTGCTAGTTTTAAAGATAATATTACTGTACGATTTTGCCCTTGTGAACCATAAATATTAACTTGTTTTTTATTGATAAAGAAATAAATATCATCTCGATGAATTCCTTTTACTGTATATCCTCTTTCAATATCTGACTGTCTTGTTTTTTTTAGTTCTTCTTTGTATGTTTCTTTGGTTTGGCAATCCGATAGGTATTTTATTTTTAATTCTTCTTGTTGTTGTGTTATATTGTTATGAATATTACTAATTTTTTCTTTTATTTTTTCTATAAATTCATTTCGGTATTCATAAACTTGTGCTCCATATTCTGCTAATTTTTCATCCCATATTTCTAATAATTCTTGTGAGCTATTTTCATTTGCTATTTGCCTTAAATAGTGGTTACGTTGCTCTAACGTTTTTAAATACATATTTAAACAATATACATATTTGGGTCTTAATTGACTAATCATTATATTTAAAAATCTTCTACGTTTTGCTGGTCCACTTTTTAAAATTTCAATATCATCTGGACTAAACATAACAATATTAATTTTACCTAAGATATCACTTAATTTAGATTGTTTAATTCCATTTAAATAAATATTTTTTTTATCATTTAATTCAATTTTTATTTTCCCGCTTCTATCTTCTTTTTCATATTCCATTTCAATACAAGCGTTTTTTTCTTCTAAATGAATTAACTCTTTTTCTTTTTTAGCTCGAAACGATTTTCCAATGGCACATAAAAATACAGCTTCTAATATGTTTGTTTTTCCTTGTGCATTTTCCCCATAAAACAAATTCATTTCTTTATCAAGTTCAACTTGTTGGTTTTTATAATTTCTAAAATTAGTTAATTTTATGTTTTTGATATACATATCTTTTCTCCAATTATTCTTTTAAACGAATTGGTAAAATCATATAAGTATAGTCACCATCATCTACTGGTCTTATCACACATGGTGATATACTAGAACCAAAGTCTACAAATATTTCTTCATCTTCTATTACTTTTAATGCATCTAAGAAGTATTTTGGATTAAATCCTGCTTCTAAATTTTTTCCTTCTGTTGATACATATAATTCTTCTTTCGCATCTCCTGTTTGGTTCGTACAAGAAATGGTTATTTTTCCAATATCAATTAATACTTTTACTGGATATTTCTTTTCTTTTTCTGTTGATGAAGCTGAAATTAAGCTAATTCTTTCAAAACAATCTTGTAAATTACTTTTGTTTGTTCTAATTCTTGTTTCCCATTGTTCTGGTATAACATTATTATAATTTAAAAATTCTCCATCTAACAGACGTGTTACAATTTTACAGTTATCCATTTCAAATAGTGCTTGATTTTTAGAAACTCCTATTGTAATCGTTTCAAAAGAATCTAATATAATTTTATTTACTTCATTTAATGTTTTTCCTGGGATAACAGCGCTAAAGTCATTTGTTTTATTATTTAATGTAGTACTATTCCATGCAAGTCTAAATCCATCGACTGCTACTACATTTAATTTATTTCCTACTGTTTGAAATAAACATCCTGTAAAAATTGGTCTATTTTCTTCTATACTTACTGCAAAAATAGTTTTACGAATCATATTTTTTAATGTATTTTGTTCTATTGTGATTGAATTTTCTACTGCTATTTTAGGTAACTCTGGAAATTCATCTGGATTCATAGTAGCAAGTTTATATAAAGAACCTTCACATTCAATAACAAGTAAATTACTGTCATTTACCATAATATTAATATCAGCATCTGGTAATTTTCTCATGATTTCACTAAACATGATAGCATTAACAACTGTACTTCCCTGTTCTTCTACTTTTGCTTCCATGATGTATTCGATTCCTATTTCTAAATCGTAAGTAGTAAATTTTATTTCATTATCATTAGTTTGAATTAAAATTCCTTCTAATATTGGCATTGTTGTTTTTGATGCAACTGCTTTTATTACGGAATTAAGGGCTTTTAGGATTTTATCCTTTTCGCAAACAAATTTCATCGATTTCACTCCTTTTATAAAATATAATATTATTAGTAGTAATAGTATTAGGTACTGTGGATTTGGTGTAAAAGTAATATAATCCATTGCAACCGTAAGAATACAAGTGTGGATTATTTTGTTGAAAAGTAAGGAGAATATCCACATCTTTATTTTTTCTTTTGTGAATAATTGATTATTAACATATTACTAACACGTTTTTAACATCATAATTGTGTATAACTAATTAAAGTGTTCCGTAAGAAGAAAAAGCAGTTTTTTTTAAAACGAAAGTTTTACAAACAATTTTTTTTAGAAAAGTAATATTCTTACGGATATATATATTAGTTGGCATTTAGCAATAAGTTTTTCACACTTTCCACAATTAGTTTTGTATTTCCATTTTCCTTTATTTCAGCATCAATTTTTCGGCAAGCATGCATAACAGTCGTATGATCTCTTTTTCCAAAACACTCTCCTATTTTTGCAAGTTGCATTTGTGCAACATCTCTACATAAGTACATCGCAATTTGCCTTGGATAGGCTAAATCATTAGAACGTTTTGAGCTTTTTAAATCTTTTGCATTAATATTAAAGTATTTTGCAACGACTTCTTGAATGGCTTCTGCAGATACGACTTTTTCTTTTTGAGAGACAATATCATTTATTGCTTTTTCTGCCATTTCTAAGGTTAAAGGACTATGGGTTAATGATGCTTTTGCAATCATTTTATTTAAAACACCTTCTAATTCTCTAATATTAGTATCGATTTTAGTAGCAATATTTGAAAGAATCATATCATCAATCATAATGTTATCAGATTGTGCTTTTTTTCTTAAAATAGCAAGACGTGTTTCGTAATCTGGGTTTGAAATGTCAGCAATTAATCCCCATTCAAAACGAGATTTTAAACGATCTTCTAATAATTTAATTTCTTTTGGTGGTCTATCACTAGAAAGAATAATTTGCTTTCCGCTTTCATGTAATGTATTAAAAGTGTGGAAAAATTCTTCTTGAATACGTTCTTTTCCAGCGATAAATTGAATATCATCAATCAATAATACATCTACATTTCGGTAACAATTACGAAATGCTTCATTTGTATTATCTTTAATGGCATTAATCAATTGATTAGTAAATTTTTCAGAAGTAACGTATAAAATTTTTGCAGAATGGTCATGTTTTAAAATTTCATTTCCAATGGCATGCATTAAGTGTGTTTTTCCAAGACCTACTCCACCGTATAAAAATAATGGATTATAAGAAGTTGCTGGTGCTTCAGCGACTGCTAATGCAGCAGCGTGTGCAAAACGGTTGCTATTTCCAACAACAAATGTATCAAATGTATATTTTGGGTTCAAAAAGGAGTTTGAATATCCTGTAATAGAACTAACAGAATCAGACATTTTACTTTTTTGTTCTTGATTATTCGAAACATATCCCATTTCACGAACAGCAATATCACATTCGGAATTGGTAATATATTTAAAGGTATTTAAAATTAACTCATAATTACGATTCATAATAGCATCTCTTTGAAGATCAGAAGTAACACCTAAGATATAGGTGTTTTGTTCTTTTCCTAATATTTCTAAATTTTTAATCCAGGTATCATATGAAATACGAGTCATTTCATCTTTTAATAGTTCTTTCGCTTCTTTTAATAGCTCTGTTAATTCATTTTGCATTGTGAATTCATTCCTTCCACAGGGGTTTTTCTTTAAATATAAACATTTGCAAAAAATAAAAAGCAAACTTATCCACACACTTATCCACAAATGTTGATAATATTTTTTGCACTTTTTAAATGTAAGATAAAAGTTTTCTTTTGTATAAAAATTTTATATTTATTTTATTGCTAGATAATCATATCAAAAAAAGAAGAAAATAGTCAATACAAATGTGGAAAATTTTCAAAAAAATGTGGATAAGTTTTCTGAAAGGCAAGTGTGCGTAAGAAAAAGCACATTAAAAATAATAAAAAATATTTCAATAAAATGATTTTTATAATATTAAAAAAAATAGTTTACATATCTTGACAAATAGAGGTGTAATATTATATAATAACAATACTTATTTTGCGAGTAAGAAAATTAGATAGATAACTTACGGGAAAAAGAATTAGGAGGTGCAAAATGAAAAGAACATTTCAACCAAAAAAGAGACAAGAACAAAAAGAACATGGTTTCATGAAAAGAATGGCAACTAGAGCAGGTAGAAATATATTAAAAGCTAGACGTGCCAAAGGAAGAAAAAAATTAAGTGCTTAAGTTATTTTGAGTCACAACTATTTGTGACTCTTTTTACGGTAGCCTTTAAGAGTGATGAAAAATGAAGAAAACATTAAAATTAAAAAAAAATTATGAATTCAAAAAAATATTAACAAAAGGAAAATATTATTCTGGGACATATTTGGATGTTTTTGTAACGAAACACAAAAGTAATATCAATCGTATTGGGATTGCTGTTTCGGTAAAAGTAGCAAAAGCAGTTAAGAGAAATCGAATTAAACGATTAATTTGTGAAAATTATCGTTTATTAGAGGACAAGCTAGATACAGGATATCATCTTGTTTTTTTATGGAAAAAGAAACAAGATATTAAAGAAGCTACTTTTCAAAACATAAAACAAGATATGATAAAAGTCTTAACAAGAATAGGAATATTACAATGAAACAATTTGTTATTTTTTTAATTCATTTCTATCAAAAGTACATATCGAAAATAGTTCATTTTTTTGGATTTGATTGCAAATATTATCCAACTTGCTCAGAATATACACTGCAAGCGGTTGAAAAATATGGAGTTATTAAAGGTATGTGGTTAGGAATAAAAAGAATTTTAAAGTGCAATCCCTTTTCGAAAGGGGGATATGACCCTTTAAAATAAAAGGAGAATAAATATGATATCTTTTTTTGCAAATTTATTTGGTTATGTGTTAAATTTTTTATATCAATTAATCCATAACTATGGTCTTGCGATTATTTTGTTTTCGATTGTTTTAAAAGTGGTAATGTTACCAATTTCAATTAAACAACAAAAAACAATGAAAAAATCAGCAAAGATTCAAGCAAAAATGAGAGAAATCCAAGATAAATATAAAAATAATCCAGAAAAATTAAATCAAGAAACGATTGATTTATATAAAAGAGAAAAGATGAGTCCATTTAGTGGATGTTTAAGTGCAATTATACAAATTATTTTACTATTTGCTGTATTTTATTTAGTTAGAAGTCCGCTTACGTATATGTCAAAAGTAGAGCCAGCGCTTGTAGAACAATATACAAATGAAATTAAAGCACAAGAGGAACATAAAAATGATCCATATCCAGAGATTGCGATTATTAAGGAAAAAGGACAAACAGATGATAGAGTTAATATTAATATGGAATTTGTTGGTTTGGATTTAAGTAGTGTACCTTCTCAAAATGTTTCAGATTGGCGCGTTTACGTGATTCCTGCATTATATGTGTTAACTTCATTTGTTTCTATGAGAATGACAACAAGTATACAAGCAAAGAAAAAGGATGAAGAGGGAAAGTCGGATGAAATGGATGCTGTAGCGCAAGCAAATAAAAGTATGAGCTATATTATGCCAATTATGAGTGTATCGATTGCTATTATTGCACCATTAGGACTTGCTTTATATTGGCTAGTGAATAATTTATTAATGATTATTGAAAGACTTATCTTAAATCGATTTTTAAAAGATGAGGAGGAAGAATAAATGGCACAAGGAAAGATTTTTGAAGGAAAAACTACTGGGGAAGCAATTGAGATAGGATTAAAAGAATTAGGAATCAGAAAAGAAGATGCAGAAATTAAAGTATTAGAAAATGAAGATAAAAGAAGCTTTTTTAGTATTTTAACACCAAGAGTTGTAAAAGTAGAAATTATTAGCAAAAAAGAAGTGAAAGAGCAAAAAGTAAAAAGAAATAAAGAAGAAACGGCACATATTGATTTTACAAAAGTAACAAAACAAGTAGAAGAATTTTTGAAAGATTTTATAAAAGTCATTCCAAATCAAGAAATTCGTTATGAAGTAAAACAAGAAGATGGATATTTAAAAGTTGATATTGATGGAGAAGATTTAAACTATTTAATTGGTCATAGAGGAGAAGTATTAAATCAATTACAAATTATTTTATCTTCTATCGCAAGCAAGGATTCAGAATATAAAGTAAGAGTGATTTTAAATATATGTGGTTATAAAGAAAAAAGAGAAAAATCATTAGAAGAATTAGCAGAAAAGCTTGAAAAGACAGTTATTAGAACAAAAAAATCGATTACATTAGAACCGATGACTGCTTATGAAAGAAAAATTATTCATACAAAATTACAAGATAGTAAACGAGTAACAACTTCAAGTGTTGGGGAAGAACCATACCGTAAAGTGGTTATTTCATTAAAATAATTAAATAAAACAATCGGAAGTCAAAGTTCGGATTATAATAAAGATGAGAGAAGCCTCTTAGTTATTATCTGTATTTTGACTTTTTTGTTGTAAGGAGGAAAAAAGATGAGCACAATTGTAGCAATATCAACAGCTCCAGGGATTGGAGGAATTGGAATTATACGTATGAGTGGAGAAAATACGTATGCCATATTACAAAAAATATTTAAACCAAAACAAGAAATTGATTTTAATCATATCGAAGGATATCGTATTAAATATGGTTATATTATGGAGCAGAACAAAATTATTGATGAGGTTTTAGTATCCTTTTTTAAAGCTCCAAATAGTTATACAACAGAAGATTTATGCGAAATTAATTCACACGGTGGTATGTATGTTGTTCAAAAAATACTAGAAATGTGTTTGGAAAATGGGGCTCAACTTGCTGAGCCAGGGGAATTTACCAAACGAGCATTTTTAAATGGACGAATGGATTTATCACAAGCAGAAGCGGTTATTGACATCATTCATGCCAAAACAGAGAAAGAATCCAAAGCATCGATTCATCAATTAGAAGGGAGTTTATCAGAAGACATAAAAAAAATAAGAGATTTATTAATGTCTATTATGATAGAAGTTGAAGTGTCAATTGACTATCCAGAATATGATGTAGAAGAAGTAAGTCATAACAAAGCACAAACTGTCTTAAAGAAAGTACAAGAAGAATTGGAGCGTCTAAAAATTAGTTTTGAAACCGGGAAAATTATTAAAGAAGGAATTAATATTGCCTTAATAGGAAAGCCGAATGCGGGAAAATCCTCATTGTTAAATGCTATTTTAAGAGAAGAAAGGGCAATTGTAACAGAAATTGAAGGAACAACCAGAGATATTATTCAAGAATCTGTTTCTATCAAAGGAATTCCAATTAATATCATCGATACAGCAGGAATAAGAAATGCAGATAATAAAGTAGAACAAATTGGAATTGAACGTTCTAGAAAGAGTGCAAGCGAAGCTGATTTAATTATTGCTATTTTTGATGGCAGTAGACAATTATCTGAAGAGGATAATGAAATTTTAGAAATCATGAAAGATAAAAAATGTATTTTAGTATTAAATAAGATAGATCTTCAGGTGGAAGATAAGGTAAAAGAAAGATTACAAAAAGAATTTCCAAAAGATAAAATTATTCAAATATCAGCAAAAAACAAACAAGGGATGGAAGAAATTTATCATGAAATAGAAAGATTATTTAGGTTAGATGAAATTCGCTTGGAAAATGATACGATTATTACCAATGTTCGCCATAAAAATATTATTACGAATGCCATTGAAGAAACCAAAAAAGCAATTGATGCAAATGAACAAAATTTGCCAATCGATATGGTTGGAATGTATATAAAAGATATTATGGAGGAACTTGGAAAGATTACAGGCGAATCTGTATCAGATGAGATTATAAAAGAAATATTTGCTAAATTTTGTTTGGGAAAATGAAGCACGAGAATTCGATATAAGACGTTTTTATATTGAAACAGTATAAAGGTTATAGGTGAAAATAAAAATGTATTAAATTTAAATTTAGACAAACTCAAAGTGTTTTAATCAACATAATCAAAAAATATAGCGAAAAGAGAAGAAAAATATAATAAAAATACAAACAGAACAAAACTATAATTGACAAAAAGGTTTGCGGAACAAAAATTCTTGTTTCACAAAAAACATAAAAATATAGGAGGAAAAATATGAGCTATTATGCAGGAGAATATGATATAGCAGTAATTGGGGCAGGACATGCAGGGTGTGAAGCGGCACTTGCTGCGGCAAGACTTGGGAAGAGAACATTATTGTTTTCAATTAGTTTGGAGGCAGTTGCAAATATGCCATGTAATCCACATATAGGTGGAAGTTCAAAAGGACACTTAGTAAGAGAAATAGATGCTCTTGGGGGAGAAATGGGAAAAAACATTGATAAGACGTTTATTCAAATCAAAATGCTAAATAAATCAAAAGGGCCAGCAGTTTATTCATTAAGAGCACAAGCAGATAGAAAGATGTATCATTCGGAAATGAAACATACATTAGAAAAGCAAGAAAACTTATTTGTAAAACAAGCTGAAATTACAAAAATAGAAGTGAAAGATGGAAAAGTAGAAAGTGTAGAAACTAACATAGGTGCTATTTATAGAGTAAAGGCAGTTATTTTGGCAACAGGTACTTATTTAAAAGGAAAAATTCATATAGGCGAGGTATCTTTTGAAAGTGGGCCAGATGGAGTGTTTCCAGCAAACGCATTATCTAACTGTTTAAAAGATTTAGGAATAGAGCTTTTAAGGTTTAAAACAGGTACACCTGCTAGAATTAATAAAAACTCCATTGATTTTTCAAAAATGGAAATTCAAAATGGGGATGAAGAAATCGAAATGTTTTCTTTTGAAGATGAACTAGTAGAGAAAAAACAAGAGCCATGTTATTTAACATATACCAATGAGGAAACTCACAAAATTATAAGGGCAAATTTACATAGGTCACCTTTATATGCAGGAAAAATAGAGGGAACAGGGCCAAGATATTGTCCATCGATAGAAGATAAAGTAGTAAGATTTGCTGATAAAGAAAGACATCAAATATTTGTTGAGCCAATTGGAGAGAAAACAGATGAAATGTATATTCAGGGAATGAGTTCATCACTACCAGAAGATGTACAAATTGCAATGTACCGAACCATACCTGGCTTAGAACATGCAGAGTTTACAAGACCTGCTTATGCTATTGAATATGATTGTATAGAACCGTCACAATTAAAGATATCATTAGAAAGTAAAAATATAAAAGGAATGTTTTTTGCAGGCCAAATTAATGGGACATCAGGATACGAAGAAGCAGCAGCACAAGGAATTATAGCTGGAATTAATGCTGTAAGAATGTTAGATGAAAAAGAGCCAGTTGTATTAGGAAGGGATGAAGCATATATTGGAGTGCTAATTGATGATATTGTAACGAAAAGCACAAATGAACCGTATCGAATGATGACTTCTAGAGCAGAATATAGGCTTTTATTAAGGCAAGATAATGCAGATTTAAGATTAACCGATATTGGACATGAAGTACGGATTAATTTCAGATGAGAGATATGAAAAATTCTGTAAAAAAAGAGATAATCTTGAAAAAGAGATAGCAAGAATCAAAGCAAAAACAATAAAACCAACAAAAGAAGTAAATGAGCTGTTAGAAAAATTAGGAACTTCTAAAATAGAAACAGGAGTAAAACTTTCAGATTTATTAAGGCGTACAGAGCTTACCTATGAAAATTTAAGTCCAATTGATGATGAAAGACCAGTTCTTACCAAACAAGAAAGAGATGAAGTACAAATTCAAGTAAAATATGAAGGTTATATTAACTTACAATTAGCACAAGTAGAAAAAGCTAACAAGCTAGAAAATAAAGCATTATCACAAGAAATTGAATATGCAAATATTAAGGGATTACGCTTAGAGGCAAGACAAAAACTAGATAAGTTTAAACCAATATCTGTTGGACAAGCATCTAGAATATCGGGAGTATCTCCTGCTGATATTTCGGTATTACTAATTTATTTGGAACAACAAAGAAAAGCAAATGAAAAATAGGAGGGTTTATGGAAAAAGAAGAGTGGAAAAAAATATTACAAAAACAATGTAAAGCATTAGAAATAGAGTTAGAAGATAAAAAACAAGAACAGTTTTATCACTACATGGAGTTATTACAAAAATGGAATGAAAATATTAACTTAACAGCTATTACAGAACCAGAAGAAGTATTGCAAAAGCATTTTATAGATTCTCTTACTATTATGCCATATATAAAGAATAATGAAAAAGTAATCGATGTAGGAACAGGAGCAGGATTTCCTGGAATTCCTCTAAAAATAGCAAAAGAGGAAGTAGAAGTAATATTATTAGATGCATTAAATAAAAGATTAAATTTTTTAAATGAAGTCATTCAGGAATTAGAATTATCAACAATAGAAACTGTTCATTTAAGGGCAGAGGAAGCGGGAAGAAATAAAGATTTAAGGGAAAAATTTGATGTTTCAGTATCAAGAGCTGTTGCACCACTTAGTGTTTTAGTAGAATACTTATTACCACTTGTTAAAGTAAATGGTAAATGTATTTGTATGAAAGGTAGTAATGTAGAAGAAGAAATTAGAAATAGTAAGAAAGCAATTGAAATATTAGGTGGTAATATAGAAAAAATAGAAGAATTTACACTACCAAATTCAGATATCAAAAGGAATATTATTATTATCAAAAAAGTCAGTAAAACACCTAGTAAATATCCAAGAAAGCCAGGAACACCATCAAAAGAACCAATCGAATAAAAATGAAAAATATTTCGAAAATTCATTGACATATGAACCATATTTATATATGATTAATATGTCAATTTTTTTATTTGGAGGGATTACTTTGGGAAAAATTATAGCAGTTGCAAATCAAAAAGGAGGAGTCGGAAAGACTACAACCGCAATAACTTTAAGTGCTTTACTTGCAAAAAAAGGAAAAAAAGTTATTTTAATAGATGCAGACCCACAAGGGAATGCTACTAGTGGAGTTGGTGTTCAAAAGGAACTGGAAAAATCTGTATATGAGTTATTGGTAGAAGATACAACAATCGAAGAGTCTTTAATTCAAAGTAATGTCAGAAATTTAGAAGTATGCCCATCAAATATTAACTTGGCAGGGGCAGAGGTAGAGCTTGTCTCTATGATGTCAAGAGAACAAAGATTAAAAGAAAAACTAGAAGAAGTAAAGGAACGATATGATTATATTATTATTGATTGCCCGCCGTCACTAGGACTAATTACATTAAATGCATTTACAGCGGCGAATAGTGTATTAATACCAATTCAATGTGAATACTATGCATTAGAAGGTTTAGGACAATTAATTAATACCATTAATTTAGTAAAAAAACACTTAAATAAAAGCTTAGAGATAGAAGGTGCACTTCTTACTATGTATGATGTAAGAACAAATCTATCAAATCAAGTTGTAAAAGAAGTAAAAAAATATTTTGGAGATAAAGTATATAAGACGGTAATACCAAGAAATGTAAAATTAAGTGAAGCACCAAGTTATGGAATGCCAATTACAGAGTATGATGCACGTTCGAAAGGTGCTAAGAGTTATGAAAAATTTGTAAAAGAGTTATTAAAGAATAACGAGGTTGTCACAAAAGCAAAACACATGAAATAAAGAAAGGGGAAAGTAGCATGGCTAAGAAAACAGGATTAGGAAAAGGTTTAGATGCATTATTTACAAACAATATCGATATAGAAGAAACATTACGAGAAAATGAGGTTATCGAAAAACTAAAAATTACACAAGTAGAGCCAAATCGTAACCAACCAAGAAAACATTTTGATGAAGAAGCTTTAGAAGAATTAGCAGAATCTATTAAACGATATGGTGTAATACAACCAATTATTGTAGTAAAAAAAGGAGATTACTATGAGATTGTTGCTGGAGAAAGAAGATGGAGAGCATCAAAAAAGGCAGGATTAACAGAGATTCCAGCAATTATAAGAGATACAGATGAAAGAAAAAATAAAGAAATTGCATTAATCGAAAATGTACAAAGAGAAGATTTAAATGCTTATGAAAAAGCAGTAGGAATTAAAGAATTAATGGAAGAGTATGGATTAACACAGCAACAAGTATCTGAAATATTAGGAAAAAGTAGAAGCAGTATTGCCAATACGGTTCGAATTCTAAATTTAGATCCAAGAGTGATTGAATTAGTACAAGAAAATAAATTAACAGAAGGACATGCTAGAAGCTTACTTGCTATTGAAGATAATGATAAACAATATCAAATGGCTTTACGATTATTAGAGACAGGGGCAAGTGTTCGTGAAGTAGAAAAGAAAGTACAACAAAAAAAGAAAATGAAAAAGAAAGATGAAAAATATGAAGCAATTTATCGTGATATAGAAGATAGTTTTCAAGGATTTTTTGGTACAAAAGTAAAATTAGAAGCAGGAAAAAGAAAAGGAAAAATTGTAATCGAATATGCCAACAATGAAGATTTAGAAAGAATATTAGAGTTAATTAAATAAAATTGGAGGA
>CATLHF010000021.1 GCA_949948835.1 uncultured Clostridia bacterium | reverse complement strand
AGCTTTGTTTTCACTTAGCTTAAGTTTTACTTTTTCGTTTTTTATGGTAGTACGAAATAACTACCGCTATTGGTCTTTCAAAGGATTTATTGTTTATTTTTCAATGTACTTTTTTGTTCCTTCTTGAACGGAACGTTTTGTATTATACTACATCACAATTTACTTGTCAACACATTTTTTAAAAAATTTTTAAAAATTTTCATTTCGACTTTTTTCTACCTTTTTTATAGAAAAAAAGGCAAAATAAAAAACTAGTAGATGCGCTCTTTTTTATGTTTGTTACTTTACTAATTTATACTTTAGAATATGTTATCTTAAAGTAAATCGTTCCTGTAATATTAATCTTATCATTTTATTACTATTATGTCAATAGATTTTTCTTGGTAATTTTTAGTATTTTTATTTCTATTATAATAAGTAATAAAAAATTGAAGTTTGCTATGATAAAACAAACTTCAATTTTAATACATTATTTTCATACTATGATTTTATCAAGCTTATTACATATTAAATACAAAATCCTGGTGCTAAATTATCACTTTGTCCGCCCCAAGTATTTCCCCCACCATCATTGCCATTTATAGTCACTGATTTATATGTAGTATCATTTTGAGACGGAATAGACCTTAGTGCCCAACTTACATGAGATGTTCTTGAAGGTTTATATAAGAAATCGTCTCCACGGCTTGAAACATAATTTATTACATTCTTTGCATATAATAAATACCTTTCACCTTCTTTTACTCTACAGTAACTATCATTTCCATATCCATTAGTCTGCCATGCAAAAATTTCTGACATTGATAATAGCCATAAGAAATCACCCGATGAATTTGATGCTGACGAAGCTCCTATAGAAGGTTGATATGGTTTTATAACCTTTTTTATGATAGATTTAATACCTATAGAGTTATATATTGTACCGTTTAGAACAGCTCTCGCATTGCATATTTCCCATCCTCCAGAAGTAGTTGTACGTGCATTATATATTACTGCTGAACCAATGGGATCTACAAATTCAAAGCTAATACCTGCATAAGTATTACCAGTTTCAGTAGATTCATTTCCAATATATGCTTTTTTATTGACTAATGTATCATGGTTAAACCCTAATATTCTTACTTTCTTTCCATTTACTGTTGCCCAATCTCCTATACCTAGTTTATCGTCTTTTCCATTAATGCTAACTGCTACTTCTGCCGTATTTCTTGTTATGACATTTGATTTGTTTGAAATTAGTTTTGCAAGTTCTCCTAATTCTGGCCATGTGTATATAATTTGCTTTGCTGTGTGTGTACTTCCCGTTTGCCCTACACTTGGTGGTGGTACTGGTATTGTTACTTTACAGCTTGCACTTATTCCACTTCCATCTGCCGCAGTAGCTGTTATATCCACTTCTCCTCCTTTTACCGCTGTTACTTTTCCTGAATTGTCTACTGTTGCTACTGCTTCATTACTAGTACTCCATACAATCTCTTTATTTGTTGCTGTTTTTGGGAAGATTGTTAGTGTTAATGTCTCTTCTTCTCCTTTTTGTAATTCTATTGTCTCTTTATTTAATTTGATTATCTTTATTAGTATTGGTTCATTGCCACCATTATTTACTTTACCTTGATAGGTTATTTTTATATTTCCATCTGCTTCTTTTTCTACTAGAAACATCTCGTTTCCTACTGTAACATAGCTGTTCTTTTCATCAATTTGTACTGCATCATCTATTACACTTTTTTCTGTTACATAGTCAACATATTCTTGTACTGTTGGTATTTCTCCTTCTTTTTTTGCTAGTAGATCTACTTTTTCTAGTTCTAGTCTATCTAGTATCTCTCCAATTTCATGTTCTTCTTTTGCCTTTTGACTCATACTTATTATTCCATTACTTCCTAAAGTTAAATTAATTGTAATTCCTGCAAGTATTAGTAATACAATAATAGTAATTACCAAAGCAACTAGCGTTATACCTTTATTTTTCATTTTTCTTTTGTCTCCTTTTACTTTTTTGTTTTATTATACATTTGCGTTTAGGAGAACTCAATAAAATGAATAACTTTTAAGTATAATACTTTTACATAATTGATTGCTTTTTGTCGAAATTTGACAGAATATTTTTATTTACTTTTCTTATTTTCTATGCTTTATTAGTATTTAACACTCTCCATTTTATACTACTGTTCGCTGTAAAAATCTGCCTACTATGTCCATTTCCATGTGACATTCCTTTTCTTCTTTTCATAAATCTCCCTCTCCTTGTCTTGTGTATATGAATAATTCTTTATATAAAACGCGTTTATTAATGTCAATATTTTATCATCAGAATAATTTTTTGTGTATAAGTCTTGACATTTTCGGTTATACTTTGTAAAATAGTATTTACTAAAAATAAAATATGATATTGCTATGAAGATGACGAGCCATTAGAAGTGCCTATACAGAGAAGAAGGTAAATGCTGAGAACCTTTTAGATAACCTATTGGAATAACACATTGGAGCAATTAAAATTTAAAGTGAAAAAGCTTCTTATTATAATAAGAATGTTTTTTAAGTTGGGTGGTACCGCGGAAACAGTTGCTTTCGTCCCTACATAGAATGTAGGAGATGAAAGCTTTTTTGTTTATCTACTACATAAATCAGATAATAGGAGGAATTAAAATGAATGAGTACAGAACACACAATTGTGGAGAATTAAGAATTAGTGATGTTTCTAAAAATGTACGTATTGCTGGATGGGTTGAGACAATTCGTGATTTAGGAGGTGTTGTTTTTCTTGATGTAAGAGATCAATATGGAATTACACAAGCAGTGATTTCAGGAAATGAAGAATTAGTTGATTTCGCAAGTCGTATTCCTGTTGAATCAACCATCACATTATCTGGAACAGTTCGAAAAAGAGATGAAGAAACATATAATCCAAATATTGAAACTGGTGAAGTGGAAGTCTTTATTGAAACAATTGAAGTATTGGGAAAAAGAACAAAATACTTGCCATTTGAAATTAATACCAAACAAGATATTCGTGAAGATTTAAGATTACAATATCGTTATCTTGATTTACGAAATGAACAATTAAAAAATAATTTAATACTAAGAGCAAAAGTTCTTCAATTTTTACGCTCCCAAATGATCGAACAAGGATTTTTAGAAGTACAAACTCCAGTTCTTACCAGTTCCTCTCCAGAAGGTGCAAGAGATTATCTTGTCCCAAGTAGACTTCACCCTGGAAAATTTTATGCACTTCCACAAGCACCACAACAATTTAAACAATTGTTAATGGTTTCTGGAATTGATAAATATTTTCAAATAGCACCATGTTTTCGAGACGAGGATGCAAGAGCGGACCGTGCACCTGGTGAATTTTATCAATTAGATATGGAAATGAGTTTTGCAACGCAAGAAGATGTATTTACTGCAATAGAACCTGTTATGTATAATACGTTTAAAACATTTTCTAATCAAGAAATTGCAGCATATCCTTTTCCAAGAATTACGTATAAAGATGCTATGTTACAATACGGAACGGATAAACCAGATTTAAGAAATCCTTTAATCATTATAGATGTAACTAATTTCTTTTCTAGATGTAGTTTTAAACCATTCCACAATAGAACCGTACGTGCTATTAAAATAGACGGACATCAATCAAAAGGATTCCATGAAAAAATGCTTTCTTTTGCAACTTCAATTGGTATGGGAGGTCTTGGATACTTGGAAGTACAGGAAGATTTATCTTATAAAGGTCCAATTGATAAATTCATTCCAGATGATATGAAGAAAGAATTATTAGAACTTGCAGATTTAAAAGTAAATGACACTATTTTCTTTATTGCAGATACTGAACAAAGAGCAAATTCTTTTGCTGGGCAAATTCGTACTGAACTTGGAAAACGTTTGAATTTAATAGAAGAAAATAAATTCTGCTTCTGTTGGATTATTGATTTTCCAATGTATGAATTAGGTGATGATGGTAAATTAACATTCAGTCATAACCCATTTTCAATGCCACAGGGTGGACTTGAAGCATTAAATACCAAAAATCCATTAGATATTCTTGCTTATCAATATGATATTGTATGTAATGGAATTGAACTTTCTTCTGGAGCAGTTCGTAATCATGACATTAACATTATGGAAAAAGCATTTGAACTTGGTGGTTATACCAAAGAACAAGTAGAAGAAAGATTTGGTGCACTTTATACCGCATTCCAATACGGTGCTCCACCACATGCCGGAATTGCCCCTGGTGTTGACCGTATGATTATGCTATTAACTGGTGAAGAAACCATTCGTGAAGTAATTGCTTTTCCACTAAACAGTAAAGCACAAGACCTAATGATGGGAGCACCAGGAAAAGTAAGTAACGCCCAACTTCGTGATGTGCATATTAAGTTAGATATAAAAGAATAAAAATAAGCGCAAATTGCGCTTATTTTTTTCTTTATAACTATTATTATATAGCTCATTAATTTTTACATCTATAGCTTTTATACTCATGATTTTTTCTCCTCATCTTATTCTATTAAATTACCATTTTTCCATAATTCGTCGCATGATAAATCAATTTCATCATTCCAACTTATTCCATAGCTACCTTGATCTACTTTTACTTTTTTAAATAACTCGTTATCTTTAAGTTCATTAAATACGTTCCATTTTTTCATTAATGGTTTTATATCATACATTTTTATTTGGTTATTTATAAATTTAATTCTAAGTAGCATATTCTCCATTGGTATTACTTCTTTTACCCTATGAAACATGTTAATTCCTCCATTTACTATTTTAAAGGTTTAATCTTTCTAAATGTTTGACTATTCCAAATGTCTAGTATTTCTACCCTATGTATTTTTATCCATTCCTTCGCTAGCATTAAAGCTTTGTTCGGTAAATCTCCTTCTATTACTTCTAATGTATTTATATTAATATTCCCCATATATAACATGTATATGTGGTGGATTATTCTCTTTACCAAGCAAAATACATTTTCACAGTCATTCCATAAAATTGTGAAATAATAGGCAAATTTCTTCACCTCCTATTGTATCAAATTGTTTTTAATTTTCAATGATTTTTGTCTTTTTAGATTTAATTGTTAAAAAATCTCTTGAATTAATTCATATGAATTAAACTTTTTTGAATAAAAAAAAGCTATAGATGTATTATAAATATTGTATTTCATAATACATCTATAGTCAAATACTTTTCATCTACAAATTTTAACTTTATTTTCCATAGTAAGCATCTAATAAAATTTGTTTTAATTCTGTTACAAGTGGTAACCTTGGATTTGCAGTTGTACATTGGTCTTCAAATGCTCTATCTGCTAATTCATCTACATTTGCCAAGAAGTCTTGTTCCTCAATTCCTGCTTCTTGTAACGATTTTGGGATTTCTAGTTTTTCATTTAATTCTTTTACTTTCGTAATTAACGAATTAATGGCTTCTTCATTTGTAAAAGCTGGTAGTCCATTTTTTCTTGCAAGATTTGCATATTTTTCATCTGCTATAAAATATTCATATTTAGGGAATGAAACAAATTTTGTTGGTTTTGTTGCATTATATCTTATAACATATGGAAGTAAAATTGCATTTGCTCTTCCGTGTGCTAAATGGTATTTTGCTCCTAATTTATGAGCAAGGGAATGGTTAATTCCTAAAAACGCATTGGTAAATGCCATTCCTGCAATACAACTTGCATTATGCATTTTTTCTCTTGCTAGTTTATTATCTCCATGTTCATATGCTTCTAATAAATAGTTAAATACTAATTCTATTGCTTTTTCAGCAAGTCCATCGGTATAATCAGATGCCATATTAGAAACATATGCTTCTAAGGCATGTGTTAACACATCCATTCCTGTATCTGCTGTAATTCTCTTTGGTAGTGTCATTACTAAGTCTGGGTCAATGATTGCAACATCTGGTGTTAATTCATAATCAGCAAGTGGATATTTCTTGTTTTGTTCTTTATCAGAAATTACTGCAAAAGATGTTACTTCTGAGCCTGTTCCAGAAGTTGTAGGGATTGCTACCATTTTTGCTCTTGTACCTAATTTAGGAAATTTGTAAGTACGTTTACGTATATCCATAAATTTAAGTTTTAGTCCTTCTACATCTGCATCTGGATGCTCATAGAATAACCACATTCCTTTTGCAGCATCAATTGCACTTCCTCCACCAATCGCGATAATGACATCAGGCTGGAAGCTTTCAATTGCCTTTACTCCTCTTTTGATAGTTTCAAAAGATGGATCTGGTTCAACTTCTGCAAAGATTTCAGAATGAACATAACTTTGTCTGTTTCTTAAGTGATATAAAATTTTATCTACATATCCAAGTTTTACCATAGATTCATCTGTTACAATAAATGCTTTTGTAATATCTGGCATTTTTTCTAAGTAAGCAATTGAACCGGCTTCAAAATATATTTTTTCTGGAATTTTAAACCATTGCATATTAACCCTCCTTTTAGCAACTCTTTTAACATTTATTAGATTGACACTTGATACATTGGATGTTGTTGAATTTCCTCCAAATGTACCACAACCTAATGTTAGTGATGGCATATTTGTGTTGTAAATATCACCAATTGCCCCATGAGTTGATGGAGAATTTACAATAATTCTTCCCGCTTTTACTCTATTTGAAAATTCTAATATCGTTTGTTCCTCTTCTGAATGAATAACAGCAGAATGTCCAAGTCCTCCAAATTCTAGTAGCTCTTCTGCTTTTTTGATTCCTTCTTCCTTGCTATCTACAATATAATAAGCAAGAACTGGGCTTAGTTTTTCTCTAGAAAATGGAAAATCTACTCCTACTCCCTCTTCATAAACAACTAATACTTTGGTATCGGCTGGCACATCGATTCCTGCCAATTTTGCAATATCATAAGGACTTTGTCCTGGAACTTTTCCATTTAGTGTATATCCTTTTTCTGCTATAAACATAGCTTCTTTTAATCGTTCTTTTTCTTCTGGATTAATAAAATAGCATCCTGCTTCTTTCATTAATCTTTCAAATTCATCATGAATCTCTCTATCTACAATGGCTGCTTGTTCAGATGCACAAATCATTCCATTGTCAAATGATTTTGATAATACTAAATCATTAACGGATGTTTTTAATTTAGCAGACTTATCAATATAACAAGGTACATTTCCTGGTCCTACTCCAAGTGCTGGTTTTCCACACGAATAAGCTGCTTTTACCATTCCTGTTCCACCAGTTGCTAAAATCAAATTTACATCTGGATGGTTCATTAATAAATTCGTTGCTGTTACCGATGGTTCTTCAATCCATAAGATACAATCTTTTGGTGCTCCAGCTTCCACTGCTGCATCTCTTAAAATCCTTGCTGTTTCACTACTACATTTTTGAGCAGATGGATGAAAACCAAATATAATCACATTTCTGGTTTTAGCAGAAATAATGGATTTAAACATGGTTGTTGAAGTTGGGTTAGTAACTGGGGTTACTCCTGCAATAATTCCAACTGGTTCTGCAATTTCTACATATCCCTTTTCCTCATTCTCATTTATGATTCCAACTGTTTTATCATATTTAATACTATGATATATATATTCTGTTGCAAACATGTTCTTTGTTATTTTATCTTCATAAATGCCACGACCTGTTTCTTCTACTGCCATTTTTGCAAGTTTCATGTGATTTTCAAGACCTGCCATTGACATTTTTTTAATAATGTTGTTAATGGTTTCTTGGTCTAATTTCATATATTCCTCTGATGCGACTTTTGCTCTTGCAACAAGGTCATCAATCATTTGTGCAATTCTATCTTTTTCTTCCGCTGTAATTTCTGTAGCCATAATAGCCCTCCCTTTTTCTTCTGTTATTTTTCTTTTCCTATTATATAATACCAATTAAATTTGTCAAGAAAAATTCATCGTATTTTTTCTACTTGTTTTTTAATTTACATATACTTCTTTAATATGTGACCTTAATATTTCAGAGCCTTTAATTTGTAGCTTTGGAACAGAAGCAATTCCAAAAAATATTATGGAATTAATTATTTCGAGACATATCACGTCTATGTCTTTTCTTATGTGTGAGTGGTTTATCCATTCATCGATTTCTTTTTCTTTTTTTCTTATAATATTATTGCTTTTTTATTAGCCTTCATATACAATATTTTAAAAGAACAAAAAAGAAATTTGGTGATACAATGGATAAAGATAGTAAAAAGATAAAAAGAACAAATAAAAAGTCAAAAACACCTGCCAATACAGTAACCTCAAAAAGAATTCGTCTTTGTATGATGTGTTTATTTATCGTTCTTACTGGATTGATGATACGTATTGCATTTCTGCAATTTGTACAAGGTTCTAGTTTAAAAGAAAAAGCGTATAAACAACAAACTGTAAATAAATTGGTTAGTGCAAAAAGAGGCAATATTTTAGATTCTACTGGAAAAGTACTTGCAACTTCCGCACAAGTAGATACCGTTTCCATTAATCCAACTAGGATAAAGGGGAAAAATGATGAAGAAACAAAAACCAAAAAGGAAAAATTAGCAAAGGCATTTTCTGAAATTTTTGAACTTGATTATGAAGAGACTTTAGAAAAAGTAAACAGTAATTCTTCTATTCAAACCATCGCAAGAAAAGTAGAACAAGATAAAATTGATAAATTAGAAGCTTGGATGAAAGAAAATAATATTTCTGTTGGTATTAATATTGATGAAGATACCAAACGTTATTACCCATATAATAATTTAGCTTCTTATGTTATTGGATTTTGTGATAGTGAAAACCAAGGAATATATGGAGTGGAAAGAAGCTATAATTCTTATTTAACAGGAACTCCTGGAAAAATTGTTACTTCAACAGATGTGCACAAAGATGAAATATCGGACGAAAAAGGACAATATATTGAAGCAGAAAATGGTAACAACATTGTATTAACAATTGATGCAAATATTCAAACCATTGCTGAAAAATATTTAAAAGAAGCTGTTGAAAAAAATAATGCTCGTAATGGAAATGTTTTAATTATGAATCCAAATACAGGAGATATTTTAGCAATGGCTCAATATCCAGACTATGATTTAAACACACCTTTTACTCCAACTTCACAATATTGGATTAATAAATGGGACTCTTTATCTTCTAGTGATAAAACAGAGATGTACCGTAACATTATGGTATCTAGTCGTTATGAACCAGGTTCTACGTTTAAATTGATTAATTCTTCTATTGCCTTAGAAGAAAATATTACAAAAACTGATATTGCAAATGATTTTTCTTGTGTTGGTTATGAAATGTTTGGAAAAACAAAAATTAAATGTTGGACAAGTGGTGCCCATGGGATGCAAACTCTTCGTCAGGTATTACAAAATTCTTGTAATCCTGGTATGATGCAACTAGCTTCTCGTATTGGAACAAGAACATTATATAAATATTATAATGCTTATGGTTTATTCTCTAAAACAGGGGTAGGACTTCCAGAAGAAATCAGTAGCAATTTCCATAAAGAAGAAAAAGTAGGTGCCACAGAACTTGCCACTATGTCGTTTGGTCAAAGAATAAAAATCACACCATTGCAGTTAATTTCTTCAATTTCTGCAATTGCAAATGATGGTATTCTTATGAAACCTAGAATTGTAAAACAAATCGTAAATACCGATACCAATGCTGTAACCAACATTGAGCCAGAACAAATACGTCAAGTAATTTCTACCGAAACTGCTAATGAGATGCTTAGTATGATGGAATCGGTTGTAACAGATGGAACTGGTTCAACAGGTAATGTAAAAGGATATTCTGTTGGTGGAAAAACAGGTACCTCTGAACCTCCTATTGAAGATAAGGATTTTGGATATGTTGCTTCTTTTGTTGCTGTTTCTCCTGCGGAAAACCCAGAAGTTGTTGTCCTTGTTGCTTTATATGATCCGCAAGTAAAGAATTATCATGGTGGTACTGTTTCTGGACCTGTTGTATCAAAAATTTTATCTGAAATTCTACCTTATTTAGGAATTTCTTCGGATAAGATTGATGTTGGAAAGACATCTTCTAATCGTTTGATTACTGTTCCAAATGTACAAAATAAAACGGTTGCAGAAGCACAAAAAGTATTGACAAATGCAGGTTTTCGCTCTATGTTTACTTTAAGCGGAAATAAAAATGAAGTATTAGTAACAGACCAAGTTCCAAAAGCTGGAACAACACTTCCTAATAATTCACTTGTTATGTTATATACAGCAGAAAATAATGTAAGAACGTCAACTACTGTTCCAAATTTAAATGGAATGACAGCAGCACAAGCTGCAAATTCGTTAAAATCTAAAAACTTAAACATCTCCATAGAAGGCTCTGGAAAAGTAGTAAGCCAAGAACCAGCAGCAAATACTTCTGTAGAACAAGGTACCGTTGTAAAAATAACATTAAAAAATGAATAGGACTATAAAAAAGAGAGTAGCAAATTCATAAAGAATCTGCTACTCTCTTTGGGTATTGCTTGACATCAAATCTTACTTTAAAAAAAATCCCCTAAGATACTGCTGAATTTCTTCCTTAGCACTGGAAAATTTTACTGTTCTCCAGCCAGAGCGCTCTTTTACTGCTCTTGTTACTAAATCGATTTCAATAGACCCAAGTGTTTCTTCTGTTCCCTCTTTCTTTACTTCATAAACTAGATGAAAACCATCTACTCTCCGATGTAATTCATACTTAGTAGTCTTGAAGTAATTAGGATACTTGTAAAAATCTTTTGTCATGGCTCTTACCTCTTTTCAATTTTTTATTATTTTATTATATATTGCAAACATAATTAAGTCAATAGTTATTGCTTGCATATCGAATATAATAAATATTTTTAAAAATCTACCTCTTCTTTTCTTGCATCATCATACACACTCTTGCTACTATTTTTTCTGGTGATATTTTTGCTAATAGCCTTGCTAATTTTATTTTTTGTCCAGGCAAAATAATTAGCTTTCCTTTTAACATGTTATCGATTGCATATTTAGCAACAAACTCACTTGATTGTCCTTTTAAATTAAAATGAACATTTGCAACTTTGTTAAAGTTTGTATTAACAGGCCCTGGGCATAGTACACTTATTTTTACTTTTGATTTTTTCTTATTTAATTCTGTATATAAACTTTGTGTTAATCTTACAATATAAGATTTTGTTGAATAGTATGTTGCCATAAGTGGCCCTGGCATAAAACCTGCAATAGATGCTACATTTAAAATATGTCCCGAATCTCTTTTTACCATGTCTTGCAAGAATAGTTTTGTAAGTATATGCATTGCTTTTATATTTACATCTATCATATTTAATTCTTTATCCAAATCGGTGTTAGTAAATTCTCCAAAATCACCAAATCCCGCATTATTTACTAACACATCTATATTTTTATTTTTTACTAGCTCATACAATTGCATACATGCATCAGTATCTGCTAAATCCATACTAATTGTTTCCACCTTTGTGGATAATTCTTCTTTTAATTGATTAAGTGCCTCCCCATCTCTTGCTACTGCAATAATGTCATACCCTAGTTTACTTAGATATCGTGCCATATCTCTTCCAATTCCAGAAGATGCACCTGTGACTAATGCCTTCATACTTCCTCCTAACTTACCTTATTGTCTATTTTATCTACTTTACCATCTTTTAAATAGATTACTTTATCTGATTTTTCAATAGTTGATTTTCTATGTGCAATTACGATAACTGTACTTGTTTTTGCAATCTTGTCTATTAAATTTTGTATTAGTCTTTCTGATTTAAAGTCTATATTGGATGTAGGCTCATCGAATATGTATATATTTGTGTTTCTTAATATTGCTCTTACAAATGCTATAATTTGAAGTTCACCATATGATACCTTTTTAATGTCTACTATATCATCTAATCCGATTTTATCTAAAAATTTTTCTGCCCCTATAGATTTAATGGTATCAAGTATATCTTCATCTTTTATATTCGGATTATTTATTATAATATTATTTCTTAGTGTATCTTTAAATATGTAAGGCTTTTGAGAAATATATGAAACTTGTTCTCTTATACATTTTGTAGATATATTTCTTATATTTTTTCCATCCATCAAAATGTTCCCCGTATAATTATCGTACAGCTTCATAAGTAAGCTTACTAAAGTCGTTTTTCCTACACCTGTTTTACCAACAATTGTTACTTTTTGTCCTTTATTTATCTTAAATGATATGTTTTTTAAAACATCTTCATTGTCATATTTCATACTAACATTTTCAAATTCTATATCTCCAGATATTTTTAAGTTTTCTCCATTTTTTATGTTTTCAGTTTGTTTAATATCTAATATTTTTTTTATTCTTTTATATGAATTTAAACAAGTTCCGCATTCCTGTATTCTATTAAAAATGGCATTAAATGGGCTTCTTGAGTGCTTAATATAATAAATCACTAGATAAATACTACCTAAATCTACATTTTGATTAAATACTAATGCACAATATAAAATAACAAAAATAGATATAGCTTCTATTATATTTGTAGTTGTATAAGGAAATGTATCTACAATTATATATCTTTTTCTATCTTTTAATTCGGAACTTAGCATTTCATTGATTTTATCTTTATTTCTATTACCGTAAATTAAACAAATATGTTAATTTATTTGTATCATACAATTCAGAATATTCTTTATTTTCTATATCTCTTTTTCCTAATATTACATTATCTATATTCTTTAATTTTATTACATATAACGTTACAGTTATAGCAATAATTAAAATACTTGCAAAACCTATCAATGCAAATTGAAAATTTGCTTGAAACATCATGATAACAGTAAACATTAAGTATAAGCTTTCATTTACTATTACTGGCAATGTATCAGAAAATAAGGTTGCCATATTATCTATATCTACTGTTAATCTTGTATAAATATCTGCTGATGTATGTTTTTGAAATGTAGATAATTTTAAGTTTAACACTTTATTAAACAGCTTACTCCTCATTTGCATTAAGAGTTTAGCTACTGTTTTGTTAACAATTATATTTCTAATGTTTTTGAATACTGCATACAAAATATGAATTGTAGCATATATTATAACTAATTTAAATATTTGTTTTGTAATATCATTTTGTAAGAAGTCTAGGTTTATTATTTCTTTTAAGACATATGGATGTAGTGAATTTAAAGCACTACACATTATTACTACTACACCTATTACAATAAATGCTTTTATATTCTTTTTCAAAATGCTTTTCATATTACTTCACCTACTTTCTCATAGGCTTGTAATTCTTTATACAGCTCATTTCTTTGTAGTAAGTCTTCATTTGTTCCAACATCTTGTATTTTTCCATCTACTAATATATAAACTTTATCCATTTTTTCCATATGACTTACTTTGTTAGAAATAAAAATTAATATATTATCATTTTGCTCATTCATTATATTATTAAAAACTTCTTCTTCTGTTTTTGAATCAAGTGCAGATAATGTATCATCATATATTACTATATCTCTTTTATGTATCATATTTCTTGCTATATTTATTCTTTGTTTTTGACCTCCAGATAATCGATACGCCGATTCTCCCAAATTTGTATCTAGTTTATCTTCCATGTTGTTTACCTCATCTTTTAATTTTGATAATTCTAGTGCTTCCCATATTTTTTCTTCACTAATTTCTTTGTCCATCTTTGCATTTTCTTTAATAGACTTATTTTGTAAAACATTTTCTTGTAATGCATAACTAACATTTTTAAATACATCTTCTCTTTTATATTCGTTTATATCTATATTATTTATAAAAACCGTATTGTCTTCTACATTATAAAATCCGCGAAATAATATTCATAAGAACGGTTTTTCCGCTTCCTACTTGTCCTATAATTCCTATCTTTTCACCTTTTTTAATTTTCATATTGATGTTATCTAATACATTCTTCTTATTATCAAATGAATATGTAAGGTCTTTAATTTCTATGCTCTCTACATTTTCTAAAGATTTTCCACTATTTTTATATGTATCTAAGTTGTAAAAATAGTTATATCTATTTTTGGTCTGTTTATAATAACCTATTCCATCTAAAAAAGGAATGATTGCATTCATAATGTCTGATAAAGCAAATTCTAGAGAACCTATTGCACCAGTTAATGACCCAACTGTCATAATCTTGTTTTTTACAAGAAATAAGCCTATTGTAAAAGCTACTATATAAGTAATAGCATATGTTATATTCATCCCATTGCTTATTTTATTTTTCACATTACCTATTTCAATATTTGCTTTATACGTTTTGCTATTTACACGTTCAAATTCCTTTTTCTCGTTTTCTTGTTCATTATACATTTTTATAAGACTAAAGCCATCTGTATTTCTTTGTGTACTTTTAGATAAATCAACAAATTCTTCCCTGTAATTTTCAAACTTTTTTTCTAATGATTTATATTGTACTATTATATATGCTATAACAATTATTAATACTGGTAGTATAATTACTCCTAACACTATTGAAAACTTACTAAAAATATAAATGTTTAAAATAATCATACCACCTATTATACATGTTCCATATGAATATATATTTCCAAAAGATCTTAAAGTAAGAAGTAGTTCTCTTGAAAGATACGCAAGGTATGTTCCTTTTTCTTCTTTTTCATAATATTCTGGTAATACTTTTTGTAAATGTTCTACTACTTTTTTTCTTAAATTTGTATCTGAACTTCTTGCATTTATAAAATAACAATATCTATATATAAATCTTGGAATAATATGTAATATTAGTAAGATTATTAATATTATGCATTTTTTAAATATTTCTTCTTTTTTAGCCCCTGCAATTAACATATCAAGTATAGTTCCAATTATTAATGGTGTTACTAAATTAATAACAATTGTTACAATATGAAAAACAATACCTATTATATAAATAGGTGTTGTTTTTTTTATTTCTTCTTTCCATATTCTATTAATTAGAGCTTTTTCTTGTTTCATTTGTACTTCCTTTACTTATTTTTCTTAATCTCTTCTAACGCCCTTGCTAATTGATCTGGGCAAGAAGTTCCTCTATCTCTACAAGGCGTCCCTTTTAATTTTTCGATTACTTCATCGATTTTCATGCCTTCTACAAGTTTACTAATTCCCTTGGTATTTCCCGCACAACCTCCTACAATTGTTACTTTTTTTATAGTATCTTCTTCTACTTCAATTATCATTTCATAAGAACATACTCCATTTGGTTGGTAACGATATTCCATATAAATTCCTCCTATACTGCTTTTAAATATTCCATATAAATTTTCGCACAACATTCACAGTCAAATTCTGCTCTATGGAAACCATCTTCTGTAATGCCAATATGTCTTGCAATGGTTCCTAGTTTATGATTCGGAAGTTCTGGATATAATTTTCTTCCAATTGGAACCGTATCAATTACTTTATTTTTGGTAAAACTGTTATTCGAATAATTTTGTATAAATTTATAATCAAAATTTGCATTATGGGCAACAATTGCAGAGTCCCCTACAAAACGAATTAATTCTGGCATTACTTCTTCAACTTCTGGTGCATTTTTAACCATATCGTTTGTAATTCCTGTAATTTTTGTAATGTAATATGGTATTTGCACTTTTGGTCTAATTAAAGTTGAAAATGTATCTATCTTTTTATTTCCATCATATTTAATGGCACTTACTTCAATTAGTTCATTTGCAAATGGTGATAATCCTGTTGTTTCCACATCAATTGCAACAAATATGTTTTGTTTTTTGTTTAGCATTTTATTCCCTCTTTTCTATTTCTTACTATACCATATTGATGCTTGGTTGTAAATATTTTAATATTGGTATATAATAGAAAAAAATTAGAAAAGGAATTGTTTATGAATACAAAATATATTGATTTAACAACTGAATATGATGATAATATTTTTACCGAGCTTGGACAAGAACTAAAAAAAGGAAAAATTGTTGTTTTTCAAACTGATACCGTATATGGAATTGGAACGAATGCTTTTATAGAAGATGCTTGTAAAAGAATTTATGACATAAAAGGAAGGCCGGCGTATAAACCATTAATCGTGTTAATTTCAGATATTTCTATGTTACAAGAAATTGTAGATTTTATTAGTCCTGCCGAACAAAAATTAATAGATGCTTTTTGGCCTGGACCTTTAACAATAAAATTTAAGAAAAAAGAAAATGTTTTACCAGATATTATATCAGCAAGCGATGAATATGTTAGAATTCGACTTTTAGAAAATGGAATTGCTTATCGCCTAATTAAAGAAGCAGGAGTTCCTATTGTTGCTCCTAGTGCTAATCTTTCTGGTAGTCCTACAGGAACAAACATGAAAAATATTATAACTGAATTAAATGGAAAGGTAGATTACATATTAGATAACGGAACTATAGCTAACGATACCACTTCTACAATTATAGAAGTAAATAATGAAAAAGCTATTATTATAAGAGAAGGTAAAATAAGTAAAAAAGAAATTGCAAAAGTAGTCCCATTAAAGGATTAATATTTCATTTTATTTTGGAGGTTATTCGTATGGAATATAGTAAAAAGAAATCTTTTTGGATTGGAATGAGTATCGCTATTATAGCAATTATTATAATTGTGGTGTTTTTCATTTTTCAGAAAAAAGAAGCAACTTATAAAACACTTACTGCAACAGATGGAAGTTTTGAAATTAGTTTTCCTTCTCATATCGCTTACCAAATAAATCAAAAAGAAAATAATGAGTTTGTAATTGATTTATATTCGACGAAAGAAGAAATGTTTTTGTATGCTACCAAAATTGCAAAATCTCGCGAAATAGATTTTTTCCAAATCGTAAATGATGATAAGGAAAATTATTTGAAAGATAAGCAAAACATTCGTGATGATTCTGGAATTATTACTACTAGCATTCAAGATTATACAGCATATGAATATCGTTTTGTTTATAATGATGGTTCTTATGGAAAAGATTTTTATTGTCATGTTGTATGGATTGAAACCGATACAAATCTATATGTGCTTAATTTTGAAGTAATTGATAACAACAAAGAAAAATTCCAAGATATCTTTAACAATATTAAAAATTCTTTTAAGGAATTATAGACTTTTTCGTTTTTGTATAGTACAATTCTTATATTGTAAAATTAAAGGAGTTTTATTATGTTGAAAAAATATGTAATCGTTTTTCTTATATCGATGGTTCCTCTTATTGAACTAAGAGGTGCAGTACCTGTTGGATTTAGCTCAGCTTTTGGAGATGCCCTTCCAATCATACCGCTTTATATTATTTGTATATTAGGAAATATGCTTCCAGTTCCATTCATTTTCTTTTTTGCAAGAAAAGTTCTAGAATGGGGAAAAGATAAAAAATTTATTGGTAAATTTTTTACTTGGTGCCTAGAAAAAGGAGAAAAAGGTGGTAAGAAATTACAAGAAACTGCAGGACGTGGTTTATATGTTGCTTTATTTATCTTTGTAGGAATTCCATTTCCTGGAACAGGTGCATGGACGGGAACGTTAGCTGCCAGTTTTTTAGATATGGATTTTAAAAAGAGTGTTATTGCAGTTATGGCAGGTGTCATCTTAGCAGGAATTATTATGGGCTTAGCATCCGCTGGCGTATTTGGTGCCTTAGGTGCAATGTTTCATTAGAGTTTAAAAATGGAGTCGTATGAGATATACGACTCCTATTTTTATTTTTGTTCAAATTCAATTACTACTTTAAATAAGTCCCCATCTAAATAAATATTAAAGCTTCCCTTTTGTAATTCGGTTAAGGATTTTGCAATAGAAATTCCAAGTCCTGAGCCTTCGTTGGTTCTGGATTCATCTCCTCTTACAAAACGCTCAATTAATTCATCTACTGAAATGTTTAATTTATCTTTTGATATATTTTTTAATGCAATTTGGACTTTTCCTTTTGATTTTGTAACATCTACATATACTCTCGAATTTTCTAATGCGTATTTTGAGATGTTTACATACATGTTTTCCATGACACGGTATAAGTATCTACTATCTGCTTCAATGGTTACTTCCTCTTCTGGGAAAGTTTCAATAATTTCTAATCCTTTTTTAGAAAATCGATCTTCAAATTCTCCTCTTACTTGTTTGATTAATTCTTTTACATTTAAGTTTTCCATGGTTAATTTAATGTTTCCTGAAGATGCTTTTGATGCTTCTATTAAGTCTTCTGTTAATTTTTTTAATCGTTGTGACTTACTATCTAGTACTTGTAAGTATTCTTGTATTTTTGGATCTTCAATTTCTTCTTGTTTCATTAAGTCCACATAGTTAATAATCGATGTTAATGGTGTTTTAATATCATGTGATACATTGGTAATTAATTCTGTTTTTAGTCTCTCGCTTTTCATCGCTTCTTCTAAAGCATTCGAAAGTCCTCCTGAAATATCATTTAATTCTTTTGCTACTTGCCTTAGTTCGCCATATAGTTCATCCTCTTTTAATGGTTTTTCAATGTCGCCACGATACATACTACCAATTTTCTCTCTTACTTTATTCATTTCGTTCATTCTATCTAACATTTTTTTGAAGATATAATACCAAAATGCCAGTAAAAATAATATCATGATTGGATTAGATAATGTCATCATAATTAATATTACAGATGCAACAAGAAATCCTCCATATTCTACTGCTAATTTTACAGTCTTACTTAAATTTGTAAATAGCCCCCCAAGCATGAATTTTATAAAATGATAAATTAATGTGTTTTTCCAAAAAACATGTGCTTTTAGTCTTCTAATGGTAGTTACTCCATAAACAGCAAGTGTTATATACATAACAAAACCCATTATAATTCCAATGGTAATTCCCCCATTAATTAGTAATTTACTTCCTCTATTTGCAATCACTTCTAATGTTCCACCAATGACACATACCTCTATTGCAAATAAAACACCTACAATTGCCGTAACAATCTCATATGGAATTCTATCTAATCCATTGGTGTAGATTCCCTCTTCTGCATCTTTATGTCCAATACTACTAAAGATATAAATAAAACATATGATAAATAAAGAAACTGCTATTGCTATTATACTTGGGGCACTCACATACGTGCTTGATACAAAATCATATATTAACCCATATGCATAAAATTCTGTATTATATTCTTTTAATGCTGTATAGATTTCATAACCACTTTCTTGTATTTCTTCAAATCCATCATAAGCAATCTCTTCATATTTCAATTTTTCAATATTGGTATCAATTGATTTTAAATCATATTTCCAGTAATATTGTTTAGAAGAAATGTACTGTTTTATTTCCTCTAATGTATCTGTTTTGGTTGTTCGTTCCACATTGGTAATAATATCGCTACTTGGAGAAATAAGTAACATATCATATTTTGATATTGAATAAAAATTATATTGTATATTCTTTTTTGTTTCCTTATCTAATACAATTTCTGATATAATTTCATTATTTTGTGTACTGTCTGATTCTTCTATTTTTATATTTGAGTTAGATTGTATATATTTTTTTTCTTTTTCAGCAATATGAATTGCTCTTGTAATTTTAGATAAGTAATCATTTGCAAATCGTTTTGTATTTTGATATCCATTGTAATTGCCTGAAAAATCTTCTTCATATGTTGTATAATACATAAGAGACAGTGCATTAAGAATAATGATAAGTACCAAAATTGGTATTAAACTGTAACAAATTATTTTTAACAAATTCGAACTTTTAATATCTTTCATTTCCATACTCCTTTATTTTATATTTTCTATTTTATAGCCAATCCCCCAAATTACTTTTAAATATTTTGGTTCTTTTGGATTAATTTCTATTTTTTCTCTTATGTGTCTTATATGAACTGCTATAATGTTTTCAGCTCCATATGCCTCATCTTCCCATACATTTTCATAAATTTGTTCAATCGAAAAAACCATTCCTTTGTTTTTTGTTAGAAACTTTAATATGTTATATTCGGTTGGTGTTAATTTAATTTGTTTTTGATCAACATAGACTTCTTTGGTATCATCATTAATAACTAATTCACCTGTTTCATATATTTTTCCTTCTTCTTTTTTAATAGAACCCAGTGTAGTATATCTTCTAATTTGGGAATTAACTCTTGCGATTAATTCTAGTGGATTAAATGGCTTGGTCATATAGTCATCTGCTCCTGTGTTTAATCCATTTATTTTATCATAATCTTCAGATTTTGCAGATAGCATAATAATGGGAACCCCTTTATCTTTTCTAATTTCTTCTGCTACTTTTATTCCATTTATTTTTGGCATCATAATATCCAAAATAAGCAGGTGAATTTCATTATTTTTAATTGTTTTCAAAGCTTCCTCTCCGTTATAAGCTTTTAAAATATTGTATCCTTCTTTTGTTAAATAAATTTCAATTGCTTCTACAATCTCTTTATCATCATCACATACTAATACATTATACATTTTCTC
>CATLHF010000020.1 GCA_949948835.1 uncultured Clostridia bacterium | reverse complement strand
AAATCACTTTTCCATTAATTAATATCTCATACTTAAATCCATCATTTTCTATTGTATCAAGATTTACTAAATCTATATCTCTTTTTAATTCATCTGCTAGTAAATTACTAAGCTCATACAATTCATTTTTTGAAATATTAGGTTTTGTTTTAATCGCTATATCAATATCGCTCTCTTCATTTTGTGTTCCTCTTGCAAAACTTCCAAAAACAATAATTGCATCACAAGTTATTTTATTATTTATTATTTCAACAATTTTATCTTTTATCTCTTCCATGCCTTATATTCCTTACTTTCAAACTATGTTCATTCTATATCAAAAAAGAATACTTTGCAAGTATTCTTTTCGATTTTATCCAAATATTCCTCTCTTTTTTACTGGTGGTTGTTCGTTCATTGTTTTGGCAAGTTGCATTAATAATTCTCTTTGTTCCTTTGATAAACGTTTTGGAGTTTGTACCTCTACCGTAAAGATTAAATCTCCTTCATAACTTCTATTAACTGCTTTAAAGCCTTTTCCTTTTATTCTAAATCTTGTTCCAGTTTGTGTTCCTTCTGGAATCTTGAATTTTTCTCTTGAACCATCTACCATTGGAATTTCAAGTTCTGCACCTAATGTTGCTTGTGTGAAAGTGATTGGTATATCACAAAGCACATTATAATCTTGTCTTGTAAATATACTATGTCTTTTAATATGTACTGTAATATATAAATCTCCTTTTGGTCCACCTTTTTCTCCTGGTGCTCCTTCTCCCCTTAAGACAACAGTTTGATTTTCATCAATTCCTGCTGGAATTTTTACTTTGATTCTTGCTTGTTTTTTGACTGTTCCTCTACCACGACAGGTATCACATGGTTCCTTTATGACTTTTCCTTCTCCATGACAAGTAGGACATGTTCTTGTTGTTTGCATTTGTCCTAAGATTGTTGTTTGCATTTGTTGTATTTTTCCTGTTCCATGACACATCGTACAAGTATCAACTTTACTTCCTGGTTTTGCTCCACTTCCATGGCATGTATCACAAGTATCTTCACGGCTAATGCTAATTTCTTTTTCCACACCTAAGAAAGCTTCTTCAAAGCTAATTTCCATATTGTATCTCAAATCTGCACCCTTGATTGGTCCATTATTGGTTCTTCCTGATGTTCTACCTCCAAATCCTCCTCCAAAGAAAGAAGAGAAGATATCTCCTAAGTCTCCCATATCGAAGCCATCAAAACCAGAAGTAGAATATGAATAGTAACCTCCACCTGGTCCACCACCACCAAAACCTTGTGGACCATCTGGTCCAAATTGGTCATACATTCTTCTTTTCTGCGCATCTGATAAAGTTTCATAAGCTTCGTTTACTTCTTTAAATTTCGCTTCTGCTTCTTTTTTATTATCTGGATTAGCATCTGGGTGATACTTTTTAGCAAGCTTACGGTATGCTTTTTTTAGTTCATCATCACTTGCATTTTTATCTACACCTAATACCTCATAATAATCTCTTTTTGTAGCCATCTTGTTCCTCCAAATTATAATATAGTGAATAATGAATAATATTATTCACTATTCATTATTCACTATTAATTATTAATTAGTTTTTATTTGTTTTCTCCGTCTTCTTCTACTTTGTAATCTGCATCATATACGTTTCCATCATTTGCACCTTGTGCATCTGCACCTGCTGCAGCATTTGGATCAAAACCTTCTGCTCCTGCATTTGGATTTGCTTGTTTGTATAATTTTTCAGATACTTCATAGAAAGCTTGTGTTAACTTTTCTGTAGCTTCTTTTATTTTATCTACATCTGTTCCTTCTAGAGCTTTTTTAACGTTTTCAATTTCTGTTTCTACTTTTGCCTTTTCTTCTCCAGAAACTTTGTCTCCTAAATCTTTCAATGTTTTTTCACTGTTATATACTAAGCTTTCTGCATTGTTTCTAGCTTCAATTTCTTCTTTTTTCTTTTTATCTTCACTAGCATGTGCTTCTGCATCTTTAACAGCTTTTTCAATATCTTCATCAGAAAGATTTGTACTTGCAGTAATTGATACATCTTGGCTATTTCCTGTTGCCATATCTTTTGCAGATACGTGAACAATACCGTTTGCATCAATATCAAATGTTACTTCAATTTGTGGTACCCCACGAGGTGCTGCTGGAATTCCTGTTAATTGGAATCTTCCTAATGTTTTGTTGTATGCAGCCATTTCACGTTCCCCTTGTAATACGTGTACTTCTACACTTGTTTGACCATCTGCTGCTGTTGAGAAAATTTGTGATTTCTTTGTTGGAATTGTTGTATTTCTTTCTATTAATTTTGTAAATACTCCACCATATGTTTCAATACCTAATGATAATGGTGTTACATCTAATAATACTAAATCTTTAACATCTCCAGATAATACACCACCTTGAATTGCAGCACCGATTGCAACACATTCATCTGGGTTAATTCCTTTATCTGGTTCTTTTCCTGTAACTCTTTTTACTAATTCTTGTACACATGGTACTCTTGTAGAACCACCTACTAATAATACTTTATGAATGTCTGAAGATGATACTCCTGCATCTTTTAATGCTTGGTTAACAGGTCCAGCTGTTGATTCTACTAAATCACGAATTAATTCTTCAAATTTTGATCTTGTTAATGTAATATCCATATGTTTTGGTCCTGTTGCATCTGCTGTGATGAATGGTAAGTTAATGTTTGTTTGTTGAACACCAGATAATTCAATTTTTGCTTTTTCTGCAGCTTCTTTTAAACGTTGCATTGCCATTTTATCGCTTGATAAATCAACACCTTGTTCTTTTTTGAATTCTGCTACTAAGTAATCAATAATTTTTTGGTCGAAGTCATCTCCACCTAAGTGGTTATTTCCACTTGTTGCTAATACTTCAAATACACCATCACCAATATCTAGAATAGAAACGTCGAAGGTTCCTCCTCCTAAGTCATATACCATAATTTTTTGGTCTTGGTCTTCTTTATCCATACCATAAGCAAGTGATGCTGCTGTTGGTTCGTTTATAATTCTTAATACTTCTAATCCTGCAATTTTACCTGCGTCTTTTGTTGCTTGTCTTTGTGAATCACTAAAGTATGCTGGAACTGTAATAACAGCTTGTGTTACTTCTGATCCTAGATAATTTTCAGCATCTTGTTTTAGTTTTTGTAAAATCATTGCTGAAATTTCTTGTGGTGTAAAATCATCACCTTCAATTTTTACTTTTTTATCTGTTCCCATATGTCTTTTTATAGAAATAACAGTATTATCTGGATTTGTAACTGCTTGACGTTTTGCAATTTGTCCTACTAATCTTTCTCCATTTTTTGAAAATGCTACAACAGATGGTGTTGTTCTATTTCCTTCAGCATTTGGTATAACAACTGCTTCTCCACCTTCCATTACTGCAACACATGAATTTGTTGTTCCTAAATCGATTCCTATAATTTTTCCCATTTTAAAATTCCTCCTTAATTTTTTTATTATATGGTTTAATTGTAGCCAAAATCATTTTATTCTTTTGACTAAGCTATCTGTAGCTCGCTCTTATTGAACAGCTAACTTATCTTTTGTATTTTTATATAAATTTAAAATTAAAAACATATTTGTTATGAACGAACGAGCGGTGCTCGCCCCTACCTAATTTGCAACTACAACCATTGAATGTCTAATCACCTTTTCCCCTATTTTATAGCCTTTTCTAAATTCTTCTTTTATTTCTTTTTCTCCTAGAGCTTCATCTTGTACACTGCTTACTGCTTCGTGATATTCTGGATTAAATGTTTCTCCTACTGTTCTTATTTCTTCTACTCCTAAACTTGATAATGTATCCATTAGTTGTTTATGTACCATTTCTACCCCTTGTTTGTAGTTTTCATCTTCTGTAGGTGCTACTGCTGCTTTTTCTAGATTATCTACAACAGGTAAGATTGAGGTCACAATATCTGATTTTAATGAAGTATACAGCATTTCTCTTTCTTTTGAACTTCTTTTTTTGAAGTTATCAAATTCTGCCATTAATCTTTTATAACGATCTGTCATTTCTTCTAGTTCTTGTTTTGTGGTATCTTCTTTTACCTCTACCACTTCTTCTTTTTCCACTATTTCCTCTTTGTTTTCTTCCATTTTGTCCTCCTCTTTATAAATCTTTTTCTTTCATTTTTTTACTAATATATTTCATAACAGAAATTACTTTAGAATAATCCATTCTCTTTGGTCCTATAATTCCAATTGTTCCTAAGTCTTTGTCACCAACTGAATGTTTAAATGTTACAATGCTAAAATCTTTTAATTGTTCATTATCATTTTCGTCTCCAATATATACATTAATATCCTTTGCAATTCCTGAATTGAGCATATCTAACATTAACTCTTTTTCATCTAAAATATTAACAAAATTTTTAGCAATTTCTAAGCTTTTAAATTCTGGTAAATCAAAAGACTTATTTGTTCCTTCTAAGTATAGTTTATTTTCTTCTTCTATTACTTTATTGATTTGTTCAATGATTGGCTTAATTACATCTACACTATAAGTAATTTCAGATAAAATGAATTCTTCCATTGGTTTATCTATTTTACTAAGTGGTTTTCCTTTTAATTTGCTATTAAACAGATTATTTAAGGTTTCAACTTGACTATTATTTATATCTTCATCATATTTAATAATCGTTTCCTTAACTAGTCCACTATCGGTTACAATAACCACCATTAACATTCTAGAGCCAAGTAATACAAATTTAATTTCTTCTATTATTTGCATATCGGATTTTGGACCAATTGCTACTGTTGTATAATGAGTTATTTCAGATAATGTTGATGTTGCAATTTTCGTTAAATCTTCGATTTCATTTACTTTCGTTGATAGTTTGTTTTGAATATACTTAATTTCTTCTAATGATATATCTTCATCATTTACTAGTTCATCTACATAGAACCTATACCCTTTTTCAGACGGTACACGTCCAGCTGAGGTGTGTGGTTTATCTAGATAACCATGATCTTCTAGTTCTGCAAGTTCATTTCGAACAGTTGCACTACTATAGTTTAAACCATATTTTTTTACAAGTGTTGCTGAGCTAACTGGTTCTGCAGTATTAATATATTCATCTATAACTGCTTGTAAAATTTCTTTTTTACGTTTATCTAGCACATTTATCACCTCTTTTTAGCACTTTAAAGTTTTGATTGCTAATTTCTTTGTATATATTATAACCAAAATTAGCAATTGTCAACCCTAATTGCTAATTTTTTTGTGAATTCTTTGTGAAAAAGGGAATTACTCTACATACAAAAAAAGGACCAGGAAAAAATCTCCTAGGTCCTAAAAAGGCTCCTTCTTTTGGGTAATGTTAACTCGATAATTGGTAAAATTGCAGTGCAAGCAGCTACCATAATGATTCCACCCGCCAGTTCATGAATTTCTTCATAAACACACAATCCTATTCCTTCCAATATCGCTGTTATTACTGCCAACAAGATGATGATAACTTTTTTTGTGATTTGTTTCATTGTGCTTCTCCTTTTTTGTGTTTAATATTGATCTATTACACTTCTATTATAGCACTTTTACATCATTTTTTCAAACGTTACAAAAAGAGTAGCATCTTGCTACTCTTTTTAAATCTATTTTATTCCAAAAATTCTGTCTCCTGCATCTCCAAGTCCTGGTACAATGTATCCAATTTCATTTAAATGGTCATCGATACTTGCACAATATATTTGTACATCTGGATATGTTTCTTCTACTCTTTTGATTCCTTCTGGTGCTGCAATTAAACATAAGAATTTTATTTTTGTTACTCCATCTTCTTTCATCATTTTAATAGCATCCACTGCAGAACCACCTGTTGCAAGCATTGGGTCTACAAGTATTACTTCTCTATCTTTAATGTCTGTTGGAACTTTGTAGTAATATCTAACAGGCTCTAATGTTTCCTCATTGCGATACAATCCTATAACTCCAATTTTTGCATTTGGAATAATTTTTGTTATACCATTAGACATTCCAAGTCCTGCTCTTAAGATTGGAACAAAAGTAAATTTATCTTCATTTACTTTTTTTGCTGTTGTTTTACCCATTGGTGTTTCTACTTCTACCTCTTCTGTTTCTATATCTCTCATTGCTTCATAGCATAATAACATTGCAATTTCTTCTGCAAGTTCTCTAAATTCTTTTGTTCCTGTTTTTTTATCTCTTAAAATAGCAACTTTATGTTGTATTAATGGATGATTCACTTCTATTGCTTTCATATGATTAACCTTCTTTCCTAATTATGCCTTTACTTCTAGTTTTTCTTCTTTTTTAGCTTTTCCTTTTTTCTCTTTTTTTGGTTTTTCTTCTACTTCTTCTTTTTCTTCTGGTAAAAGTAAGTTAATTAAAATTCCAATAATTGCTGCTAAGCTCATTCCTGAAATAGTAACAGATACATCTCCGCTTATAATTGAAATAGCAGCTCCACCAAGTCCTAGTACAAGCATTGCTGATGCTACAACAACATTTTTTGTTTTTCCAAAATCTACTTGGTTTTGAATTAATACTTTTAATCCATTAACTGCAATAAATCCATAAAGAAGTAAACTTACTCCTCCTAATACTGCATTTGGAATTGTTGAAACTAATGCTGTAAATTTTCCTAAAAATCCTAAACAAATTGCAAATATTGCAGCAAGTCCGATTACCCAAACAGATGCAATTTTAGTCATTCCTACTACAGAGGTATTTTCACCATATGTTGTGTTTGCAGGTCCTCCAAGTAATCCTGCTACAAATGTTGCAATACCATCTCCTAATAAAGTTTTATCCAATCCTGGTTCTTTTAATAAATCTTTTCCAATAATGTTAGATAGTGATGTATGGTCTCCAATATGTTCTGCCATAGTTACTAATGCAATTGGTGCAATTGTAAGAATTGCAGAAAAGTTTGGTACATAGCTTACAAATGGAATTGCGAATTGAGGCATACTAAAGAATGCAGCTTCCGCTACTGGTGTAAAATCAACTAATCCTACACATACTGCAACAATGTATCCTGTTACAATTCCTACTAAGAAAGGAATAATTTTTAAGAATCCTTTTCCTCTTACTGCTACAATTGCAGTTACTAAAAATGTAACAACTGCAACGAAAATTGCTCTCCACTCAACTTCTACACCTGTTAATCCAATTTGTGAAATTGCAGATGGAGCAAGTCCTAAACCTATAATCATAATCATTGGTCCAATAACTACTGGTGGTAATAATTTATCAAGCCATCCTTTTCCTGTAAATCTTATAATTGTAGCAAATACTATATAAATAAGACCTACTACCATAACGCCTGTCATGGCTCCACTTAATCCACCTTTTAGGTAAGCTGCTGCAAGTGGTGCAATAAACGCAAACGAGCTTCCTAAATATACTGGTGATTTTCCTCTTGTGCATAAAATGTAAATTAATGTTCCAATACCAGATGTTACTAATGCTACTGGTATGGTAAGCACTGTTTCATTAGCTGCTGAATTTACTAAAATTGGTACTAAGATTGTTGCACCAAACATAGCAAATACATGTTGAAGCGCTAAAACGATCCATTTTGCCATTGTTGGTTTTTCGTTTACGTCTAAAATCATTTTACTTTTTTCCATAAAACGTTCCTCCTAATATTTTCTTTTATGGTGTGTAAACTATACAAAAAAGCCACTAAAAGATAGTTTTAGTGACTAAATTCATACCATATATCATAGAAACAATTGTAGCAAACACAAAAACTAGCAAATTTGCTTTGCCATTCATAGAAATGATAGATTGTGTTTTTTCTACAAATTCTTTCATTTTTCTTACACCCTAAAAAATATTACTATATTTTTTAAAGAAATGCAAGCATTTTTTTAAAATTGCCTATCATTTTCATTTTTAGTTAGAAACATTCCGCAAATTTTATCTACTTCTTTTTGTACTCTTTTACTATAATTATCATTCATTGCATCTGTTTTTAACTTTGTAATTGTATCATATTCTGGATACTGTTCATTAATATATTGTATTATTTCTTTACTTAATCGAGTTGGCATTTTAAGTCTAATATCAGCTCCTGATACCAGTCTTCCGTTTTAAAAATTTTCGATAAACGTTTCTAATTTCATGTATCTCACGCTCATCTCCCATTCCTTGTTGAATTCTATCAATTGCTCTTGCATATTTCGTATCTAAAAACAATGAATAATATTCTTGCTCATTTTCTCTTTCTAATTCATTTAAATAGCATAATATATCATATACTTCTTGCCCCCATGCTGTGTTAGGATCCAATCTTAATCTTTCTAAATATTCCTTTCCTGAATACATATGATATTGTTCTTTAATTTCTCCTACATATGTATATGTATTAAAAAAGATTCCTGAAACTGGTCTATATTTAACAAAGGAAAGCGCTGCTCGTTTTTCTATTTCAACCGCATTTTTTTCAAATATTTCATTTATTTGTTCTGATTCAACCGTTATATCATCATAAAAATATTCTCTATGCTTTGGTGCATCATGTTGTGGTTGATCATGTTTAGTTGTAAATCTTTCAAGTTGTACAATCAATTTCATCATTTCTTCTTTATCTTGTTCATATCTTGTTTTACCAGTATCGCTATCTAATTCTTTATGTGTCCCCTCTAGCCTTTCAGCTGTCTTCATAATAATCCATTTGGTAACTTGATCTTTATTATACATTCCATGAAAAAAATATTGTTCAAACTTATCTTTGTTTAATTGATTTTGCATTTTTATTTCTCCTTCTGATGCAATTCATCTTATTTTATATTAATAACATTTTTTACAAGGTGTATACCCACTTGATTCGGCAGTTGCTTTTGTAACTTGTCTAGGATTTTTCATCTTGCTACATCCAGAACGACTATGGTACTTTGTTCCACCGTTCGTCGGAATCCAAACAAGATTATCTCCCTTTTCTGCTGGTGGAACCTTTACTGTAGAACTACTTTCTGTTTTTGGTTTTGTATTCTTGTTTGGTGTATTTTCTTTTTGAACTTCTGTGGTTGTTTGTGTTTGCTGTGTTGTTGGTTTTTCTTCTTTTTGTTTTTCTGTTTCATCCTTTACTATATTATCTGACTCTTTTACTGTATTAAAATTTTGAATTTTAGAATTTGATTTTTCCTCTAATGCTGGATTTATTTTTATTACTTCATAGTCTATAATCCAACTTCCTAAGATTTTTTTGGTAGATATAATTTTTCCAATTACCTCATCATTACTTTTTAATTTTAAATCTGTTTTAGAAATAAAATTTAAATGTTCTCCTGCTTGGCAATTGCATCCAAAAGCCGAATTCGGTACATAGTCTTTTACAACAAATTTTACTGTTTTCCCCGTTGTATTAACTTCACTATTCAAATATTTTTCAAACATTTCTTCATTAATATAATCTGTTGTAGATTTATTAGAAACATTTTCCATCATTGTATTATCTTGTACATTATTATTTTCAGCACTGCATCCTGTTAATAAGAATAAACAAGCAATTAATAATAACCCTACTACAAATAGTTTGATTTTTTCTCCCATTACTAATTCCCCTTTGCCATAAATTTGAACTAGATAACAAAATCGCATTCGCTTCTACTACTTCTTTATTATACATAATAATACATATTTTTTCAATATTAGATGAAATACTACAATTTAAAGATAGAATTTGGCTTAATTATAGTGGTTATAATTTCAAAGCAAATAAAAAAAACACATCTGTAACTTGGCGGTTCAATGTGTTTTTTTACATATTTACTGGCAAACCACGTTTGTGGATTCTCCATTTTCTATTTTTATTATACTTAAGATTTGAAATTGGCAAGAAAATTTGAATTAAAATCATATGTTTACTATTTCTCATAACTATTATATTATCCTTCATTAACTTTATCATATTTATCTTCTCGTTCTATATTCACAATTATTCTAGAATAAATCAATACTAATATAGCTATAACTGCTAATAACCCCTTAAAAACCATCATATTATCTATCATCCCTACAATTAATATGAAGGAAAATCCAATAAATCTTGATAAACATGTTAAAACTGAATTAAACATTACATGTTCCACATCATATTCTTCAATATTACATTCCTTGATTAAGTCACCTTTTTGAGTATTATATATTGCATCAAAAATACACAATCCTGTTGTACAAGCAAAATTATAAATTATTAAGGTTATTTTTCCTATATCAATAACTAATCCCATAGCACCTATAAAAATTAAACTAGAAACTGCAAATAATATGTATTTGGCATTATTTTTATTATAAAATTTTTTATACAAATACATAACTGCAATTTGAAATATTGAAAAAATAGTTGTTAAAATTCCTAAATTTAAAGATGTTTTAAAAGTCATTATTGTAATAATCGTTACTAGTGTTCTCATAGGATCTTCTACTATTCCATATAATAAGTTTGATTTATAGTATTTATGTACTTTTAACTCCTTTTCAACTTTTATTGTATTTATATAATTTTTTATACTAAATTTTGTTGTTTCAATATTAGCTTTGCTATCTATTTTTATTTGTAAAGACAAAATTATTTGAATTATTGATAATGCTAAAACATATATTGCAATTTTGGTGAAAGAATACAATTTTATCGTTGAGCCTAATATGATTGGTGCAACTATATGTACTATTGTACTAGCTATTTTCTTGGTTGCCATATAACTTTTCCTATTACCATTGTTCGTTATACCCACAAATATCATTTCATGAGTTGACCAATATAATGTTTCTGATATGCCACAAAAAATTGCTACTATTATAAACATATTTGATAATTTACTTCCTAATACTACTATAAATAAAATGAATATTGCTCTTATTATTATTCCCAAAGATAATATTTTTGTTTTATTGTAGTTACCATCTTTTATAAATTTTCCAATGAATATAGATCCTATTCCATGTATAAAGTTAATAATCATATAATATAATGATACTTGTGTTATATTGTCATTTGTTATTTTTAATAAATATGCTACCAAAAATGTTTCTGCAAATAATGCTGTTATCGTATATATTAAATCACTTGCGATTAAAAATATTGCATTTTTTCCTAATTTCCCTTTGTTCATAATTTGTCTCCTATTTTTGTTTATATTGCAAATTATAACAGAAAGACAAATAATTCGCAATAACCATTTGTTCTTTTATAAAGCCATTTTGAATTTTTTTGAAGCCGAAGACTTTAGCTTTGCCATAATTCCTAACCCCCTATATGTTATGACATACTATCATAACATATAGGGGGTTCAATATATCTAATACATACTGAAAGGGTGTATTTTTGCAAAAGAAAAAATCAATAATTACACGGCACACAAAAAGCAGATTTACATTTTTAATTAAATTTATATAAAATATAGCAGATTTTTGATGAATATAGTATAATCTTGTTAAATTAAGAAGATAAGGAGACATTATGGATAAAGAAAAAAAGATTATAGAAAATGAAAAACTAAATACTTCAGCAAAATCATTGATGATTTGTGAAATTATAAATTCAATAATTGATTTATTTTTGAACACTTTTTTAGTAGCTTATTTGTTAAATATAACTAATGAAAATATAGGTTCGGTTGCAATTTATTATGTTATTGATTATGGTATAACTGGTATTTGTATGTATATAATTGGATACTTTTTAAAAAAATATAATATTGCAAATATATATAGATTTGGAATATTAATAAAATGTATATTCGTAATATTAATTGTTTTTTTTAGAGCACAAATTCAAGATTTCTTAATTCCAATTGCTATTGTTTTAGGAATTGCTGAAACTATTTATTGGGGTGCTTGTGACAATATAGTTGGTTTGGTAACAAATGAAAATAATAGAAAAAAATATACTACAAACAAAAAAATTATACGTAGTTTTACTAAAATAATAATGCCAATAATTTTAGGTACCTCAATTGAATTATTAACATTTTATAAGGTTTCAACTTATGTAATGATACTTTCATTTACTCAAGTTATTCTATCGCTTTTTATTAGAATACAAAATCAAAATCATAAAAAGTTTGATTTGACAACATTTCTAAAAAATATCAATGTTAAAAATAACAATAGATTAAAAATTATTTATAAATCGTCTATCTTGTATGGAGTATTATTAAATCTAATTCCTACACTTGTTACTATAATAATTGTTATGACATATAAAACAAATTTTAAATTAGGTTTTTTAAATACAATATTTGCTATATGCTCAATGCTAACATTATTCATATTTAAGAAAATAAATAACAAAAAACTTCAAAAAAATATATTAATTGGTGGCAGTTTAATTTCTCTGATTAGTGTTTTAAGTTTAGTAATAAATTTAGGAAAAATAGAAGTTGTTATTTATAATATAATTAGTTATAGTTTCATCGTTATATTAGAAATACTTTTTAATATCGAGAGATTTAATAACAAAGAAAATGGTATTAATGATGAATATTATATTGAAAATCAGATATTTATAAATATGATAATGCAAATTGGGAGAATTGTAGGTTATGGACTATTATTTATAATTGGTTTAAGTAATAATATTATTTATTTTAAAATATTACTATTATTAACAACAATTATTATACCAATTTATAGTTATTACATGTATCAACTACACTATAAATAGTATTATTAAATTGAAAATGTTTAGGAGAGTTTGTATTTTAACTCTCCTATTTTTATTTTATAGATAAATAATTTTAACTTTGTGAAAGTAACTCGTTAGAACTTTATTCAAATACTTTTATGATGAGGACGTGGCGAAGCAATAGTGACAGCCACGCCACCCCGTAATGTATAGCTTTATAGAAAGGAATATATATATAATGAAGATGTATCAGTGAATACAATAAAATATGTAAATGTGAAATACTTAAGCTAAATTATCAGCATAAGAAAAGTGTTCTTATAAAACGTTAAATCCTATAAGAACACCCAGACTGGAGCGGATGGCGGGAATCGAACCCGCGCTATCAGGTCGGAAGCATGACATTCTACCACTAAATTACACCCGCATATAATACTCTTGTTAAAATTATTCACTATTAACTATTAAATGCGACTGTGTATACAGTCGCACCCTTGGAGCAGGTAGCGGGAATCGAACCCGCATAGCCAGCTTGGAAGGCTGGAATTCTACCATTGAACTACACCTGCATTTCTATGATAGTACTTATTATAACGACTATCATAGTTTTTGTCAAGATATTTTTGAAATTTATTTGGATTTTCTTTTTTAAAATCCTATAATTTCATTATATATCTCAATTGCATAATTATCTGTCATTCCTGCAATGTAGTAAATAATTGCTTTACAATAGCTTTTTTCTTCTTGTATAGAGAATATAACATCATTTTTTAAAAATTCTTTTCTTGGTAAATCCCAATAATAAGATAGCCAATCTTTAAATCCACTTACTAGTTTTGGATAAAATTTCGTCATTTTATCCATATTTTCTAAGGTTTCTTGTTCTTTAAACATCTTTTTTAATGTATTATAAATTTGATGAATCACAAGTTTAAAGTACTGTGATGATGGTCTTATTCTTTCTGAAAAATAGATGTTTTTATAATTGAATTTCTTTATTTCTTTCATTAAGTTAAATATCTCATCTGAAAAGCATAATCCTTTTTCTAACGATGAATTTTTACATAAATCGTAAATCAAATCATTAATAATAACAGTATTGTTAATAACCTCATTGGTATCGTAATTTAGCAATTGATACAATTCTTCTAAATGTTCGTCTAAAATACCTAACGCAATTGCATCTTCTATATCTCTTCCTAAATAAGAGATATTATCTGCTATTTTTACGACACATCCTTCCCATGTATATGGCATATATTGATTTGGTATTTGATAATTTTCTAAATCGATGTATTCCTCTCTTGGTTTTAAATGATTTTCATTAATTTCACCACAATGTGAAATGATACCATCTCGTACAGCATATGTTAAATTTAAGTTTTGTTTATTTTTTAAATTATCCTCTAATAATTCTATTTTATCAACATACCCTAATCCATTTTTCTCATGCCAAAAGCTTTCACTAATTTCGCTTTTGGCAATTTCAGATAATACCTTTTCCCCTTCGTGCCCAAATGGACTATGTCCTATATCATGTGCTGTTGCAATTGCTTTTGTTAATTCTACATTAAGTCCTAAATATCTAGCAATCGTATAACTAATCGATTCTACATGTGTTACATGTTCACTTCTAGTGCAAATATGGTCACTTTCTGGTGAAAAAAACACTTGTGTTTTGTGTTTTAATCTTTTATAAGCATTACAATGAATTAATCTTGTGTAATCTCTTTCAAATTCTGAACGAATATCATTGTTACGTGGATATAATTGTTTTTGTCTTTTTATCATATATTTCCATTTTGGATTGTTTTCATTTGCTGCATAATTACTGAATATTTGCTTCATTTTTTACCCCATTTCTTATTTTAGGCAAATTCCTCTATCTGCTATCTTTTTATTTGCTACATAATATTCATTTCCTATATAGGTAATTAAATTTGTATTTGTAAGATTTAATTTTAGATTTTCGATTAATTCAGATTGTGCATTAACAGAAACAATTTCTGCTATAAACATATGGTGTGATCCTAGTTTTTTTATTTTCTTTACTTTGCATTCTAAACTAACTGGACATTCCTTAATAGAAGGAACTCTTACTAATCTACAAGCTTCTTTTGTAAGATGCGCTTCTTTAAATTTGTCAGTATCTTTTCCTGATTTTGTACCACAAAAATCAGTTGCCCATACTAAATTTTCATCTGGAATATTAATCACAAATTCTTTTGTCCTTTTTATAATTTTGTAAGAATATCTTGATGGTCGTATTGATACATACACAAGTGGTGGTTCAGAGTTTAATATTCCTGTCCACGCAATTGTTGTTATGTTGGCATGTTCCATATCTCCACAAGATACCAAAACTGCCGGAACTGGCGCAAGTGTTGCTGATGGTTTTAAAAAATCTTTCATTTACTTTTTTCCTCCTTATTTAAAATATTGGCAAATGCAATTTTTCTTGTTTGTTTATTTGCCTCAATTACTTGTACTTTTATTGGGTCTCCCAATTTATAAATTTTATTGGTCTTTTCCCCTATTAGATGTTTATGCTCATCATCATAAATAAAATACTCATTTTCTCCTAAATTCTCAAAACGAATTAGTCCTTCTACCGTATTTTCTAATTCTACAAAAATTCCAAAATTGGTAACACTACTAATAATTCCATCATAAATCTCTCCAATTTTGTCTTGCATAAATTCTGCTTTCTTTAAATCTATACTATCTCTTTCTACTTTTTGTGCAATTTTTTCCCTTTCTGAAGATTGTTCTGCAGCTTTTTGTGCTATTTCCATGTATTCCTCTTTCCAATCTTCCTTTACATCATAGCCTTTTTCTAAATACTTTGAAATCATTCGATGAATCCACAAATCCGGATATCTGCGAATTGGTGATGTAAAGTGGCAATAATATTTACTAGCAATTCCAAAATGACCTTTATTTTGGTTTTCATATTTTGCTACTTTTAACGTCCTAAGAATTAAAGTAGATATAACTCTTTCTTCTTTTTTTCCCTTAATGTCTTCTAAAATTTTACTAAATTCTTTTGGGTGTAAGTTTTCTTTATTTCCTTTTATGGTATACCCAAAGTTAAATAAAAAACGATTTAATTCTTTTATCTTGTCTAAGTCTGGTGTTTCATGCACACGGTAAACAAATGGCGCTTCTAACCAATAAAATTTCTCAGCAATTGTTTCATTTGCAGTTAGCATGAATTGTTCAATAATGGAATTTGCAAAAGTTAATTGATATTGCCCAACATTAATTGCTTTTCCATTCTTATCCAGTGTAATTTTACTTTCTGGAATGTCTAAATCAAGACTTCCTGCCGTCTTTCTTCTTGTTTCCAATATTATGGCAAGTTCTTCCATTTTTTTAAATTCATCTATATAATCTTTGTATTTTATTACAATTTGTTCATCTGAATTTTCTAAAATTTTGGTAACATCTGTATAGCTCATTCTTTTGGTAACATTGATTACTCCTTTGAATACATCGGAATCAATTACTTCTCCTGATGGATTAATTTCCATTTCAATCGATAATGTATAACGATCTTCTCCTGCATTTAAGCTACAAATTCCATTTGACAACTTCTGTGGCAACATAGGAATTACCCTATCTAACATATAAATACTGGTTCCCCTTAAAAAAGCTTCTTTATCTAGTGCAGAGCCTTCTTTTACATAGTAGCTAACATCTGCTATATGAACTCCTAATTTGTAATTTCCATTTTCTAGTCTTTCTACACAAACAGCATCGTCTAGGTCTTTTGCGTCTTCTCCATCAATCGTAAAAATCAATTTATCTCTTAGGTCCACTCTGTTTGGAATATCTTTTATTTCTATTTTCGGATTAATGTTATTTGCTTCGTCTAAAACAGGCTCTGGAAATTCGTATGGTAAATGGTAATCTCTTATTAAACACATCATATCCACACCTGCTTGGTCCATTTTCCCAATTACTTCTAATATTTCCCCTTCTGCACTTTTCCCTTTTTCCGGATATTTCGTAATTTTTACAACTACTTTATCTTGATTTCTCGCACCTGAAAAATTCTTTTTAGAAATAAAAATATCCGTTCCCAGTTTTGCATTATCTGGAACAACAAATCCAAAGTTTTTACTATTTTGAAAGGTTCCTACTAACTCTCGAATCTCTCTTTTCAAAATTTTAACAATCTTTCCTTCTTTTGTGTTTCCAGTTTCTTCATCTAATATTTTAATTAAAACAGTATCTCCATCAAAGGCACTTCCTGAATATTGACTAGAAATATGCACTTCTTGTCCACTTTCTAATAAAACAAAACCGAACCCTTTGGGGTGTCTACTATATACGCCTTGAAAATATGGCTCGTCCATTACCATATATTGATTTTTTCTGTTTTTTCTTATTTTGTATTCTCTTTCTAATTCATCCAAAACAGATTGTAATTCTTTTTCTTCTTCTTTTGGAACCATTAAAATTTGTACTATTTCTTTCTTTTTCATTGGCACATAATTTTTATCACAAATAAAATTCCAAATCAATTCTTTTTTATTCAAGTTTATCCTCCTATAAACAAAATGGAGCAACTTAATTTGTTGCTCCGTTTATCATTTCAAATCTTTTTAAATTAAATACATAATAGAAAGAACAATAGTAAGTACTGCAAACGCAACTGCTAATATAATGGTCCATCTTTTCATTTTTCCTTCTTTGGTTCTTCCTTTATTTTTTTCATAAAAATTACTTGAAGATCCTGTAATCGTAGCACTTGCTCCACTATCGTCTTTTGTTTGCATCATCGCAACAATAATTAATGCAAAACATACAATCACATAAATTCCTATTAATATATATTTTAAAACTTCCACTTACTTTTCCTCCTTAAGGTTTTCCATATAACATTGATATTTTAGCATAAACGAATCCAAAATGCAAACATTTTTTAAAATTTCTTTATCTTATTACCTCTTCTACTGCTTCTGATATGATTTTATTAACATCGCCAAGCATTATATTGAATTTTAGTTCAGCATCAAAATATCGTTTCATTCCTTCACTTCCAATTAATTCCATATACATTTTTTGCATATTCTCTGCTTTTTCCATATCTTTTTTTCCTTGGGAAATAGCAGCAATTTGCACTTCATATCTTGCTTTTTCAAACTGTTCTAACTTTTCTTTTAATTCTAGATTTTCCTTAACTTCCTCTTTTGCCTTTTTATAATTCTTATACTCATCCGAATTTTTGATTTCGTAAGCTAATCGATTTGCAGTATCATATACATTCATTATTCTTCACCTTTCACTCTTTACTTTTAAGTCGTAAATGTTGTTACATAACATTTACGCATATGCTTGTCTTTTTCTGAATGCCAATAAATTGGTAATTTCCGTTTCTGTATTTTTTGCTTTCTTTGTTTTTCTTGCTTTTTCTTGTTCCATTTGACGTCTTTGGCGTTCTGCCATGGTTTGGCAGATTGCTTTTTGGTAAGTAAAATGAGTATCTTGTGCAATTTTTGCCCAGTTATATTCATTTTTAACCATTATCTTGGCTTTTTTTACCACTTCTTGTGATAATTGTGGATTATATAATAATGCTAAAATTGAATCTGCAATGGAGTTCGGATTTCCTGCATAGCTCTTCATTCCATTTTCTCCATGCTGTACAATTTCATTTAACCCTCCAATATCAGAAACTACCACTGGAGTTCCTGAAAGCATTGCTTCTAATGCTACAATTCCAAATGGTTCATATGTGCTTGGAAACACAGATACATCAGCACATTTATACATTTTGCATACTTGTTTTGCATCCATATAACCTGTAAAATATACTTTATTTGCAATTCCCATAGAGTTGACTTGTGCTTTTAGTTCATTTATCATCCCGCCTTTTCCAGCAATTACCAACTTGGCATCATGGTATCCTGCTAAAATTTTGGGCATAGCGGATATTAAGTGTTGTACCCCTTTTTCATAAACAAGTCTACCCATAAATAGAATAATTTTTTCATGATCCGCTGCATATTGTCTTCTAAATTCATAATCTCTTTCTACTGCATTAAACATAGTAATATTAATTCCATTCGGTACTACATTAATTTTTTCAAATGGAAGTCCAAATAGAGATTGTAGCTCTCTTTTCATATAATTACTATTTACTATCACTTCTGTTGCTTCATAGGTTAACATCCATTCAGTATCATTAATATAACGTTGTGTTTCATCATGAATTCCAGAATTTCTTCCACTTTCTGTTGCGTGAATGGTTGCTACAATTGGTATATCATAAGAGTTCTTAAGCGTTTTTGCGGCATATGCTACTAGCCAATCATGTGCATGAATAACATCAAATTTTCCTTCGTTTGCAATAATTTCATTTGCTTTTGCTACCATATTAAAATTCATTTGCATAATCCAATCAATAAAATTATTTGGATTAATCATATAATTATCAACACGATAAACTTTAACCCCTTTATCTTCTTCAAAATATGGGGCATTTCCTTCACGATAAGTAACAACTGTTACCTCATGTCCATCTTTTATTAATCGTTTTGATAAATCATTTACTACTCTTGCAATTCCTCCCACAATTCTTGGTGGATATTCCCATGTTAGCATTAAAATTTTCATTGGCTTTTTAAACGCCCCTTCCCGACAATTTTCTTTTGTTATTTACTTCACGGTTCATTTTATACAATTTTTCTACAATTGTAAATATGTTTTTGAAAATATATTCTGTTTTTGTAAAATGTCATATATTTGTAATATTTTCTTTCGACATTTTACTTGAATTTCTTTTTCTTTTAGTATAGTATAGTAGAAGAAATTTGTACTAAGGAGGAATTTTTAGATGCCTAAAAATACAAAAGATGTAGAAAATAAGAAAAAAAATACACCTACCAAAAGCACAACAAAGACATCTACTACTAAAAAAACGGCAAAATCTGCCACAACAAAGAAAAAATCATCTGTTACAAGTAAGAAAACTTCTGCTAGTACAAAGAAGAAAACTTCTGCTGTAGCAAAAGAGAAGACTACTATTGATTTTTCAGAATATTATGATTTACCTTATCGCTATAATCAAACTACTGTTAAAATTTTAGCACAAACACCGCAAATGCTGTTTGTCTATTGGGATATTTCGGATGAAGATCGTTTATTATATACCAAAAAATATGGTGAGAGTTTCTTTTTGCAAACCAGACCTGTTTTAATAGTTCACAATAGAACCATGGATTATACTTTTGAAGTTGAAATTAATGATTATGCTAACAGTTGGTATTTACATGTTAATGATACCAATTGCAAATATGAAATTGAACTTGGTAGACGTCCAAATTTATGTCAAAATACTATAAAAGAAGATTATATTTATGTTGCATCTTCTAATTCAATAAACGCACCAAATGATCATATTTTATTTGAAAAATTTAACTCCCTTGTTGAATATCGAAATATAAAAACAGGAGAAGTAACAAAACAAGATTTTTCACAATTATCCAATTTAAAAAATATGCAACAAATCTATGATATTTATGGTTTATATAAACAAATTTATAAAAACGAATTATTGGATGAAATTGTAGAAGGTAATACATCCAATCCTTCTTCTTACTCATCTTCACAATTTAAATAAATGGGCAGATATAAAATCTGCCCTTACCATTTTACAAAGGAGAATTATATGAACAACCAAGAAAAAGGATATGTAAGTTTCGTCTTACATGCACATCTACCTTTTGTGCATCATCCAGAAAGTGAAAATTATTTAGAAGAAGAATGGCTATTTGAAGCAATTTCTGAAACTTACCTTCCATTACTTACTAATTTTAAGAAATTAGTTGATGAAGGTGTTGATTTTCGAATCACTATGTCTATGACACCTCCTCTTCTTAATATGCTAGATAATAAACTATTACAAAGAAGATATGTTAAATATTTAAGAAAACATATTGAACTATCTAAAAAAGAAATCAAACGTACTGCATCAGATAAACGTTTAAATGAATTATCTTATTACTATTTTAACCGTTATTCAAACGATTTACATGTTTTTAAAGAAATATATAATTGTAATTTAATTGAAGGCTTTAAACATTTTCAAGATATTGGCGTATTAGAAATTATTACTTGTGGTGCGACCCACGGTTATTTTCCAATCTTATATATTAATGAAAATACGATACGAGCGCAAATTGGAATTGGGGTGCAAACTTATGAAAAATATTTTGGAAGAAAACCAAAAGGAATTTGGCTTCCTGAGTGTGGTTATGTTCCAGAAGCAGATAAATACCTAAAAGAATTTGGCATTGAATATATTATTACTGAATCACACGGCATTTTATATGCAGACCCTACTCCTGTTTATGGTACTTATGCCCCTATTGTTTCTCCAAATGGAGTTGTTGCTTTTGGCCGTGATATCGAATCTTCTAGACAGGTATGGAGTTCTATTAATGGTTACCCAGGAGATGTTAATTACCGCGAATTTTACCGTGATATTGGTTATGATGCAGACTATGATTATATTAAACCCTATCTTACCTTCGATGGTGTTAGAGTTCCTACAGGTATCAAATACTATCGTATTACAGGAGATGCTGGTGAAAAAGACTATTATAACCCTACCTGGGCTATGGATAGTATTTACAAACAAGCTGGTCATTTTTTTGATTGTAGACAAGAGCAAATCACCAATCTTTCGAAAGCAATGGATAAACCACCTATTATCTTATGCCCTTATGATGCTGAGCTTTATGGGCATTGGTGGTATGAAGGTCCCGATTGGTTATATGTTTTATTTAAAAAAATATATTATGATAAATGTGATTTTAAACTAATTACTCCAAGTGAATATATTGACCGATATCCAAGTATTCAAGTTTCTACTCCTTGTCGTTCTAGCTGGGGGGCAAATGGTTATAGTGGTGTTTGGTTAAACCCTACCAACGATTATGTGCATAGGCACCTACATATAGCAGGTGACAGAATGGTAGAACTTGCAAGAACCTATCCAAATGAAAAAAACCGCATCAAAAAACTTGCTTTAAATCAATGTGCAAGAGAACTACTTCTTGCTCAAAGTAGTGACTGGTTATTTATTATCACTAATGGAACTATGGTAGATTATGCAAAAAAACGCATTAAAGACCATATCGGAAGATTTACCAAATTATATGAACAAATTAAATCTAATACGATTGACGAAGAATTTGTAAAAGCAATTCAAAAGAAAGACCCAATCTTTCCAGAAATTGATTATATGATTTATTATTAAAAAACGAATTCAAGAATTTCTACAATATAAAAAACAATAAAAAGATACCTTTTTATTGTTTTTTATATGTTCTAAAACTTTTTATTTTTCTATTTTTCCATATAGTTGCATTTTAAATAATCCACTAAGTTTTCCTCCGTTCGGATGAGATACATAGGATGCTGTTTTTACATATAATCGATATCGTTTATACGGTTTTGTGTAATCCAAATTCTCTATATCTTCTTTTTTTGTATTTGAGTTTCCTCTCC
>CATLHF010000019.1 GCA_949948835.1 uncultured Clostridia bacterium | reverse complement strand
AATCACATACAAACTACAACCAGCAGGATATACCAATGAACCAAAAGTAAATATTATATTTAAAGTAACAGGAAAAGTAAAGAGTGTAACAAATCCAAATAGTTCAGTAGCATATCCACAAAATAATATAGTAGAAGTAGAGTATGAAGTAACAGCAAACGGAAGTTATTTATTTAAAGTAGAAAACGAAGAAGGAGTTGTAACAGACAAAGAAGTAATAGTAGACACCATCGATACAGAAGCACCAGTAAGCTGTGACATAACAGTACAAAAAACAGGAACAGGACTTAACATACAAGCAGTGGCAGAAGATGCTGATGCAACAGAAACTAGTGTAAAAAGCGGAATTGACTATTTTGAATATTATTTAAATGGAGAAAAACAAGAAAGTGGTGAAATTCAAAATCTCCCATATGGAAAACATACTGTTTATGTTGTAGCTTACGACAAAGCAGGAAATTCAATAGAAAGTGAAGCAGTAGAAGTAACTTTATCTGCTCAATTTGATATAATTGCTTCTGGAGCAAGCCATAATCTAGCAGTGGATAAAGATGGAGGCTTATGGGCTTGGGGGACAAATGCAAATGGTGAATTGGGAATTGGTACAACAACAAACTATAATTCTCCAGTAAGAGTATTAGAAAATGTGAAGTTTAAACATGACCCGGCAGTTGATACGATATCAGCTGGTCATCAATTTAGTTTAGCAATCGATGAAGATGGTCGCCTATGGAGTTGGGGATTGAATACATATGGACAACTTGGAAAAGGAGATACAAATTCTTCAGCAGAGCCAGTAGCTATTGGTGGTGACTTGAGATTCCAATCAGTTTCTGCTGGTAATGAGTTTAGTGTTGCGATTGATGAAGACGGTTATCTTTGGGGATTCGGAAGGAGTATAAATTCGTGTTTAAGCACAACAGATAATTCAAACAAGTTATACCCAATCAAAATCAATGATACAGTATTGTTCAAGCAGGTAAGTGCGGGACAGTATTACACTTTAGCTATTGCTGAGGATAACACTATATATGGTTTTGGTTGGAACCAATATGGTTGCTTGGGAGTTGGCACAAGTAGCTCAACAAATACTTTCCGAGTTGTTGCATCGAATATAAAGGCAATTAAGGTATCAGCAGGAAGTGAACATAGTCTTGCAATAGGAACTGATGGGCATTTGTATGGATGGGGACGTGCTTCTAATAAAGGAAATGGAATATGTCTGCCAGGCACAAAAGGGGACACAACAGGAGCCAGAGTATCTCCAGTATTATTAGATGGTGAGAATACCTACATCGACATTTTGGTTGCTGAAGATGCCTCAATGGCATTGCGTTCTGATGGTACCTTATGGGGAGCAGGGTACAATATTAACAGAGGAGTTAGAGGAATATTAGGACTAGGGAATATAGAAGGTAGTAGTTCATGGGCAAGAATAGGCGGTAATTTAACATTCAATTATCTTTCTGCTGGTTCAGGAAGGCTTGAAAGATATTGTAGAATATGTGCAATAGATAGTAATAAAAATACTTGGACATGGGGAAATAACATTTTAACACCACAATTATTATATTAAAAAAGTAATAGAGCAAACATTAGCTGTGTTTGCTCTATTGCTTTTTAATAATCACTACAAAATTGAAGAAAAACATTGATTTTAAGATATAAAATCAAGTATAATATATAGGGAAAATAAAAAGGAGAAAATTATGGAAGCGATAACATATGAATTATTACATACTTGTAAACAAAGTGGTGCTAGACGTGGAGTTGTGCATACACCACATGGTGATATACAAACACCAATTTTTATGCCAGTTGGAACACAAGCAACTGTAAAAAGTATGACACCAGAAGAATTAAAAGAAGAAGTAAAAGCTCAGATTATTTTATCAAATACATATCATTTATATTTAAGACCAGGAAGTAAGTTGGTAAAAGAAGCAGGACGGACTTCATAAATTTATGAATTGGGACAGACCGATTTTAACAGACTGTGGAGGATTCCAAGTATTTAGTTTAAGTGATTTACGTACAATATCTGAAGAAGGCGTAGAATTCAAATCTCATTTAGATGGAAGTAAACATTTCTTTACACCAGAAAAAGTTATGCAAATAGAAGAAGATTTAGGTGCAGATATTATTATGTCATTTGATGAATGTTGCCCATATCCATCGACATATGAATATACGAAACAATCCATGGAAAGAACGACTAGATGGGCTGAACGTTGTAAAGAAGCACATAAAAATACAGATAAGCAAGGGTTATTTGGTATTATACAAGGTGGTTTTTATAAAGATTTAAGAGAGCAAAGTGCAAAAGACCTAATTAAACTAGACTTTCCTGGTTATGCTATTGGTGGAATTAGCGTAGGAGAACCAAAAGAAGAATTTTTAGACGTCTTACGTTATACAACACCTCTTATGCCAGAAAATAAACCAAGATACTTAATGGGAGTTGGAACGCCAGATTATTTAATAGAAGCAGCAATTGCAGGTATTGATATGTGCGATTGTGTATTACCAACAAGAATTGCAAGAAATGGAACTGCTATGACATGGAATGGAAAAGTAGTAGTACGTAATGCAACTTATGAAAGAGACTGGACACCACTTGACCCTGAATGTGATTGTTATACCTGTAAAAACTATACAAGAGCTTATATAAGACACTTGGTAAAAACAAATGAAATTTTAGGAGTACGATTATTATCAATTCATAACCTAAGATTCTTGACGAGTTTGATGGAAAGAGTTAGAATAGAAATAGAGAATGATAATTTACTAAATTTTAGAGACGAATTTTATAAAAAATATGGTTATACAAAAGAATAAGAAGGAGGAACAATATGCAAATTGGTGGAGAAAGTTTTAAATCTCAAAGAAATTTAAACAGTGAAAAAGATAAAAGGACATCAATGATTATATTAGTATGTATTATCCTTGTTGCTATGCTAATTGCAGGACTTATGTATGCAATTATGTATATACAACAGAATACATTTCGTGTTTATATTAACGGAAAAACCGTTAATTTACCAAGTGACATGATTCTGATTGATGAAGCGACTGGAAAAATTCATGTAGATATTATGGGTATTGCAAGTTATTTAGGATATGATTCTCATAAAGGAGAGTATAAATTATATACAGAAGATGAAAATAAGTGTTGGGTAAATTGCGAAGAGGAAACAGCATCGTTTTTCCTAAATTCAAATAAAATTTCAAAAGTAGTTCCAGACCAAACAAAGGACTATGAAGATTATACGATTTCAGATCCTGTTGTTCGAAGAAACAATAAACTATATTGCACACCAGAAGGAATTAAAATTGCATTTAATATAACATTTGAATATAATCAAGAAGCAAAAAACATTCAAATTTATACATTACCATATTTGGTAGAAAATTATACAGCACAGTTTAAGACATTAGGATATAAAGATGGTATTGATGACGACTTTAACAACCAAAAAGCAATTTTATATAATTTGTTTGTTGTAAAAAAAGATAACAACTTATATGGTGTTGTTAATAGCCAAAATAAAGAGGTAATCGGTTCAAGATACAACAAAATGGTATTTAATGAAAATGCAAGAGAATTCTATGTTACCAATACTTTGAACAAAAAAGGAATTGTAACAGAAAATGGAACAACTAAAATCAATTTATTATATGATGAAATTAATATGATTGATAAAAATAATGGATTATACATTGTAAAAAATAACAATCGATATGGTGTTTTAGGAAATACTGGAAATATTGTAATTCACTTAGAATATGAACAAATCGGTGTAGATGTTACAAAATTTCCAAACAACAATATTACTAACAAGTATGTTTTATTTGAAAATGCAATTCCAGTATATCAAAATAAAAAATGGGGAATGTTTGATGTAAAAGGAAATCTGATTTTACCATTAGATTACGATGCAATAGGATATTCAGCAGGAGCAACTGGAAACTTAAGTGGAAAAGTAGTAAATAATTTATTAATTATTCCAACCTATAAAGCAATTGTATTTGGAAAAGACTTTGAAGTGAAAGATGGAAATAATACAAAGAAAGTAAAATACTATGGAATTTACGATTATATTGGAAATGAATTAGTTATCCCAGCACTCGATAATGCGTACTTTGTAGTAAATGCGGGAATTAATACGTATTACATGGAAAATGCCGGGAATACAATAAACATAGAAGAATACTTACAGACACATGCTCCACAAACTAACAACACAAATACTGGAACTTCACAAACAAATACAGATGAAAATACATTAACCAATACCATGGAAAATACACAAGCAAACACAACAGGTAATACAATAACGAACGAATAAAACATAAAAAAGGAATCTTAAGTAATATACTTAGGGTTCCTTTTTGCATACAGTTCTAATGCATTTTTATTAAGCATATACATGAAGTAAAAGGAGGAAGAGAATGAAAAGTTTAATACAAACAACGACAACGGAAAATACAAATAATATGGTTCATATTATAAAGGGTGTTGTAATTTCATATGCGATTACTTTATTGTTGCTATTTGTTTTTTCAATATTATTAACCTATACTAATTTATTAGAAAGTATGATTGCACCAGTTATCTTAATGATAACTATGATTAGTATATTAATAGGAGGAAGCCTTGGATCTAGTAAAATAAAAAGAAGAGGTCTTATTAATGGAGGAATAATAGGACTTATCTATATTAGCATTTTATACTTTATTTCTAGCTTTATACAAACAGGATTTGGACTTAATATATATGCAATTTTAATGATAGTATTTTCGATTCTAGCAGGAATGGTGCGGAGGAATTGTTCGGAGTAAACCTAAAAAAATAATTGACAAAGTAATATAAGTATAATACAATAAGAAAAAATGTAGGGGTACTGTTTGTAGAATTACTTCATAGGACATGACACCACTGTGCCCAAAGAAAGAGGAGAAAAAAATGGACCAAAAACGTGGATTTGAAGTAGCAAAAGGATTTGAAAATGCAGGAATTAATTTACCAATTCGTAAAACAAAATATTCAGCAGGATATGATATAGAAGCAGCAGAGGATTGTATCATACCAAGTTTTAAAAAAGGAATGAATCCAACTCTTGTAAAAACAGGATTAAAAGCTTATATGCAAGATGATGAAGTTCTAATGTTATATAATAGAAGTTCAAACCCAAAGAAAAAAGGATTAATATTATCAAATAGTGTAGGAGTAATCGATAAAGATTATTATGGAAATCCAGATAATGATGGGCACATTATGTTTGCGTTTTACAATATAAAAGAAGAAGATATTGAAATTAAAAAAGGAGATGCCATTGGGCAAGCGGTTTTCCAAAAATATTTAGTAACAGATGATGATGTAGCAACAGGAGAAAGACTTGGCGGATTTGGTTCAACAAGCAAATAATAGTCTTTTAGAAAAAAAGAAAACTAGAAGCTTACAGCCATACGGAAACAAACCGTATGGCGATTTTTTATAAGAAAAAATTACCAAAAGCTTTTGACTTTTGGTAATTTTTGTAGTATAATAAATATGGTGAAAGAAGAAAAGCGATGATATACGGACTTACGAAAGATTTTGCAAAACAAGTCGCATTTTTTTATTGTATAGATATAAAATTCAGGAAGGAGTGGCACAAGAGCTATGTTTAATGTAGGAGACCATATTGTTTACCCAATGCATGGAGCAGGAGTCATTGATGCAATTGAAGAAAAAAATATATTAGGGGAAAAACAAGCATATTATATACTAAAGATGCCAGGGGAAGTAAAAGTAATGGTGCCAACCAATAAGGCTGAAGAAATTGGTGTAAGAGGAATTATTGATAAACAAGAAGCTTCAAAAGTATTTGAAATATTAGAAGAAGATAAAACAGAAATGTCTAGCAACTGGAATAAAAGATATCGTGATAATATGGACAAGATGAAGAGCGGAGATATTTATGAAATAGCAGATGTAGTTCGTAATTTATCGTTTAAACAAAAAGAAAAAGGATTATCTACTGGTGAAAAGAAAATGCTTTCTAATGCAAAACAAATTCTAGTAAGTGAGTTAGTATTAGCAGAAAATTCATCGATTGAAGAAGTAGAGGGAATGATTGATAATAAGATTAATTCATCTTTCCAAGAGTTTGAAATTGATAATATTGAACCAGTTCAAAATGTAGTAAATAAATTTATTCCGTTTGATGAGGGAACTACTGGAACGGTTGAGAATTTATAGAGATGTAAACGTTATTAGTTTTATTACTAATAACGTTTGTTTTATAACCAGTTAAAAAACAACTTAATCGACAAAAATTGACAAATAGATAAAAAATAGAAAAAGTTTTATGTGAAGTAAGAGGGAATTACAAGATATCTGTCGAATAGTATATATTATGAAAGAAAGGTTAAGAAAATATGGCACGATATAGTGATGAGTTAGTAGATGAAATTAGAAACAGCAATGATATCGTTGATGTGATATCACAATATGTAGTGTTAAAAAGAAGTGGTAGAAATTTTTTTGGACTATGTCCATTTCATAGAGAAAAATCCCCTTCTTTTTCTGTGTCGCCAGATAAACAAATCTTTCATTGTTTTGGTTGTGGAGTTGGAGGAGATGTTATCCACTTCGTCAGTAAAATAGAAAATTTAGATTTTAAACAAGCAATTGAGGCATTAGCAGAAAAAAGTGGAATTACACTTCCTACCTTAACAGATGGACAAGATGCTAAAAAAATACAACTAAAAGAAAAAGTATATCAAATTAATAAAATGGCAGCACAGTTTTTTCATGAAAACTTATATAAACCCTCTGCAAAAGTTGCTCAAGAATATGTAAAGAAAAGAAAATTAGATAATAATACCCTAAAAACATTTCAGATTGGATTTTCAACTAATTTTGATGAACTTTATCAAATATTAAAAAAAGAAGGTTTCTCAGAAGAAGAGATGCTAGCATCTAGCTTGATTGGAAAATCGGACAAAGGAAGATTTTATGATAAATTTAGGAATAGACTGATGTTTCCCATTAAAGATGTACAGGATAGAGTTATTGCTTTTGGTGGAAGAGTTTTAGATGATAGCAAGCCAAAATATATTAATTCACCAGAAAATATTGTGTATAGTAAAGGAAGAAATTTATTTGGATTAAATGTAGCCAAAAAAAGCGGAAAAGATAAGATTATAATGGTAGAAGGCTATATGGATGCGATTTCGCTTTATCAAAGAGGAATTACCAATGTAGTAGCATCTTTAGGAACAGCACTAACAGAAGGACAAGGAAGATTACTTAGAAAATATGCATCTCAAATTATTATTGGATACGATTCTGATGGTGCAGGACAAGCAGCAACTATGAGAGGAATGGAAATTTTACAAAATTTAGGCTGTGATATTCGAATTCTACAATTAGATGGTGATGCAAAAGATCCAGATGAATATGTTATCAAATATGGTAGTGGCAGGTTTGAAAAATGTGTTGAAAATGCAATTTCTTTAGTGGAATTTAAAGTAAAAACATTAAAAAAATCAATGAACATCCAAACAGCAAGTGATAAAATTAAGTTCTTAAATGAAATTGTAAAAATTCTTTCTAAGGTAGACAACAGTATTGAGCGAGAAATTTATGTTGATAGAATTGCGAAAGATTATCAAATATCGAAAGAAGCAATTTATGCAGAAGCAAATAAGATGGCATATAAAGAACATCAAGGAATTAAAATGATTCAAAAACCAATTGCAAAGCAAGTGACAGTGGCAAAGAAAAAAGATGAAAAAAATGACGCATTAATTAAAAGAGAAAATGTGATTATCTCATTGCTAATTCGTCCAGAAATAAATGCTTATACACAAATTATGGAGAAAATAAAGCCAGAAGACTTTAAATTAGAGCAAAATAGAGAAATTGCCAAAAGATTGTATGAACACTTTGAAAAAGGAAATAGTAATAGTAATGTATTGAATTTATTTAATGAAGACGATTTAATGAATCATATTACGAGTATTATGGCAGATGACTATGAAATTTTAAATTCTAAAAAAGCAATTGATGACATTTTAAATCTATATGAAAAAGAAAAACTAACATATGAAAAAAATCAGATTATTAAACAATTAGAAGATAAAACAATCGAAAAAGATGAAGTAAGTAAGTTAGAAGCAAGATTAAGTAAGATCATTATAGAAATAGCCAAAATGAAATAGGAGGAAAGAAAATGGCTGAAAAAGAAATAAAAAAGAAGAAAATTGAAGTTGAAAAAGAAGAAGTAGTACAACCAGAAGAAAAGATGGAAGAACAACCAAAAGTAGAAGATGAAAAAGTAAAAATTATTTTAGAAAAAGCAAAAAAACAAGGGAAAATTACGTATGGTGAAATTGCATCTGAATTAGATGATGCAAATCCAGATGAAATTGAAAAAGTATTTGATGCTTTTGAAGAACTAAATGTGGATTTAAAAGAGGACTTAGATGATGAAGAGCCAGATTTAGAAGACTTAGAAGAAGTAGAAGATATTAAGGTAGAAGATATTAACTTGACCACACTAGAAGGAGTTAGTACCGATGACCCAGTTAGAATGTATCTACGTGAGATTGGAAGAATTCCACTTTTAAGTTATGATGAAGAATTAGAAATTGCAGAAAAAGTACTAGAAGGGGATGAAGAAGCAAAACAAAGACTTGCAGAATCAAACCTAAGACTTGTTGTAAGTATTGCAAAAAAATATGTAGGAAGAGGAATGCTATTTTTAGATCTAATTCAAGAAGGAAACATGGGATTAATTAAAGCAGTTGATAAATTTGACTATAAAAAAGGATTTAAATTTAGTACTTATGCTACATGGTGGATTCGTCAAGCTATTACAAGAGCAATTGCAGACCAAGCAAGAACTATTCGTATTCCAGTTCACATGGTAGAAACGATTAATAAATTAATTCGTACATCAAGACATCTACTACAAAGATTAGGACGTGAACCAAGCCCAGAAGAAATTGCAGAAGAATTAGAAATGCCAGTAGAAAAAGTAATGGAAATTCAAAAAATAGCACAAGACCCAGTATCTCTTGAAACACCAATTGGAGAAGAAGATGATAGCCATTTAGGAGATTTCATTCAAGATGAAGATAGTCCAGCACCACATGATTCGGCAGCATATACTCTATTAAAAGAGCAATTAGAAGAAGTAATGAACACTTTAACACCAAGGGAAGCAAAAGTACTAAAACTAAGATTTGGTTTAGAAGATGGAAAAGCAAGAACTTTAGAAGAAGTAGGAAGAGAGTTTGAAGTAACAAGAGAAAGAATTAGACAAATTGAAGCAAAAGCATTAAGAAAATTAAGGCATCCAAGTAGAAGCAAAAAATTAAGAGATTATATGAACTAATGTAGGAGTTGACGCTTTCGTCGACTTCTACAAAAGATAAAATTGCCAAAAACTAGAAAAAAGAGCGAAAGATACTTGATTTTTTTGCTCTTTTATGTTAATATAGAAATGTATTAGTTTATTTTTAAATAAATTAGGAGGAAATCATGTCAATATTTGATGCCCTAGGGGAAATTTATAAGAACTTAACTGTTAATGAAAATGCAACTGCAATAGATGAAAAAAAAGCCGAACAAGAAGCAGAAAAAATTGCGATGGAATATAATGGTGATATAGAAGAAAAAGAAAAGGAACTTGGAAAAATACATATTCCATTAGAAGAAAAAGAAAGTTTTGTTCCAGAAGCGCAAGTAAATGAAAGCTTAGCGGGGAAAACAGCAAAAGAAGTAAAAATGCAAAAAGATGAAAAAGAAAAAATGCAAGAAAAACAAATAGGAGAATAAAAAGTTAAATAACAAAGAAAATAATTTTCATTATTTTCTTTGTTTTGTCTTGACAAAAACAGGATATACTAATATAATAGTACACGTTCTAATAAATATATGGCGATGTAGCTCAGTTGGCTAGAGCATCCGGTTCATACCCGGCAGGTCGTAGGTTCAAGTCCCACCATCGCTACCAGTTTGGATGTTCTTATGGGATCTATCGTTCTATAAGAACATTTTTTTATTTTATATCGATAATTTAGCTTAAGTGTTTTTCATTAAAAAGCTTGTAATATTATGTAAAATAGTGTAAAATAATTATTGTAACCAGTTCATAGTCTCAAGATTAACTTTAATGGAGGGAAAATGAAAAGAGAGATAGTAAACCGGCGTAGAGAATATGTGAAAGAACATATTATTAGAGAGGAAATTCGAGAAATCGCAAAACGGTGGAGTGTACATCCAAGTACAATTGAAAAAGACCTTATATATTTGAGAAAAAATGAAGGGCTTAAAAGTAAGAGCTAATTGCGAGATGCTAGAATTCTGGAATTAAGGCAAGAAAATGCAAGTGCTGTAAGTATTGCAGATGATATCAAAGTCTCTAGTCGAAATGTGTATTATCGTTTAAAGAAGCATGGAGTGAAATAATGCTCCATGCTTCTTTAAATTAAGCAGCGAACTGCTTTGACACTTCCGAAAAAGCTATTCGAAATTCCGTTTTTTCAACTTCGCAAAGTTTATCATACAGGATAGATACTTGTCTAAAAGCATCTATAACAGCCATATTATCATGCTTAAGGCTGTAATCCAAAGGTCTTTCGAATTTCTCGGCTAAAAATCCGCACAACTGCTTTCGGTACACTTCAGGTACCCGTCGAATTGCTAGTTCTGCTTTTGTTAGCGTGTTTCTTGTTCTTACAGACATGTCAATATTCATTGTTTTTCCTCCTGCATATTCTTTATTGAACTCATATATATTATATACTAATTCACATAAAATGTAAAGAAAAAACAAATACCATATAGACATGCTACATGGTATTATTTTTTCTTCTCTTCTGGAACAATAATTTTTTTTGCTTTTTCTTCTTTAGATTTAGGCCTTGCAATTCTTAAATGTTCACGGACTTCTGAAATTTCTAAGTCATTGCCATTGCCATCTACAACTTCTATTTTCTTAGGTGAGTCTTGCATAAATTCCACCCCTTTTATTAAGATAATTATATCTTATCATACCTTATCAAAAAGTGCAACGTAAAATGGAAGGAAAAGCTAAATTTCATTGACATAGAAAGGAAAAAGTGGCATAATATAGAAAGAATTTAACAAAAAAGGAAAGATAGTATGGAAATTGAACAAGCAAAAGCAGTAATAGAAGCAATTTTATTTGCCTGTGGAAGAGAAGTAAATATCAAAGAATTTATTTCAGCATTAGAAATGAATGAAGAAGATGTTATTGCAATTATTGAAAAAATGAAAGAAGAATATGAAGAACAAAATAGAGGAATTGAAATTATTCGAATTAATGATGCTTATCAAATGTGTACCAAAAAAGAATATTATGAATTTATCTATCCGATTTTAGATAAAAGAAGTAAGCCGAATCTATCCAATGCTGCATTAGAAACGCTTGCAATTATTGCCTATAACCAAGGAGTAACAAGAGCTGAAATTGAATCCATTCGTGGGGTCAATTCAGATGCGACTATGTATAAGTTATTAGAATATAATTTAATTGAAGAAGCAGGAAAATTAGATGCTCCAGGAAGACCAATGACATATAAAGCAACTTCAAACTTTTTAAAAATGTTTGGATATGCAAGTTTAGAAAATTTACCAGATTTGCCAAGATATAAAATGGATGAAAATAGGCAAATTGTTATTGACGATATATTAGAAGAACAGGAAAACAGAAAAGAAGAGCCTAATGAGGTTCCTATGCCCGAAGGGGTAGAGGATAATCTTGCTTCACAAGAGTGAATGATGAAAGATGAAAAATAGTAAGGAGAAAGAATATGAAATTATCAAATACAGGTATGGGAAGTACCAAATTAAATAACATAGATGAAATGTATCCAGGACAAAGTATTTTATTACAAACAGGTCAATTAGTTCAATATGGCGCAGGACTATTTGCCTATAATACAGTACCATTATTAGTAAGAAGAAATGTAGAAAAAATAATAACCCAAACGTTAAATAAACATAATTGTATCGAAGTATTACTTCCAACACTACAACCAGATACTATTTGGAAAAATTCAGGAAGATATGATCACTATGTAAATGATGGAACAATGCTTATAACAGAATCGAATAAAGGAACATTTTGCTTAGCTCCAACAGGAGAAGAAGCAATGTTAGAATTTGCAAGAGAAAAGTTGAAATCTTATAAAAACTTACCTGCAACATTTTATCAAATTGGTGAAAAATACAGAAATGAAATAAGAACAAGAGGATATTTATTAAGAGGAAAAGCATTTCCAATGTTAGATGCATACAGTTTTGATGAAGATGAAGAATCTATGGCAAAATCATATGAAAATGTAAGAAAAGCATTTTTAGAAATTTTTGAAAAAATAGGATTACCAGTTATTCCAATTGTTGCAGATAATGGAGCAATGGGAGGTAAAAAATCAGAAGAATTTATGCTAATTTCTGAACAAGGTGAAGATAAAATTTTATATGATGAAACAACAGGAATTGGATTAAATACAGAAATATTAGAAAAAGAAAATTATAAAGAATATTTAAAAGATGAATATGGTATAGAAGATATATCAAACTTGAAAGAAATTAGAACAATGGAATTAGGACATATCTTCCAACTAGGAACAAGATATTCTGAAATGATGAATGGCAAATTTATTAACCAAGAAGGAAAAGAATGTTTATACTATATGGGATGTTATGGAATAGGAGTAAGTAGGACAGTGGCAGCATTATATGAAAGCTGTGTTATTAACGACGAAAAGTGGGGACCATGCGGATTTAGATTACCGATGTCAGTAGCACCATTTAAAGTTCAAATTGTTCCTAAAATAGAAAATGCAGAAAAACTAGAATTAGCAAATAAGATATATGAAGAATTAGAAAAAAACGGAATTGATTCTATATTAGATGATAGACAAAACATTACAATAGGAGCAAAAATAAAAGACTGTAAAGTATTAGGAACTCCATATTTAATAGTAATAGGAGATAAGCAAGAAGGAAATATGGTAGAATTAGAAAATAATATTACAGGAACAAAAGAAATTGTGGAAATAAAAAAATTGGCGGAAAAATTAAAATAGCTTGGTAGTATGGGGAAGACAATACTAAAGGAATCTAGCCGTATGGCTAGATTCCTTTAATGTTTTGACATTTTATGTAAAATAAAGTATAATATATTATATGGCAAAAAGCTATGTAAAATAAGTATTAATAAAATATGAATCAACAGGAGGGATAACATGAAAAAGAAAAATATTACTATGATACTGATAACAATAGTTACGACAGCATTTATAACATCTGTTGTAACAGTAATGGCAATGACAGCATTGCTAAATCGGGTGAGTTCTGAGCATGTAGAAAAATATGCAAGCGCCATAACGATTCTTGATGGATATGGTACATATAGTATTGTATCAGATGAAGAAGGACTGATATGTAAAGGAAGAGCTTATAAATCAAAAGAACTGGCGACAGAACATCCGATAGTACTCCAAATTGATGAAGCAAACGTTTGGATGAGTAACAAATATACAACCATAAAACGGAGCATTGAAGCTGGGAACACATACATAATAAGTACAGACGAGATAGTTAGAAAAAAATCATATATTATGGTAGTGGTGAAAACTCAGCAATAAAAAAGTAAAGCTAGTTGACTATGTCGACTAGCTTTACTTTTTAAAATTCGCATGTTTTTGGTGTTCTTGGGAAAGGAATTACATCACGTATATTTTGCATACCAGTTATATACATGATTAAACGTTCAAAGCCAAGACCAAAGCCTGAATGAGTAACACTTCCAAATCTACGTAAGTCTAAATACCACCAATAATCTTCTTTATTTAATCCAAGGTCATTCATTCTTTTTTCTAATTTTTCTAAATCTTCTTCTCTTTGACTTCCACCAATAATTTCACCAATTCCAGGAGCTAAAAGGTCAGCTGCTGCAACTGTTTTTCCATCTGGATTTTGTTTCATATAAAATGCTTTAATATCCATTGGATAATCTGTTACAAAAACAGGTTTTTTAAAGACTACTTCACTTAAATATCTTTCATGTTCTGTTTGTAAATCACATCCCCAACTAACAGGAAATTGGAATTTATCATTATATTTTTCTAATTCTTTTATAGCATCTGTATAAGAAATTCTTCCGAAGTCTGAAGATACGACGTTTTGTAATCTTTCAAGTAATGTTTTATCGATAAAGTTATTGAAGAATTCCATTTCTTCAGGACAGGTTTCTAGTACATAAGAGATAACGAATTTTAACATATCTTCTGCTAAATCCATATCATCTTTTAAATCGGCAAAACAAATTTCTGGTTCAATCATCCAAAATTCGGCAGCATGTTTTACTGTATTTGAGTTTTCTGCTCTAAATGTTGGACCAAAGGTATACACGTTTCTAAATGCGAATGCATAGTTTTCTACATCTAATTGACCACTTACAGTTAAGTGTGCAGGTCTTCCAAAAAAGTCTTTTGAATAATCTACAATTCCATCATCAGTTTTAGGTATATTGTTAAAATCAAAACTAGATACACTAAACATTTCACCTGCACCTTCTGCATCACTAGAAGTTATGATTGGTGAATGAACATATACAAAGTTCCTTTCCTGAAAAAATTTGTGTATAGCATATGCTGTGGCAGAACGAACCCTAAATACTGCATTAAATGTATTTGCACGTGGACGAAGGTGTGCGATTGTTCGTAAATATTCAAAAGTATGTCTTTTCTTTTGAAGTGGATAGTCTGCATCTGATACATCATATACTTCTATATTATTTGCTTTTATTTCAAAAGGCTGTTTTGCTCCTTCTGTTTTTATAAATTTACCAACAACTTTAATAGAAGAGCTAATGCTTAATTTACAAATTTCATCAAAGTTTGATAATGTATTATCAAAAACAATTTGAACATTTTTGAAAAATGAACCATCATTAAGTTCGATAAATCCAAATGTTTTAGAATCACGAACAGTTTTAACCCATCCTTCAACTGTTATTTCATGGTCTATATATTCATCTGTATTTTTATATAAATCTCTAAGTGTTAATTTATTCATAAATTCCCCCTAAAAATAGTATTATGTAAGTATTATATATATAAATGTTGTAAAATTCAAGAATTTATAGAGACTTTCTAGACTTTTTAGTGAAAAAGTGTTAATATATTAGAATAAAACAGAGGGGGGGCAAAAACATGAGCAGGTATAGAACTAATACATGTGGAGAATTAAATATAAAAAATGTAGGAGAAGAGGTTAAGTTATCTGGTTGGATTCAAAAAATAAGAAATTTGGGTGCAATGACATTTATTGATTTAAGAGATGAATTTGGCATTACTCAAGTTGTAATGGAAAATCAAGATAACTTTGATATGGTAAAACCAAACTTAACAACCGAAAGCTGTATCATGGTAGAAGGAACAGTAGTAGAAAGAACAAACAAAAACGATAAAATACCAACAGGTGAAATTGAGATTGTAGCAAGTAATATAGAGATTCTTGGAAAATGTAAAAATGTATTACCTTTTGAAACAACTTCAGATACTTTATCAAATGTAAGAGAAGATTTACGTTTAGAATATCGATTTTTAGAACTTCGTAATGAACATATTCACAATAACATTTTATTACGTTCTAATATAATGAAAACTTTAAGAAATAAAATGGACGAATTAGGTTTTACAGAAATTCAAACACCAATCTTAGCAAATTCTTCACCAGAAGGTGCAAGAGATTTCTTAGTACCAAGTAGAATACACCAAGGAGAATTTTATGCACTACCTCAAGCACCACAACAATTTAAACAATTATTAATGGTATCAGGATTTAATAAATATTACCAAATAGCACCTTGCTTTCGAGATGAGGACCCACGTGCAGACCGTGCACCAGGAGAGTTTTATCAATTAGATTTTGAAATGAGTTTTGCAGACCAAGAAGATGTATTTAAAGTATTAGAAGAAGTAGTACCAGAAGTATTTGAAAAATTCACATCATGGAAAGTAGATAAAGGACCATTTGTTAGAATTCCATATAGAGAAGCCATGGAAAAATACGGAATCGACAAACCAGATTTGAGAAATCCTCTTATTATAAATGATGTAACAAGCGTATTTGAACATACAGAGTTTAATGCATTTAAAGATAAAACCGTAAAAGTAATTGCAGTAGATATGAAAGAGGAATTACCAAGAAAATTCTTTGATAATATGAGCGAATTTGCAGTAAATGAATTAGGAGCTAAAGGCCTTGCATGGGTAAAACTAGATGGAGAAAACAACCTAAATGGTGGAATATCAAAATTTATTTCTGAAGAACAAAAAGAAGAAATTATAAAAATAACAAGTGCAAATAAAAATAGTGCAATGTTCTTTATAGCAGATGAATTTAGTAATGCACAAAAAATAGCAGGTGGAGTAAGAATAGAATTAGGAAAAAGACTAGATTTAATAGAAAAAGAAGTATATAAATTCTGTTTAATAGTAGATTTTCCTATGTATGAGTTATCAGATGAAGGAACAATAGATTTTAATCATAATCCATTTTCTATGCCACAAGGTGGAATGAGTGCATTAGAAGAAAAAGACCCACTAGAAATCCTTGCATATCAATATGACTTAGTATGTAATGGATATGAAATGGCATCAGGAGCTGTTCGTAATCATGATCCAGAGCTAATGGTAAAAGCATTTGAAATTGCAGGTTATACAAGAAGTGATGTAGAAAACAGATTTGGAGCATTATTTAATGCCTTCCAATATGGTACGCCACCACATGCAGGAGCAGCACCAGGACTAGATAGAATGGTAATGTTAATTGCAAATGAAGATAATTTAAGAGGGGTAATTGCATTCCCTAAAAATAAGAAAGCAAGAGACTTATTAATGAGAGCACCAAGTGTAGTAAGTGAGCAACAATTAAAAGATGTTCATATTAAATTAGATATCGAAGAATAAAAAAAGAAATTCCAAACTGATATAACTAAGTTTGGAATTTCTTTTATTCCGAAAAGCAAACGGAATATGATGAAAAATTATACAGGTGCGATACCATGTTCACAGACGAAACCATCAAGCCCATGTGAACAGCTACATCCAGGATGAATAGGACACCCATGTACATTCGTTTCGGCTTTTGTTGCGATTAACCGGCACTCGTTAGAGTTTGGATAAGTAAATAAATTAGGTTCGTCTTTTGTTGGTTGATGGACACCAGATTTTTCATACACGATTTTCATACAGTAAACCCTCCTTAAGTTGATACATTTATTATAACCCTAATTTACATAAAAGTCAAACAATGGGATTTGTTAAACATGTAAAAATATAATGAAGTAGGAGCAAATTGCTCTTACTTCATCTAAAATAAAAAACATTAGTAATTCCTATAACTTAAATCCATGTGGTAATAAATCAGCTATCGTATATTCTTCGACAGTATCATTTTCCCCAAAACATGCATAAATTTTAAAATCATTATCAACAAAATCGTTCATAAATTGTCTACAATAACCACAAGGAAGGCAGTTATCTAATATGAGAGCATCTTTATTTCCGCCAACGACAACAATATAAGAAAAATCATTTTCTCCTTCAGATAAAGCTTTTACAAAAGCAGTACGTTCTGCACAAATACTTTGAATACCACTATTTTCAATATTACAACCAGGATATGCCTTTCCAGATTTCGTAACAAGACAAGCACCTACATAATAGTTTGAAACAGAAGCTCTTGCATATAATCTTGCTTGTTTTGCAATTTCAATTGCATTTTTTAATTCCATATAACACCACTCATTTCTTTTTATTATAATTCTATTATATAAAAGAAAAAGTAAATATTCAATAGGAAGTGAATTAGATTTAGTTTATCCACTTATGACATTATATACGGGCTTTATATATCGTATGATGCAGGCAAAACCATATGTAACGCGGAATATGTATGAAAAGCTCTACGAGCAGAAGAGGCGACTAGGGCAAACAATTAGAATCATGTGTACAACAGGTTATACTGATAGTGTGATAACAAGAAGACAGTGTAGGATTTTTAAAGAATTTTTTATAAAAGCAGTAAATCAGTTACATCATTGTGTAGAAGAGATTGAAGAATACAGCACAGAGATAATTCCAGAAGATTCTAAAAGACTAAAATCAATTAGAAAAATATATGAATCTTTTAAAATAGAAAGAAAATATGTTTACTTTTATGATGAAATTTTAAAAGAAAACATAAGAATTTCTATTGATTCACCTGATCTTTGCTATGCTATTATGCTATTATTTTCTATGGCTTATGGGAATACCATTATATGGTTAAAGAAATATTATCCCAGTAGGCAGTGGTGTCCAATTACTCCATGGAAAGTCATACAAGAATTTGAACAACTAATAATGGATAATCTTTTATATAAAAGACACGGATAGGCTATTGCCTATCCGTGCATCCTATGTTATACTACAAATGCAAGGAGAAATGAAAATGATTGATAAAATAGCATGGATATATATTAAAGATAACAAAGTGCTTTGTACGAGAAGTAAAGGTAAAGAAAAGTATTATTCACCAGGAGGAAAAAGAGAACAAGGGGAAACGGATGAAGAAACGTTAATTCGTGAAGTAAAAGAAGAGGTTTCTGTGGACATAAAAAAAGATACGATACACTATTATGGTACATTTGAAACACAAGCTGATGGAAAAGAAGAAGGAGTTATTGTGAAGATGACTTGTTATACAGCAGACTATGAAGGGGATTTACAACCAGCATCTGAAATAGAAGAAATTAATTTTCTTGATACAAATGATATGGGAAAAATTAGTCTTGCAGGAAAAATGATTTTTGAAGATTTAAAGAAAAAAGGATGGATCAAGTAAATAATAAAAATAGAAAAGACTTACTTTAAATGAAGTGAGTCTTTTTGTATTCACCGAAAATCCAAGGTAAGCATAATATATATAACATAAAGGAGGGTGAAAACATGCGGTTCATACATAATAAGAGGAGGAAAGAAGCTAGAAGGAGAAGCAGTAGTATCTGGCTCTAAGAATGCTTCTTTACCAATTTTAGCTGCATCCATTTTAAATAATGGAATTACAAAATTATATAATGTTCCTAATATACATGATACGAAAGTAATGATAGAAATATTAAGAAATTTAGGTTGCAAAGTAAAAAGAGTTCGTGATAAAATAGTAATTGATGCTAGAAGTGTAAACAAACAAGAAATTCCAGAAGAATTAATGAGAAAAATGCGTTCCTCAGTCATACTTGCAGGAGCACTAATTGGAAGAATGAACAGTGCAACATTTTCTTGTCCAGGAGGATGTGATATTGGTGCTAGACCAATTGATTTACATTTAAAAGCTTTTGAAAATTTAGGAATTAAGATTTGTGAAAACACTGGATATATCCATTGCACCTGTGATACAATAGTAGGAGAAAAAATACATTTGGATTTTCCAAGTGTTGGAGCAACAGAAAATGCAATGTTAGTAGCAGTTCTTGCTAAAGGAACTACCATTATTTCTAATGCTGCTATGGAACCAGAAATTATTGATTTACAAAATTTCTTAAATAAAATGGGAGCAAAAGTAACAGGAGCAGGTACCAATGAAATTGTGATTCAAGGTGTAGAAAAATTAAAAGATACAGGTTATCAAATTATGCCAGATAGAATAGAAGCAGGAACATTACTTTGTGCGGTAGCAACAACAGGAGGTAATCTTAAACTAAAAAAAGTAATTCCAGACCATTTAACACCTGTTATCGAAAAATTAAAAGAATGTGGATGTAAGATTGAAACAACAAAAGATACACTTATCTTACAAGCACCAAAAAAACTAAATTCAGTTGATATAAAAACAATGCCGTATCCCGGTTTTCCGACTGATATGCAAGCAATATTGGTAGGTATGCTTTGTACTGCAAAAGGAACATCTATTGTAGTAGAAAACATTTTTGAAAACAGATATAAATACACAAATGAATTAAATCGAATCGGTGCTAAAATTATGGTAGAAGGAAGAACAGCAATTATTAAAGGCGTTAGAAAATTAGGAAATGGAACAGTAGAAGCAACAGACCTAAGGGGAGGGGCAGCTTTAGTTGTAGCATCCTTAAGGTCAAATGGAAAAACAAAAGTAACAAACATAGAATATATCCTAAGGGGATATGAAAACTTAGACGAAAAATTAAATGCATTAGGAGCAAATATTACGAAAGAAGTTGGTTAAGTGTGAAGAAAAACAAAAATCAAGAATTAAACTTTCTATATTTAGAGGATAATGATAATTCTAATGACATGAAAAAGAAAAGAACATCTAAGAAAAAGCAAGTAGCAAAAAAAGAAAAGACGACGAAAAAGAAGAAAGCACAAAATGAGAATGAAGTATTTAATTTTGATAATGAGATTGTAATTGGAGTAACCAAGTTACCAAATGAAACAAAGAAAACAAATACTTCTAAAAAGAAAAAAAACAACAATAAAAAATCTTCTGAGAAAATAAAAAAAGTGCAAATAAAAAAAGGAGCAGATAAAGAGTCTGCTCCTAAGAAAAAACAAGGAATGAAAAAGAAAGAAGAAAATAGAAAAGGGAATGCAATAAAAGGGCTAATAAAATGGACAATCCTATTAGGTGCACTGATGGTAGCATTTGTTTTCTTTATGATGTCACCACTGTTTAATGTAGAAGAGATTCATGTAACAGGAAATAGTTCTATTTCAGAAGATACCATTATAAGTCTTTCAGAGATTACAATTGGTGAAAATATATACAAAACAAGTAAAAATAAGATAATTGAAAGAATAAAACAAAATGCATATATCGATTGTGTAGAAATAAAAAGAGTTCTTCCTAATATAATAGAATTACAAGTAAAAGAAAGAACAGCAACTTATATGTTAGAATATGCAGGAAGTTTTGTTTATATCAATAACCAAGGATATATTTTAGAAATAACAAATGATATGATAGATGTACCAATGATAACAGGATACCATACAAATCAAGAAGAATTACAAGTGGGTTCTAGACTAAACGAAGAAGATTTAAATAAATTAGAGATGGTATTAAAAATTATAGATTCTAGCCAAAGTAGTGGAATCATAAGTAAAATCAATCGAATTAACATAGAAAATAAGCAAAATTATACATTACATATGGAAGAAGAAAAAAAGATTGTATACTTAGGTGATGCGTCTAATTTAAGTAGTAGAATGCTATATTTAAAAGCAGTTTTAAACGATACCAAAGGACTAGAAGGAGAAATATTTGTTAATGGTGATTTAATAAAAGAAAAAGCATTCTTTAGACAAAAACAATAAAAGGAGAAATCAATATGAAGAAACAAAAAACACAAATTGCAATTACATTAGGTATTATGTGTTTTGTACTAGTATTGGGAATTGGAATTCAATTAAGGACAACCCAAAATTTAGTATCAACAGCAGGTGGTACTTATCGTGAAAATGGATTACGTGATGAAGTATTAAGGTGGAAAGAACAATATGACCGTATTTATGAAAACTTAGAAAATGCAGAACAACAACTAGAAAAGGAAAGACAAGTTAGTATTTCTTCTGACGATAATTCCGTTGAAAAGCAAGAAGAATTGAAAAAAATTAATACTTATTTAGGTTTGACGGATGTTGTAGGAGAAGGCGTTATTATTACATTACGAGATAATACGAATTCTATGTTAGGAATTGCAGATGATATTGTTCATGATGCTGATTTACGAGAAATTTTAAACGAATTGAAAAATAATGGCGTGGAAGCAATTAGTATTAATGGTCAAAGAATTGTACCATCAACGGCTATCACCTGTGCAGGAACAGTCATACAAGTAAATAACGAAATTGTAGGAAGTCCATTTGTAATTAAAGCAATTGGAAATCAAAATATGATAGATAACCTTACAAGATCTGGAGGATTTATCTATTTATTAGTAAACAAGTATGGGCTTGATGTAAAAGTAGAGAAAAGTGATAAAATCAAAATAGAAAAATATACTGGTGTTTTAACCAATAAATATATAACAACAGTTGAATAGATAAAGTAGGTGATAAGAATGAAAAAGGGAAAAGGAATTATGACAGCAACTATTGGACTAATCTGTTTTGTGCTTGCATATGTTATGTTTATGCAGTTTCGAACAGTAGAAGAAACCAATATTACGCAAATTGAGAATATGAGAGAGACAGAATTAAGTGAGACATTGGCTAGCTGGAAAGAAAAATATCAAGAAACAGCAGAAAAGCTAGAAGAAACGAATCTTAAATTACAAGAATATAAACAAAAAAGGGAATCGAACCAAGAGGCATCTGAATTATTAAATAAAGAACTTACACAAGCACAGACAATTGCTGGATTAACAGATGTTAAGGGAAATGGAATTATTATTAACTATTATGATGAAGATACAGAAATTGGTAAAGTTACCAACTCCAATCTAATTGAATTAGTAAATGAATTACGACTTGCAGGAGCAGAAGCAATTAGTATTAATGACCAAAGAATTATAAACATGTCAGATATTATTAATATTAATGTAGAAGGAGAAGACTTTATATTAGTTAATACAAAAAGAGTTACATCACCTTATACAATAAAAGCAATTGGAGATCAAAAATATTTAGAAAGTGCACTAACAACGAAAACAATTGGATTTGTAACAAGACATCCAAATGCTACTTTAGAAAAAAGAAATAATATCGTAATCAACAAATATAATGGAAATATTAAAATAAAATATGCAAATAATGCAGTAAAGGAGGAAAAATAAATGGTTTTTATTGCAATACTAATAGGATGTATTATAGGTGCCCTAATGGGAATGAATGCACCAATTATTCCATATAGCTTATCTGGATATCTAGCAATTTCGATTATAGCAGCATTAGATTCTGTATTTGGTGGAATTGCATCTGTTGTAAAAGAAAATTTTGATTTAAAAATATTTGTATCTGGATTTTTCGGGAACGCCATTTTATCAATTTTGCTTACTTATTTAGGAGAACGATTAAATGTAGACATCTACCTTGCAGCCATTGTTGTATTTGTGGGAAGAATGTTTGTTAACTTAGCCATTGTACGTAGATACTATATTGATAAATGGACAAGTAAAATAAAAACAATAAAGAAAGAAGAAAATAAAGAAAATTAATGATTTTAGGGACGGGGGTAAAAATCCTCTTTTTATAAAAAGGATGATTTTTACCCCCGTCCC
>CATLHF010000018.1 GCA_949948835.1 uncultured Clostridia bacterium | reverse complement strand
TTGAATATTTTTGAATCAATTTCATAAGATTTTTTTGAATGATAATAAATTTAGAATAGATTATTATGTTCTAATTTAATAAGATGTTTTTATTATAGCATGTTTTTTTCTTTTGTAAATAGAAATTTACAAAAATTTACATTAAAAAAAGAAAAGAATTACTTCTTTTCTCTACATTTACAATTTATCATAACTGCATCGTGAAATCCTTGTTTATAATATTTTTTATTATAATATGCCATTTTAATTTCGTAATCTCCTACGAGATTATCAATCTTTTCACATAAGTCTTTTTTTACCATTTCATATTCATCTGGTAGAGTATTGATTGTATCTTTCAATTCTCTTTGATTTATCTGTTTTAGTACATTTCTTAAAGACGTTCTATCTGTATCTATTTCTTCTAACATATCATCTTGTCTTAAACCAAAGAAAGTATCTAATATATTCTCATTTTCTTTCATACTCATCACCTATCTTTAGTATGAAACATTTTTATATTTTTTATTCTATTAAAAAGATGATTTTTTACCCCGTCCCTAAAATCATCTAAAATAAATATTTACTTGGATTGACATATACGCCATTTTTACGAATTTCGAAGTGTAGATGGGAACCTGTAGAGTTTCCTGTGCTTCCTACTTCTGCTATGATGTCTCCTGCTTTTACTTTTGTTCCTTTATTTTTATATAATTTATTACAATGTCCATAATATGTTGTAATTCCATTTCCATGGTCGATAATGATTAAGTTTCCATATCCCCCCATTGTTCCAGAGTGGATAATTGTTCCATCTGCTGCAGCTTTTATCGGAGTTCCTGTTTTTGCACCAATGTCTAATCCCTTATGTTCATGATCTCTGATTTCTTCTCTTGCACCATAACGAGAGGTAATATTTCCTTGTACTGGAACGACTGCAATGTACACTCCATTAATTGTTGCTTTTTCTTTTCTTTTTTCTTCTTTGATTTGTTTGTTAATTTCTATTGTTAAATTTTCACAAATAGTTGCAATTTTATCCTCTTCTTCTATATTTAATTCTTTTGTATATATTCGTTTTACGCTAAGCTCTGCTCCTTCGTTGATGTTTTCTCTTATATTTTCAATTATTTCATTTGCTTGTTCCATAGAAGAAAATGTTTGCTTTTCTTTTCCATTTGCACAAACAGCATATTCGAAATACGTAATATCAGCATTTTCTTTTAATGTTTCAATTACTTTTGCTTCATTGGTTTGCTTTTCTCTATTTACTAATTTAAATTCATATTTTGTTTCTTTTTCAAAATCTGCGAATGCAATATTTTCTTCTTCATTATCGTTAAATGTTTTATATATACTTTCCTCAAATTGTTTTCTATTTTGGATATATCCGATTGTTTCACCATTTAGTGAAATTTCATAAACTGGTTTCATATTAATCAATAAAATTCCAATGATGATTAAAACACCAATTGCTATTATATTTGTAAGTTTTATGGTCTCTTTTGTATAGTATTTTATTTGCTTACTAATAATATAAATTCACTCTCCTTTTGAACATGAATATCTTTTAATTATACACTATATTGTCTCCTTTTTCAAATTATGTATACTTAATTTTGTCGAATTTATCAATTTTTGTTAATTATATTCATCTTTATTCCAATTTTTCCTATTATTTCCTTTTTCATACTTCTTTTTTCTCCTGTTTTCTTTCATTTTGATTTTTTATGTTGTGCGAAATTCGACATTTTTCTACATTTGATGATTAATAATAATTGCAAATTCTTAAGATTTATTGTATATTATATGGCATAGGAGTTGTCTTTTATGAAAATTTTAATTGTAATTGATCAATATGATAATGGAAATAATGGAACTACTATGTCTGCTAGGCGATTTGTAGAGGGACTAGAAAAAAGAGGACATGAAGTTTTAATTGTAAGTACTGGTCGTCCAAGACCAAATAAATATGTTGTGAAAAAACTTCCTTTAACACCTCTTGTTTCTCATATTGTTTCTTCACAAGGAATGTGTTTTGCCATTCCAAGTAAAAAAGTATTAACCAATGCTTTAAAAAATTGTGATGTTGTTCATTTTTATATGCCATTTGGCTTATCTACATCTGGTTTAAAGATTGCAGAAATGTTAAACATTCCTCGTACAGCTGCTTTTCATGTACAACCGGAAAATATCACTTACACCATTGGACTTGGTAAAAATGAAAAGGTTAATGATAAAATTTACGAATTCTATAGAAACCGTTTCTTTAATCGATTTGGTCATATTCATTGTCCAAGTCATTTTATTGCAAATGAATTAAAAAGGCATCGGTTACACTGCTAATCTTCATGTCATTTCCAATGGAATTGACCCAAAATTTCATTATCAAAAACAAGATAAAACAAAAGATTTGGAAAATAAATTTGTTATTACTATGATTGGTCGATATTCCAATGAGAAAAGGCAAGATGTTTTAATTGATGCCATTTACCATTCTAAATACTGTGATGACATTCAGCTTGTTCTTGCTGGAAAGGGACTAAACGAAGCAAAATATCGAGAACTTGGAAAAAATTTAAAAAATCCACCGATTTTAAAATTTTATAACAATGAGGATTTGGTTTCTTTGCTTGCAATGAGTGACTTATATGTTCATGCAGCAGATGCAGAAATTGAGGCTATTTCTTGTATTGAAGCATTTAGTACAGGTCTTGTTCCTGTTATTGCAAATAGCAAAAAATCCGCAACACCACAATTTGCATTACATGAGAATAGTCTATTTGCCCCAGGTGATAGTATCGATTTAGCCAATAAGATTGATTATTGGATTGAACATACAACCGAACGAAAAGAGCAAGAAAAATTATATGCAGAATCTGGACTAAAATACCATATTGAGAATAGTATAATACAAATAGAGGAGATGTTTTATAATGCTATTAGAGAATGCAATAGATGATTTTGAACAAATAGAAGACGAGTCTTCTCATGTACTTCATTTCTGGAGTCCTTGTAAAACAGAAGTGACAAAAGATTATGATTTTATTCCAAATGGTTTATTATTTCATATTCTTTCTTCTGGTTTGTTGTATTTTGCTTATGCTATTTTAAGTGTTTTTAATAGACTGGTATTTGGATTTAAAATTGAAGGAAAAGAAAATTTGAAATCCGTAAAAGGACGGAAAAGTAACTGTTTCCAACCATGTTCATCAATTAGATTGCACCATGGCTCGGTATTGCTAATTTCCCTAGTGTTATGTATTACCCAACTCTTGAATCCAATTTTGGAATTCCTGTGGTAAGACACTTAATTAAATTGTTACACGCCCTTCCCATTCCAAAGTCGATTCATGCGAAAATAGCATTTAATCATACAATTCGTAAGTTATTGCAAAATGGAAAAACAGTGCATTTTTATCCCGAAGGCTCCTTATGGCCTTATTATGAAAAAATACGTCATTTTAAAATTGGTGCTTTTCGCTTTGCTGTTGAAAACAATGTGCCTATTATTCCAATGGTATATACCTTTCGAAAAAGTACTGGCATATTAAAATATATTAAGAAAAAGCCATGTATAACGTTAACCATATTAGCACCTGTTTATCCAAATCCAACCTCAGATAAATTTGAAGAAATTCAAAACATGAAACAAGAAGTATATCATAAAATGAATTCAATAAAAAAGAGTTAATCCCTATTGATAGGGGTTAACTCTTTTAATCAAAATAACTACTAATCTCTTCTAATTCTTGAAAATCTGTCTGTCTTAATACTTCATATACTACAATTGCAACAGAATTTGATAAGTTTAAGGAACGTAAATGTGGTTTCATTGGAATTCGAATGGTTTTTTCAATGTATTTTTTTAAAGTGTCTTCTGGTAGTCCCTTCGTTTCTTTTCCAAATACTACAAATACCTCTTCTAAACTTTTATATAAATTCTCCGAATATACTTGTTTTCCTTTTGTAGTTACAAAAAACATATGTGTATTTTCAGGTGGATATTTTTCTAAAAACTTTTCAAATGAGTCGTGTTCCTCTATTTCTAATTTATCCCAATAATCAAGCCCTGCACGTTTTACATATTTATCTTCTAAACTAAACCCAAGTGGTCTAACAAGATGTAATTTTCCTCCTGTTGCCGCACACGTTCTTGCAATATTACCTGTATTTTGTGGTATTTCTGGTTCTACTAATACAACATTTAATTTCATACTTTATCTCCTTATAAGTCTATATTATAATGATATATAAAAGAAATCGCATCTCTGCTAGCCATTAGAGAAGCGACTCTTTAAATATAACATTCATGGTAACCACATTTTGTGGCTCCTTATTTTCTATTTTTATTATAACACAATTTTATATTTTGTAAATACCTTTTTTGTCATTTTTGGCAAATCCCTTCAAATCTTCTACTAACTTCTTTCCAATTAAGTATATTTTTAAATGCATTAATATAATTTGCTCGATTTGCTTTATATTGCAAGAAATAGGAATGTTCCCACATGTCTAACACAAGGATTGGCTTACAACCCCATAATGTTAAGTTTTGATGCTTTTCACATTGTAAAATTTCTAGTTTTTGAAAGCGTGGAACCCAAGCAAGTATACACCAACCGGGATGCTTCTACTGTTTTTGATGCTTCAATAAATTGATTTTCAAATTTATCAAAACTTCCAAAATCCTTTGTAATTTGTTCCATTAATGTATTACTTGGAACCGTTGGAATGGGTACTCCCATATTCTTAAAAAACAATTCGTGTAAAATTGCTCCTGAACCATAAAAGCTTAAATCTCGTTCTAAACATTTTATGCTTTCAAAATTATTGTCTTTCCTTGCTTTTTCTAATTTTTCTTCTGTTTTATTGGTATTGTCTACATAACCTTTATACAAGATATTATAGTGAATGTCAAGTGTTTCTTTACTGTAATATGGCTCCAATGCACTTAGGTTATATGGTAATTCAATCATTTTTATCATAAAAAAACCTCCTATCGTTTTTAAAAGTATATGCATTTTACATATATTTATTAAAAAGATAAGAGATTCTTTTATTTAAATTTCGTACTCTAAAACAGAGCAATTTTCCACTTTATATTTAATTGTGTTTTCCTTGCAAATTGGTAGCCCATCGATGTAACAACACATACCTAAAATGGTACCTCTATGTGACACAATAAGAACAGTTTTATCTTTATATTTTTCTTGTATCTTTTTCACAAATCTTTTTATTCGTATTAAAAACTCAGCATCTGTTTCTACACCAATTTCTCCTCTTCGTTTGATGGCATCTACTTCATCATGAGTAAGTTTAAATCCTTCATATTTTCCGAAACTTCTTTCCACAATATCGTTATCACAAAAAACAGGAATCTCTCTTCCATCTGCTATTATTTCTGCTGTTTTCCTTGCACGTTTTAATGGAGATGATATAATGATATCTATATTTTCATTTAATAATTTATCTCTTGTTACTTCTGCTTGTTTTATTCCTGTTTGGTTTAATTCAATATCTGTTGTTCCTTGAATTTTTCCTACTAAGTTCCAATCGGTTTGTCCATGTCTTGTTATTAACAATCTCAATGTAAAAAACCTCCTATCTATGATTTATGTTATTTTATCATAGATAAGAGGTTTTGAAAATATTTTTATGTTATTTTGCTATTGCTTTTTCGGCATAAGAGTTATTGATAATTTTTTCATATGGTGCTTTTTTCGTTAATTCTCCTGCTTCTTCCATGACTGTTTGAAGTCTTTCGAAAGATTCCTCGGTTAAAATTGGTGTTTCATTCCATGCATCGATATCAATATAGCTTTGTAATACCTCTGCTAATAATTCTACTTCCGTATCTGGGAAAAAGTCTTTAATTACTTGTGCAATTTCTAAGGAAGAGTGTTCTTTTACCCATACTTGACCTTTATAGATAGCATCTGTAAATTTCTGGATAGTATCTGAATTTTGTTCCATATAGCTTTTCTTTGCAAAGTATGCTGTATATGGAATTTCTCCAGCTGCTTCTCCAACCGATGCTACTACATATCCTTTTTTTGCATTTTGGGTCATGGTTGCAGTAGGCTCGAAAAGCGTAACATAGTCCGCATTTCCTCCGGTAAATGCTCCTGCCATTAGGTCGAATTTAATGCTATCATCTAGAATTAAATCGGTAGCAGGATTTAATCCATTTTTACGTAGCACATATTCAAATGTCATATATGGTACTCCACCTTTTCTTCCTGGGATAACGGTTTTACCTTTTAAATCAGTCCATTTAAAATTTTCATCATTGGTTCTACTTACTAAGAATGAACCATCTTTTTTGGTAAGTTGTGCAAATACTTGACAATAATCTTCTTTTCCTTCGTTATATACATAAATAGATGCTTCTGGACCTGCAAAGCCAATATCGCTTTGTCCGGCAAGTACTGCTGTCATAACTTTATCAGCTCCTTGCCCTGTTGTAAGATCTATTTTTAATCCAACTTCTTCAAAATAGCCATTTGCAATAGCAACATATTGTGGTGCATAAAATACAGAACGTGTTACTTCGTTTAAACGAATGGTTTTTAATGTGTTTTCACTTTTATTTGATTTTAATACAATGCTTGTAACAGCAAGTGCAATAATCATAACGCAAATAATTGCGGTAACAATGATTTTTTTCATGTTTTCCTCCTTATTTTTGGACAATTTTTCCTAAAATAACAACACCTTGGTACATAATGGCTGCAACAATGCTTAAGATAATAACACTTGTCATTACTAAATCTAGTTGAAATACTTGACCACCGTAAACAATTAAATATCCTAATCCTGCTTTAGATACTAAAAACTCACCTGATATAACACCTACTAAAGAAAGTCCGATATTTACTTTTAGTGAGTTAATGAATGTTGAGATATTAGCAGGAATTACAATTTTAGTCAATACTTGCATTTTATTGGCATTAAACGTCTTTGCCATTTTTAGTAATTCTTTATCTGTATTTAAAAATCCATTTAAAATTTCAAGTACTGTAACAATTAAAGAAATGGCAAGTGCCATTACAATAATGGCTCCCATTCCTGCTCCTACCCATATAATAATGACTGGACCTAATGCAATTTTAGGTAAGCTATTTAATACGACTAAAAAAGGATCTGCTACTTTAGATAAGAAATTTGACCACCATAAAATAATGGCAATCAAAACACCTAATAAGGCTCCTAATCCAAATCCAATGATGGTTTCAAAACAAGTGATTCCTACATGTGTTAGTAAATCATTTTCGGATAAATTCATAAACGTTTTTACAATACGAGAAGGTTGACTTGCTATAAAACTATCAATGATACCTAAATTTGCAAGTATTTCCCATAAAGCGATAAATCCTATTACAATTAAAATTTGTACAGTTAGTATTGCTATTTTATTTATTTTTTGTTTTCTTAAGTATATCATCCTATCTTTCGATATGGCTTTTTTATCCATGTACATCAAGCTCCTTCCATAGGCAGTCAAAATATTGGCTAAACTTATGGCTTTTTCTACAATTTAGTGGGTCTCGTTTTTCCATTTCAAAATCAATGTCGTATATTTTTTTTACGGTTGTTGGTCGATTGCTTAATACAACAACTTTATCTGCCATACTAATTGCTTCTGAAATGTCATGAGTTACCATTAGAGTCGTCATGTTTTCATTTTTTAAAATGTCATATACATCTTTTGTTACCATGAGTCTTGTTTGGTAGTCTAATGCAGAAAACGCTTCGTCTAGTAGCAATATTTTTGGTTTTACTGCTAATGTTCTAATGAGAGCAACTCTTTGTCTCATTCCTCCGGATAGTTGCGAAGGTAATTTGTCTTTAAATTCATATAAATGATATTTCTTTAGTAACGTGTCCACATAGGCTTTACTTTTTTTATTCTTTTTTCCTCTTATTTCTAATCCAAATAGAACATTGTCATAAATGGTTCTCCATTCTAATAAACTATCTTTTTGTAACATATATCCTATTTTTTCTGATATCCCTTGGATTGGTTCTTCTTCTATCCATATGTCTCCTGCTGTTTTTTCTTCTAATCCCGCTATAATAGATAAAAGGGTTGATTTTCCACATCCACTCGGTCCAATGATGCTAATAAATTCTCCTTTTTTTACTGAAAAACTAACATCTCGGATTGCTTCTAATTCTCCATTTTTTGCCTGATATGTTTTTGTTACTTTTTGTATTGTTAAAATATCTTCCATCTTTTCCTCCTTTTACACCTATCTAAACCATTATATTCTTGTGTGTAAAAAAAGGTTATTATTGTCTACTTGTTATCTATTAATTTGTTTAAATAATTGCATGTTCACATAATTTATGATATGATTCTATTATCCAATAAACCATTTCAACTACGAAGGGAGATTACTTTATGGCGAATGAACAAACCACAAACAAAGAAAAGACAACTTGTCATAGCAACGTTTGTAGTTGCACACTCAAAGGAGGCTGTGGCTGTTCCAACAGCGAGTGCAAGTGCCAGAATCAGAACAATTTAGAAAAGGCACATGACAGCAAATCGTAGAAAAAAGCGAAGAGTTATCTTCGCTTTTTTTATATTCATAATTTTTTTTAAATATGTAGTATTTCTTTTCTTTTTTTATTATAATAGAAATAGAAAATATGAAAGGAGATGAAGAGGATGGAAGAAGAAAAACAAGGTACTTTAATTCAAAAAACGTTTTTTTGGATGTTTCTTGGTTTATTAGGAACTGCGATTGTTGCTTGGTATACCTATGCATCTGGGTTATTTGTTTCTATTTTTATTGGTGGTTATTGGGAAATGTTATTAATTGCTGAAGTTTTAGTTGTACTTTTATTCTCATTTTTATTTAAAAAATTGCCTCCAATGATTGTTGGAATTTTGTTTTTTGTCTATGCAATGCTAAACGGTGTTACTCTTTCTACTATTTTTGTTTTATTTGAGTTAAACTCCATTGTATGGCTATTTGTTGTAAGTGCACTTTTATTTGGTGGTATGGCTTTTTATGGCTATAAAACAAATAAGGATTTAAGCAATTGGAAAACTCTTTTATTTGGCATTTTAATTGTTGGTATTATTTTAAGTATTATTAATTTATTTATTGGTAATTCCATGTTAGATGTTATTTTAGATTGGGTTATTCTATTTGTGTTCTTTGGTATTACAGCATATGATATGAACAAAATTAAAGCTCTACAAGAAGACGAAACTTTAGACCAAAGCAAGTTACATATTTATGGTGCTATGGAATTATATTTAGACTTTATCAATATTTTCTTACGAGTTTTATCATTATTTGGAAAAAGAAAGAATTAAATATGAAACATAAAAAGCGAAGTTTTCTTCGCTTTTTATGTTGGCTAAAACAATCCTATCTTCCGCCCATTCCGGCCTCCGCCTCCACCGAAGCCTCCACCAGACGAGAACCCTCCTCCTGAACCAGATCCAGAAGAATAATTGCTTGTTGTTACATTATTATAAGAATTTCCTATAGATGTATTTAAGCTTGACAAAAATGAGTTATTAAAATTGCTAGAGTACATTAAATACATATAAGCATATCCATGAGAACTCATATATTCTTCATCTGAAACTTGTGGATATACTACTTTTAATTGTTTTAATACCTTTTCACTAATTCCAAAGACTGTTGCATATACTAAATATTTTTCCCACAGTACCAATTCTGGAACTTCTTTTTCTTTCATTAGAGAAAAATCTGCCATATATCGTTTTAGTCCTAACCATTTCTCTTTTTCATTTACTCCGTTTTTGTGTTAATGTATGATATCTTGACGAAATGATAAAGCTATAAATAGAAGCAATGATGGCAGGTATTACTAAAATTTGCATAATAAATATTCCTACCGTGGCAAGTCCAATATATCCTACACCTTTTCCCATCCATTTGTTATAATTTTCAATTAATTCTTTACTATAATTTTTCTTTTCTTCTTGTTGTTTTTTGACTTGTGTTTCAATTTTATTAATTTTGCTTAATACACTACTTGAATGATTTCTTGCATATTTTTCGAAATCTTTCATGGTAAATGATTTTGTTTCTTTATTTGCCGCTTTCTCTAATAACTCATAAATTGTTTTTTCGTCTTCGGCTAAATTTTCTGTATTTTTTTCTTTTAAAGTAACTCGAATTTGATTTTTCTTTTCTGCAATTGTTTCAAAACTTAAATATCCCTTTAAGCATAAATCTAGCATACTAGCTGAAATGATTTTACTCATATTGTATTGTAAACTAGTATTTTTAAAATAATATAAAAATCCTGCTTCTCCTGGAGTTGCAGACCCATCTGGTATATCTCTAAAGTATTTCATCTCCATTTCTGGCTTTAATACTGGATGTTCTTTTAATTTCTTATGATATTTTATTATTTTTCTTATAATAATAATTGCTAATACGAGTCCAATTCCATTAAAAATAATGACTGCAATTATCAAGATTCTTCTTGTCTTTTCTTTTTCTTTTATTCTTTTTTCTCGAATTCTATTTGCTTCATCTGCCCACTCTTGTTCTTGTGCTAGAATACTTTGTAATTTTTCTTGATTACTTCTATTTTGATTGTTTGCAAAAACGTTCGTTGGTATTACAACTCTTGCTTCTAACATGGTATTTCGTCTTAAATCTTCTACCTCAAATTTTACAGTATCTTTTGAAACGATGACAATATTTCCATTTAATGGTCCATGTGCCCATGCTTTTAAATCTTCTTTATTGGATACTTCATATGGGAGTGTAATTGTTCCTGTTACAATATTTGCTGGAATCTCTGATTCGGTCGAAATAAATTGCCAATAAAATTCAGAACAATCGGCATAGTTTTTAACCGCATCCACAATCGTGTAACGAATTTGATAAGTTCTTGTGGTATCTTCTGCATGTGCTCCCCAAGCAATTTCAAATTGTCCTTTACTATTTATTAATGCATAAAAACAATTTTTATCTACATGGTATTTTTCTTGATAAATTCTTTTAAAATTAACGTTTCTAGAACTTTTTATTTCTTCCACACTTACATTTGTTATTTCTTTATATTTACTTTTATCAATTTCAAATGTTTTGAACAATGTGTTGGTATCTTCTATATAAATTTTCCAGTTTTCTACAACATCTGCCGTTCCATCGGAATTTAAGTTTACTTGATAGTCTAAATTTTTTAGTTTTAATCCTGCCGCATTGGATAAATTGGATAATAGCAAAATACTAAAAAATACAATAAAAGCAATCATTAATTTATTCCTTATTCTTTTCATCTTTATCCCCCTTTTATTGCTTCTATTGTATTGCATTTTGCTTCTATTTGCAAGGATTTCTTTTTTCTTTATACCCATATACTACTTTTCCAAATTTGATTTCATTGAATTTTTTCTGAATTTCCATAATGATTAGTGGTGAAATAGAAATTGCTGATACCCATAGCCATCCTGTGATTGTTAGTGGTACTAGATTAAAGATATTAGCAATCCCTGGTATACACACAACTCCAATTTGTAAAATGGCTCCTATAACAAAGGCTCCTACTAAATAACGATTTTCAAAAAGTCCTGCTTTAAATATGGATTGTTCACTTTTAATGTTAAAACTATGGACTAATTCTAATAATCCCAAAGATAAAAATGCCATGGTTCTTCCGGCTTCTAATCCATATAGATGATTTCCTATACTAAAGGCACATAGTGTAAGCATTCCAAGCATGGTTCCTTCTACAAATATTTTTCCCCATAACCCATCTGAAAAGATTCCTTTTTTAGCATTATGTGGTTTTTTATTCATAATATCTTTATCTGGTCTTTCTAATCCTAAGGCAATGGCTGGAATAGAATCGGTTACTAGGTTAATCCATAATAATTGGATAGCAAGGAGTGGCGATTCTAGTCCTAATAATAATCCCATAAAAATGGTTACAATTTCTCCAATATTGGTTGAAATCAAAAAATGTACTGCTTTTCGGATGTTATCATATATATTTCTTCCTTGTTTGACTGCCTTTACAATGGTAACAAAATTATCATCTGTTAAAATCATATCAGATGCATTTTTAGCAACATCGGTTCCGTTTTTTCCCATAGCAATTCCAATATCTGCATTTTTTAGGGCAGGCGCATCGTTTACACCATCTCCTGTCATCGCAACAACTGCTCCTGTATTTCTAAATGCTTTTACAATTCTTACTTTATGCTCTGGAGAAACTCTCGCAAAAACGGAATATCTCATGATATTTTTTTCAAGTTCTTGGTCAGATAGTTTATTGAGTTCGGCACCTGTAATTGCTAAATCATGCATTTTTAAAATGCCTAATTCTTTTGCAATAGCGCTTGCTGTTGTAATATGGTCTCCTGTAATCATAACAGTTTTAATTCCTGCTTTTTTGCAAGTTGCTACTGCTTCTTTTACACCTTCTCTTGGTGGATCCATCATTCCCACTAATCCTACAAAAGTAAGGTCTTTTTCAACATTGTCTGCCTCTAGATGTTCTGGCATCGTATCAAAATCTCGGTAAGTAATGGCTAAAACTCGTAGGGCTTTGCTCGCCATCTCTTGATTTGTTTTGCTTATCTTTTCTTTTATCACATTGGTTAATGTATCTTCTTGCCCATTATAATAATAGTTTTTACATCGTTGTAGTAATACATCTGGTGCTCCTTTGGTAATAACACGGTATTTTCCTTCGAATCGATGGATGGTTGTCATTGCTTTCCTATTAGAATCAAATGGTATTTCGTTTAATCTCGGATAACGTTTTTCCCATTCTTCTTTGTTTTCTCCTACTCGTAATGCTTCGTTTACAATAGAAACTTCTGTTGCTTCTCCTGTTGCTTCTTGTTTTCCATGAATGGTTTGTATTTCACAATCGGTACACATACTTGCAAGCCCTAGCAAATAGCGATATTCTTTATCGATGATTACTTTTCCATTTACATCTTCTACTTCAACAACTGTCATTTGATTTTTAGTTAAGGTTCCTGTTTTATCGGAACAAATAACACTACTACTTCCTAATGTTTCGACTGCTGGTAGTTTTCGAATAATAGCATTGTTTTTTGCCATTTTTGTAACACCAATGGATAACATAATGGTAACAATAGCTGGTAGTCCTTCTGGAATGGCTGCAACGGCAAGACCTACTGATGTCATAAACATTTCAGTGATTGGAATGTGTTTCATAATGCCAATCACAAAAATTGCAAAGCATATGATTAGACAGGCAATTCCTAATGTTTTTCCTACTTGGGCTAGCTTTTTTTGGATTGGTGTTTGTGGTGCTTCATCGTTCATAATCATTTTTGCAATTTTTCCTACATTTGTATTCATTCCTGTTTCCACTACAATTCCTTCTGCATGTCCATTTACAACAATACTTGTGGCAAATACCATATTAATAGTATCTGCAATTTCAGTTTCTTGGTTTAGTACAACATTAGCATCTTTTGTTACTGGTAGAGTCTCTCCTGTCAACGCTGATTCTTCTACTTTTAAATTAAAACTTTTGATTAATCTACAATCTGCTGGTACAAAATTTCCAGCTTCTAATATCACAATATCTCCTCTTACTAACTCTTCGCTTTCAATTGTTTCTACTTTTCCATTTCTTCTTACTTTAGCAAGAGGGGCTGCCATCTTTTTTAGTGCTTCTAATGATTTTTCTGCTTTTGCTTCTTGCACAAGTCCCATAATGGCATTAAATACAACAATGGCAATAATAATAATGGAATCCATATAATCGCCAGTTCCTTCGATATATGCCATAACAGCTGATATGACAGATGCTATGATTAAAATTATAATCATAAAATCATTAAATTGCTTAAAGAATTTAATAATGATATTTTCTTTTTTTTGCTCTTGTAACCTATTTCGTCCATCTTTTGTAATTCTTACCTTTACCTCCTGTTCATCTAGTCCCTTATCAACCTTCGTCTTTAAGTTTTTTTCGACTTCTTCGACACGCAATGTATGCCACATAAAATCCTCTCCTTTGTTCGTTTTTATAACTATATGCTTGTACGAAAATTTTATGAATTAAAAAGATGAGAAATTAGTCTTTTATCTAATTTCTCATCCTCTTCTTATTTATATTTATCAATTGGCACACTATCATGATATAGATGTTCTGGTGCAACGTCTTCTCCATTTTCCCATTCTATTGTGCAACCCCTTGTCTTTACATTTTTAAAATATTCCCCTTCATTTTGTACACACTCCCATAATAAATATAATTCTTCTTTATGTATTACAATCCATGCTTCTACTAGCTTTTTTGTTTTATTGGTAATTTACCTTCTATCAAATTCCCATCTAAATCATAGCAAGCCTTATATTCATGATACCTGACGTGTATGTGTTTTAAATTATGCTTTCCTTCTTTTTCAAAAAATTCTGTACTAATATTCCATAAAATTGCGAAATTATTGGCAAATTGTATTACCTCCTTTACTATAACAGGCATTAGACTTATAATTAATTTAGAAAAAATATACCCTTATACGATAATCGATAATTTACACTTCATCAAGCTTTTTCGTTCATCAAAATTCGGCAATAATCGGATTCACAAAAGCTTTTATTTTTCATATTATGTAAATGAGGTGAAAAATTATGCTTCTTAGTTTGGTTATTTTAGCACTTTCGGTTAGTATTGATTCGTTTGGCATTGGTATTACATATGGCATACGAAATACGAAAATTTTTAAAAATGCTAAAGTAATTTTGTTTGTGATTTCTATTTTTATGACTTCTGTGTCTATTTCATTTGGAACGTTTTTAAGTGAATTTTTTTCTGAAAATATAACCAAATGGATTGGTGGTTGTTTTTTGATTATGATGGGATTATGGATTATTTACCAAGCTCTTGGGCCCAAAAAAGAGGAGAATTTTATACAAAATTCTTCGCCTACTATGTATCAATTTATGATTCGCTTTTTGGGAATTACAATTCAAATTATTCGTGACCCCATTTCTTCCGATTTAGACCATTCCAAAAAAATTGATTGGAAAGAAGCAATTTATTTAGGAATTTGTCTTTCGATTGATTCGATTTGTATTGGTATTTGTAGCAGTATGATTGGTTATCATTCATTTTTGTTTCCAATTCTTGTAGCTACTTTTCAGCTTGCTTTTCTTTCATGTGGAAGGCTATTAGGAGAAAAAATTGCTTGTGTATCTCATATTCCTGAAAATATTTGGTCTACACTTTCTGGCGTTCTTTTAATTTGTATTGCTGTTAGTCGATTTGTAATGTAGTGCCTATCAAAAAGAAGATACTATAAATTTTATAGTACCTTCTTTCTAAAATTACATTATGAAAGGCATGACTCTTTTTCTGCTTCGAGCTCTTTTTCCATTTCTTGCTTTAGATTATTGACAACTGTACTAACGAAAAGTTTTGGTGCTATTTTTTCTCTTGCTTCTACATGAAAATATTCTTTCGTAACTTTTGAGCTTGTATATCGCACCATTGATTTTATATTTTTTTCGATTGTCCATTTTATATTGGTTGGATTAATATTATTGTTTTTAATAGATATACTTTTATATAATCTATTCTTCATATCTTTTAACAAGTTTTCATCTTGTAACGATAGCATGATAGCATCAACAATATAATCATATCCTATTGTTGTGATATTCATTTCAAATTTTCTTAATTCTTCTTTCACAAGTTTTTCATAACGTCTTTGATCTGTGGAATAAGTAATTTCATCAATCATTTCTGCCACTCTTTTTAAGGCAAATGGTTTTCCAATTGCTGCATATATGTATGATGTATAATTTTTTAGTTTGCTCCATAAATCTACATTTCCACTCATAACAATGATGTGAGGTAATTGTTCTTTGTTTTTTGCTAATTGCTCGATAACTTCAATTCCATTAATTTTAGGCAAGCCTAAATCCATTAATAGAATATCATCCTCTCGTAACAAATTTATTTTTTCTATTATTTCCTCTCCATCAATTGCCAAACTCCATAATTGTATTTTTTTGTTCCTCTCAACAATATAGTTAAGTAAGCTTCTTGAAAATTCCAAGTTGTCTTCTAAAATAATTAAACGGTTCATATCTTCTCTCCTTTATTTTTTTCTCTCTATTATATAAGAGACTATTTTTACTCATTTTGTTACACTTTTTTTAAAATTTTTTTATTTTTTTTTAGTTTTTTCTAAAATCAGACAAATTGTTCCACTGGATTCCACTTACATTGTTGATTTTCTCTTCTGATAGTAAACTATATTTCGACTTCCAGAAAAATCGGAAGGTAGCAAAATTCCAAGGATAAAAGAGCGTTGATTATCAATGCTCTTTTATCTCTGGAAAAAGATATGAAGCACAAGTAACCAGAAACTATTAACACATCACAAAAGAAAAGGAGATATTTTCTATGAGAAAAGGAAGAAAACTTTTAGCAACTTTATTAACATTTGTATGTCTGATGACAACAAGTACGTCTGTTATGGCAGCAGAACCGCAATCAACACCTGAAGTAACAACAGAAGTAGCAGCAGAAGCAGTCGAAGCTGGCTCTATCGTAGGTCTCGCAAGTGGCATCTACGGATACGCAGCGAGCTACACAAACTCTATTACTGGTAGTTTCTATATTAATGCGACTGGCAGTTCTACTTCAAGAGGAGGACTCACTATTGAGAGTTATTCTTTTCCTTCCAGTAGCGTACAGATTTCTATCACTTTGTATCGGCCCGATGGAACTAAAGCTCTGACAACATTGTTAACAGGCAATCAAAAGCAAGAAAGCCTGTCGTTTTCAAATGCCCCTGCTGGGCAATACAAAGTAGTCTATACCATATTAGGTACTTCAAAAGGCTGGTTAGGCGGCTGGGTTTTTTCAAAGTAATAACTTTTAGTGCTTCATATTGAATTAGTATAATAAAATCGAGAAATATGTTTATCATATTTCTCGATTTTATTATACTAATTATATTTCTTCAATTTGTTCTATATTAAATTCTGTTTTCCAATGATTCTTTACTTCATTTTTCTTATATGTATTCCATGTATTTATATTATAATGTATCTCATCATCCACTAATTGCACATTTGAGCAATAATACTCGTCTGACTTCATTAACTCATATATTCGATTTAATTCTTCATCATTATATCCTTTATATACTATTCTTGTACTTTTACATACTCCTTTCTCATCAATAACCGCTATTAGCGTACCATAAACATTCCCATCTATTGTCCTTTCTTCTTGTGACACAAATTCTGCCCTTAGGAACGTATAGTTTGTAATTTGTAGTTTTGATTTTTGGCTTACATATAGCACAATACCCACTGCAATTATAACTACCAATAGAGAAACAATAGCAATGGTTCTTTTTACTCTTTTTCGTATTCCTTTTAGATAATTAATCTCCTTCTCTTGATCAAACTCTTCTACAGAAATATCTCCTTGCATCGCCTTCAATACATTAGTACATTCAGAACATGTTGCAATATGTTCTTCAATATATTGATTTGTAACTTCATCTGTTAATCCTTCAATATAATTTGGTAATAAATCCTGTACAATTTTACAATCTCTGTTTACTTGTTTCATTTTATTGTTCCTCCTTTTGATTCATTTCTTCCATTTTTCTTTTCCATCTGTAAAACGTAACTCTCGTCCATGACTCGGACTTTCCGAGTATTTGTGCTATGTCTTTAAAGGTTAACCTAGTCGTTAACTCCAAATAAACAAGCTCCTTAATAGGACTTCTTAATTTCTCTATTTCTGTGTATAACTTTGTTCTTTCATCCTTTTCTATGAATTCTTCCTCTAAATCAAAGTCAGATTTTATTTCCCCTATCTCTCCTACTTCTGCATCCATAGAAATAATTGTTGCTTTCTTTAATTTCTTTAGTTCCTTATACCATAAATTTTTCGCAATTTGACATAACCAAACTTCTATTTTACATTCATTTCGAAATCCATTTATTTTCTTACTTGCAATATAGAAAGTCTCTTGCGCTAAGTCTTCTGCTAAAAGTTCATCTTCGCATAAGCAGTTTAAGTAGTTATACACTGTTTTTAAGTATTCTTGATAGATTCTTTCTATCTCCAAATCCTGCTCCAAATTTTTTCTCCCTTTCACTATATAAGAGTCTTAAAACTTATAAAATGTTACAAAAAAAGACAATATTTTTTATATTGTCTTTATTATATTCTATTTTGTATCCTTTTTTCAATCGTTTTTGATAAATTCCCTCTAAAAATGGTATTTTTCAATTTCATTCCACTCTTATATTAACTAGATACCCTCTCTTAGCATAATCTAATAAAAAAACATTTGCTGTTTTTAAATTAATCGTTTGTTTTTAATTTCATTGATAACAATTTTGAAATACCATTTTCTTGCATCGTAACACCATATACCGTATCTGCTGCTTCCATTGTTCCTTTTCTATGGGTAATTACTAGGAACTGTGTATCTCCTGAAAATTTCTTTAAATAATCAGCAAAACGATATACGTTTACATCATCCAATGCTGCCTCAATTTCATCTAGTACACAAAATGGCGCTGGATTAATGGTTAAAATTGCAAATAGTAATGCAATCGCTGTAAATGCTTTTTCTCCTCCTGATAAAAGAGTCATATTTTGTAGTTTCTTTCCTGGTGGTTGTACTTGTATTTCAATGCCACATTCTAGAATATTTTCTGGATCTGCTAAAATTAACTCTGCTTTTCCTCCACCAAACAATTCTTTAAACACTTCTCCAAAGTTTTGATTAATGATGTTAAATTGCTTTTCAAATTGCTCTTTCATAATGGATGTCATATCTTGAATAACTTTTTTTAGTTTTCCAATGGTGTTTTCAAGGTCTAGACGTTGTTCACACATAAAATCATAACGAGATTTGGTTTGTTTATATTCCTCAATGGAATCAATATTAATGCTTCCTAAGTTTCTAATGCTATTTCTAAGGGAATTAACACGTTTTGTGGTTTCTGCTACATTGGTTGGTTTTTCATACTCAGTCGCCGCATTTGGTGTTATTTCATATTCTTCCCACATTTTGTTAATCACATCTTCAACATCTTGTTCTAGTTTTGATTTTTTGACATCAATTTTTACAATTTGTGCTTTTAGGTCTTCTATTACATGAAATTGCTCACCAATTTCTGTTTCCACTTTGGATAATCTTTCGTTTTTGGCTGTTCTTTCATTTTTTAAATTTTCTACTGTTTGGCTACTATTACTTACTTGTTGTTTAATCTCCTCTATTTTCTTTTGAAACTCTATTTTTTTATTTTCTAATATGATGTTATCTTGTTTAATGGTTTCTCTTTGTGATTTTTTATTTTCAATACTGATATTACAATTTTCAATATCGGTATTAATTCTTTCTACCATTTCATCAATCGAAGATTCACTTTCATCAAAAGAAGATACACTAATACGAAGATTCGTAATATCAAAGTTTAAATCGTCAATGTATTTTTGATTATCTTTATTTAATGTTGCATATTGTTCAATTTCTTGGCTTAAACTTTCAATTTCACTTGTTAAATTCCCAATTTCTTTTTCCAATTCTTCTTTTTGTAATAAAATTTGTTCTTGATTTTTTGCAATTTCGTTTTGTTCGTTCCTTAGCTTCTCTAATCTTGCTTCTAATTTCGCAATATTCTCTTCTACAGCAACCAATTTTTGTTTATCCGTTGCATATACAATATCAATATCTTTTAATTTTATTTCTAAACTTTCTACTTCTTCTAATACATTTTCAATGCTTCCTTCATATTCTTCTTTGGCTGTTTGTTCTTTTTCAATTTTTTGTCTAATTTGTTTTAGATGTTTTTCTAATTCTTCTATTTCTCTTGCTCTTCCTAAAATATTAACCGTTTTTGCTTGTACAGAACCTCCTGTAATTCCTCCAGATGGATTAATAATATCTCCTTTTAGGGTTACAATTTTAAAAGTATAATGGTTTTGTTTAGCAAGTTTTATGGCATGGTCCATATCTTCTACAATAACCGTTCTACCAAGCAAACTAACAATGATGTTTTCATATTTTTTATCTACTTTAATAAGGTCAGAAGCAATTCCAATGACTCCGTCTATCCCTTTATCGTTTAATTTTTCTAATTTTTTACCAGAAACAGATGCAATTGGTAGGAAAGTAGCTCTTCCTAGATTATTTTTTCTTAAATGCTCTACTAATTTTTTCGCATCTTCTTCATTTTGAGTTACAATGTTTTGAAGACTTGCTCCTAGTGCCATTTCAATCGCTGTTTCATATTCTTTTGGAGAACGAATTAAGCTACTTAATGCTCCATACATACCTTTTCTTAATTCTGCATTTTTATCGCATTCTAATAACAAGGATTTAACACTTCTTGTGTATCCTTCTTTTTCTTTCTCGGTTTCTTGTAAAAATTTTAAACGAGAAGACTTCATTCTTTCTTCTTGTTCTAAGTTTTGAATATTCATCTCATATTGTTTTATCTTTTTCGTTGCTTGTTCTTTCTTTTTGTTAATTTCTAATAATGATTTTGTGATACTATTTCTTTGTGCTTCAATTTCATGAAATGTTTTTGCAATCTCTTCTTTGGTGATACGGGTGTGGTCTAATTCTGAAATGGTCATTTGAATTTCGCTTTTTAAGGATTGCTCTCTTTTTTGGTTGTTTTCATAGTTTACTTCTAATGCACTAATGCCTGCACTTTTTTCGTATCGATTATCCACATTTTGTTCTTGTTTTTGTTTTTTCTCCTCCATTTCAAGCTCTTTTGTGGATAGTTTTAACGTTAATTTATTTAATTCTTCTTCTTTTTCTTCAAGCTCTTTTTGGAATTTTTCTTTGCTACTAAATAGGTTATTCTTTTTTTCTAATTTTGCTGTTTTTTCCTCTTCTAGTTCTTTAATTCTTGTTTCATTTTCTATAATTTCTTTTTCATAACGAGCATCATTTTCTTTGTTGTTTGCCATTCTTTCATTTGCTACATTCATATCAGAATTAATTTTCTCAATTTGTTTACTGCTTTCAAATCCAATATTTTGCATGGATTCAATTTCATCTGTAATGGTATTGATTTGTTGTTTTAATTCTTCTTTTAAACAATTTATAGTCTCCATCTTTTGGTTTGCTTCTTCATTATGTCCTATTAAAATATCTTCATCAATTTTTATTTGTGCTAATTTTTCTTTATAAGTATCGATATTATGAAGAAATAAACCAATTTCAATTCCTTTGAGTTCTTCTCGTAGGTCTAAAAATTTCTTTGCTTTTTCGGATTGTACCTTTAATGGTTCAATGTTGGCTTCAATTTCTGATAAAATGTCATTAATTCTTAATAAATTTAATTTGGTACTTTCTAATTTTTTCTCTGACTCTAGTTTTCTTACTCGATATTTTACAATTCCTGCTGCTTCTTCAAAGATATGACGTCTATCTTCGGATTTATTGCTTAAAATTTCATCGATTTTTCCTTGTCCAATGATACTATAACCATCTTTTCCAATTCCAGTATCCATAAATAGTTCTAGTACATCTTTTAATCTACATGGTGTTTTATTAATAAAATAGCCAGATTCTCCCGTTCGATATATTTTTCTAGTAACCGTTACTTCTTGGTATTCAATAGGAAGCTTTCCATCGCTATTATCAAATACAATAGATGCTTCGGCAAATCCTAAGGATTTTCTGCTTTGTGTTCCTGCAAAAATAATATCTTCTGATTTGGAACCTCTTAGGGATTTCATGCTTTGCTCCCCTAATACCCAACGAATAGCATCCGATATATTACTTTTTCCAGAACCATTTGGTCCAATAACTGACGTAATTCCTGGCATAAATTCTAATACGGTTTTATCTGCAAAGGATTTAAATCCTTGTAATTCTAATCTTTTTAAATGCATGTTTACCACCTTTATTGTTTTTCTAAATTCACCTTACTATCATACCGTAATATCGACAAAATAGCAACATTTTCGCTCGAATTTTATTTAGAAATGCTTACAATTATATAAAAAAATAACCGTTCTGCTTTTGGTCGAGTAAACGGTTATTTTAATCTTTATTCGGCAACCACTTTCCTGGTTTCTCATTTTCTATTTATATTATACGCTAACTTCTTAGAAAAAGTCAAATCATTTTTATTTACATTTCTTACTGTTTCATGGTATGATGGTTTTATAAGAGAAGGAGAGACATATGAAAGAAGAAAAGTTTGATTTTTATAGTAAAACAAGTTTAAAATCTTATAATTTGGATGAAGCAATGCGTTACCAGTTAAGTATGTTAGATAGTTTGGATGCATTTACAAGAGTTCACTGTGAGAATGTAGCTAATTTAACTTGCCGTATTTGTGAATATATGAATGCATCAAATAAATTTACTGTGTATTGTACCATTTGTGCTTATTTACATGATATTGGGAAATTATTTATTCCTCCAAAAATTTTACAAAAAAAGGGTCCTTTAACAGATGAAGAATATGAGATTATGAAAACACATACAACCGTTGGTTATAACATGTGTATGAAGGATTTAAAACTTAGGCCATATGCTGCAGGAACAATTTATCACCATGAAGCTTTAAATGGAACTGGTTACCCTCGTAGTCTTACCAAAAAAGATATTCCTATTGAAGGACAAATTATTCGTGTTGCAGATGAATATGATGCGATTGTTAGTAAAAGACAATATAAGTCTCACATAGATATTTCGGATACACTTTTAATGTTAATAGAAGATGCTACTCCTCCAAAGGGATATAAAGATGGTAAAATTAATCCAAAAGTTTTAAAAGCATTGATGAAAGTTGTTATTGATGATATCGAATATGAAAAATATTGTGTGCAAGAATACGTAGAACATCTAGAAGAAAATATTGCAAGATTAAGGGAAATTGATAAATATGCTAAGAAAATGAATCAAGCAAAAAAAGAAAAAGAAAAAATTTATTATGAAAATGGTGTAAAATTGTTATTGGTACAAGGAGAAACCTTTGAAAATTACTTAGATGTCCTTAACGAATATGAACAAGCTCTTCTTGTTAGACGTGATATTTTAAAGAAATTAGATTCTGAAATTAAAAAAATAAAAAAAATGAAGGTATAGATTTTCTATACCTTCATTTTAGTTCTATAATCAATATAATCCTCTATCATAATTTTTAACACCGTAAATATTGGTACTGCTAAAAACATTCCTAGTATTCCAAAGTAGGCTCCTCCAATTGTTACCGCAAAAATAACAAGAAGTGGACTAATGCTAAGTGAGTTTCCCACAATTTTGGGATTAATGATATTGGCATCAATTTGTTGTAAAATAATAACAACAATTGCCATCCAAATAGCTTTTCCAATCCCTCCTGTAAAAATGGTAATAATAATCGATACACTAACCCCAACAATAGCACCAAAATATGGAATTAAGTTAGAAGCTCCAATTAAAAAGCCTAATAATACAGCATATTTTACACCCAATAATGACATAGCAATTGAAGTTAATACTCCCACTACAAAGGCATCTAATAATTGACTTGATAGAAATTTAAAGAAAATTTCATTGGTATTATGAAAATATTTTCCAATGGTTAAATAGGTTTTTTCTTTAAAAGTTGCTTTTACTAATTTTCGTATAAAACATAAAATTTGTGTTCTTTCTAATAAGATATAGACCGATACAATAAGTGATACAAAAAAATCAAAAATTCCTCCTGCAACACCAATGACTCCTTTTAAGGATTCTAAAATCGTTGAAATATTAATGTATTCTGCTATATTTATTTTATTTAGGCTATCTGCAACAGCTTGTATATCAATTTGTCTTAAGAACGAATCTTCTGGAATGTCTTGTAAGCTGTTTATCGTGTTTTGATAATATGTTCCAATATTACTTGCTAAATCTGCAATACTTTTCGTTAAATTTGGTATGATAAACTGAATTGCTAACACAATGATAACAAGCGCTAATAAGTAGACTGTAAAAACACTGATTACTCTTGCTTTTTTTTTGATAAATTTTAATTTCGATTTTTCATATAACTTCTCTATTTTTTTACATGGGATATAGAAAAGATAGGCAAGTAAAATTCCTATTAAAAATGGCATTAATACACCAAAAACATCTCTTATCCAATTCGTAATGTCTTGGAAGTTATCTAATGTTTTATATACTGCAATCACCGATACTGCAAAAATGAACCAATATAACCATTTTCCCCATATATTTGTTTTCTTTTCCACTGGTTACCTCCTTTATAATTTGATTTCTAGTCCTACTGGACAATGATCGCTTCCCATAATTTCTTTATAAATATACGCATCTTGAATGTTCGCTTTTGTATCTTCTGATACAATAAAGTAATCAATTCTCCATCCTACGTCTTTTGCTCTTGCTTGTCCCATATAAGACCACCATGTATACCCTATACGATCTGGATAAATATATCGAAAAGAATCTATAAATTTAGCATTTAATAGTTCTGTCATTTTACCACGTTCTTCGTCTGTAAAACCCGCATTTCTTCTGTTGGTTTTTGGGTTTTTCAAATCAATCTCTTCATGTGCTACATTTAGGTCTCCACACATAATAACTGGTTTTTCTTTATTTAACTTGATTAAATAATTTCTTATTTCATCTTCCCAAACCATTCGATATTGTAGACGTTCTAATTCTCTTTTGGAATTTGGAGTATAAATGTTTACTAAGTAAAAATTCTCAAATTCTAGAGTAATAACTCTTCCTTCTTTATCATGCTCTTCTATACCAATTCCATAAGTTACATTTTCAGGTTTCATTTTTGTAAAAATGGCTGTTCCAGAATAGCCTTTTTTTTCGGCACTATTCCAATATTGAGTATAGCCTTCTAATATAAAATTCTCAATTTGTCCTTCTTGCATTTTGGTTTCTTGTATACAAAAAATATCAGCATCTACTGTTTTAAAAAAGTCTTCAAATCCTTTTTTTAAAACTGCTCTTAATCCATTTACATTCCACGAAACAAGTTTCATCGATACGTCCTCCTTTTCGTTTTTGTATTATAACATGAATCTTAAGAAAAAAGCAAATAGAGTTTTATCTATTTGCTTTTCTTTTTACATATAATATACATAGCATTCTAGGTTTTTTCTACCAAATTGTAGTGCTTGTGAATGTGTTCCCATGTAGACATCTAACTTATTATTGGATATTGCTCCACCTCTATCTTGTACAATAAACCATCCGCCATTTGGCTTGTTACTTAGTGCTGGTATATAGATAATGGTTCCAACAGGATACGCTTTTCCTGCAGCTAATGTACACCACGAAGATGCTTTTACTCCAGATGAAGTAATTCCATTTGTTTTTCCACAACATTTCACACATGCGCAATATGCTGATGTGTTAAAATTTTTAACCATTGGTGTTTTTCCTGCTACTTTTTGTGCTAAATGATTGGCTGACGTTGTTGCAGGATTTGTAGAAGCTGTTCTTTCTACACTAGACCTTGAAGTAACTGTTTTTTTATTTACTTGAACAACTTGATTAACAGGATTTTTGATAATTGTTTCTGATAATACTGTTCTTTCCATTTCAATATTATTTTTAAATTTAGCACGATAGGTAATTTCTTTTAATCCATTTTTTCCTTTTGTAAGGATTTTACTTGTTCCATCTATTCCAGAAGAATCTTTTGTAATCGTTTCAAATGGTATTTCCACTGTTTCTGTAATAACTTTTTCAATTACTGGTGTATAATCTCCTAGTAATTGTTCCATTGAAACCTCACTGTTTGCTTCTGCAAGTTTTATTACATCTTGTCCTTCTTCTAGTGTTTTGGTAATCGTAATTGTTCTATTTTCTGAAATTTGTGAATCCATATTAGGAACAACATTTTCTTCTGGTAACAGGGCAACATGACTTTCTTCTAAAATGTCAGATACTTTGGTTTTTGTTGTTAATACATTCATTTCATAATGATTGGATAACACAATTTTTACATGATTTACTTTGACGTTTGCCGCCATTACACCGACACCACATATAAAAATAAGCAATATAGCAATTCCTGCAATTCTTTTTATTGATAGCGATGCTTTTTCATTTTCTATCATTTGAATTCATATCCCTCCTTCAAGTGATATGGTTATTATATACTAAGCAATTATTTTTGTCAAATTTTACGATACATCTTGAAAAGCCAGTATCTATCTATATTATATGCAACCTGTACATAAAATATGCCAAATTTTTCCTAGAAAATCAAGGTTTTATTATTTTTTAAAATTTGTCATTATAAAAAGAAGAACAAAATTGCTCTTCTTTTGCATGATACTATCCTAATTTTCTAATTGCTTGATTTCTTCGACACTAAACTTTGTTAGTCTACTAATCATTTCTCTATCCATTCCAGCTTTTAGCATTTCTTTTACAATTTCTTCCTTGCCTTTTTTTATTCCTTCTTTTCTTCCCTCTTTTATTCCTTCTTTTATTCCTTCTTCTCTTCCTTCTTTTACTCCCTGCCTTCTGCCTTCTTTTAACCCCTTTTCTCTTGCATGATGTTTTACTGAGTTTTCATCCCATATCGCTGTTTGTCTGAATTCATTGATTTCTTTTATGACTGCATCTGATAAGATTTCTTCTACTTCTTCTTTTGCTTCTTTGATGATTTCATGTTTCTCTTCTGCCATCTTGATTAACCCCCTATCTTTGTCATCTATTAATGCTAACCATCCTTCTAGTGCATTTGCTATCTTTGGTTTGCTTTTTCGAAATTTTGGTAACTCAATAAACCAGTATGTGATGTCTTTTATGATTTCATATTCTCTATGTTTGTCTGCTACTGTTACTGTCTTTGTACAGTATTCTGGTACTTTTAGTATACTGTAATTTAGTATGTTGATTAGTATCACTGGTTTTAGTTCTTCGTATTTGTCTTTTTTCCCCATTTGCTCAGTTATTAGTTTTGCTCCATAGAATTCACTTCTTTGTTCCATATTTTTATTGTTTTTTACTTGGATTTCAATATTCACTATTTTGGTTTGGTTGATGGTTGCTTTTATATCTAGTCTTCCTAGTTTGTCTGCTTTCCTTAGTTGTTGCAAACTTGCTTCTCCGTATGATTTCTATTTCATCTATTTTTTCTTGTAGTATTGATTCTAAAAAGCTTTTTAAGTATTTTTCATTTCCTTTTTTCGTAAAGAATGCTTTGAATATGATATCGTCTTTTAGGTTTAGTCCCATTTGTTTTTTCCTTTCTTATTGTATCATGTATGTTTTTAAAACTCAACATAAATGACAATATTTTTTTGATTTCTTTATTAAATTCAAACACAATAAAAAGCAGTACTTCCTTCTCCTCCTTTCGTTTTTGAATTTTATCGTTCTTTTTGTTTTGGAAAATATTTCGCTTTTGGATTAAAAGCTTTTGAATATTTTTGAATCAATTTCATAAGATTTTTTTGAATGATAATAAATTTAGAATAGATTATTATGTTCTAATTTAATAAGATGTTTTTATTATAGCATGTTTTTTTCTTTTGTAAATAGAAATT
>CATLHF010000017.1 GCA_949948835.1 uncultured Clostridia bacterium | reverse complement strand
AAAATTTATTAAAAAGTATTAAAAAAACGTGTAAATATTTTACGAATATGATATAATATATGTGTAGGAGATGATGTCTATGGATAGAAAAATAATGACAAAGTTAATAGAATGGAAAAACGACAAGGATAGAAAACCATTAATATTACGTGGCGCAAGGCAAGTAGGGAAAACCTATATTATAAAACAATTTGGAAACGAGAACTATGAAGGAGTTGCTTATTTTAACTTTGATCATGATACGGAGTTATACAATTTATTTGAGAACACAAAAAATCCGATTCGAATTTTAGAGCAATTAGCTTTTATTTATGGAAAGGCAATTATACCAGGAAAAACTCTAATTGTTTTTGATGAAATACAAGAATGTCCCAATGCATTGAATTCTCTAAAATATTTTGAAGAAGAAGCCAAAGAGTATCATATTATAAGTGCGGGGTCTTTACTTGGAATACGTTTATCACATACATCTTTTCCAGTAGGAAAAGTGGATTTCTTAGATATGTATCCAATGACATTTACCGAATTTTTAGAAGCAGATGGACAAAAGAATTTAGTAGATTATATGGAATCGATTCAAGCAATAGAGAATATTCCAACGATATTTTTCGATAGATTAAGTGAAAAACTAAAAGCATATTTTATTATAGGAGGTATGCCAGAAGTTGTAGATTCATGGACAAAAAATAAAGATATGGAAAAAGTAAACAAAATACAAGACAATATTTTAAGAGCGTATGAAAGTGATTTTTCAAAACATACAAGTAATATTGAAGCCAACAGAATATCTATTATTTGGAATAGTGTACCATCTCAAATATCAAAGGAAAATAAAAAATTCTTGTACCAAGTTGCAAAAAATGGAGCAAGAGCAAGAGAATATGAAGGAGCATTAAATTGGCTAAAAGATGCGAATATTGTTAATAAAATATATAATGTAACAAAACCGAGCATGCCACTTATCAGCTACAATGATTTAGCATCATTCAAAATATACTTAAGTGATGTAGGCTTATTAAGAAAAATGACAGATTTAAATAGTAAAGTAGTTGTGGAAGGAGATAAACTATTTCAAGAATTTAAAGGAGCTTTAACAGAAAATTATGTATTACAGACATTAATAGCAAATGGACTAAATCCATATTATTTTACATTTGATAATCGATATGAAATTGATTTTATGATTCAATATAACAATGAGATTATTCCAATAGAGGTTAAATCAAGTGAAAATAGAAATAATGCAAGCCTAAAAGCATATCAGGAAAAATATAATCCCAAAATAAGAATTCGATTATCAATGAGAAATTTAAATAAAGATGACAACTTAATAAATATTCCATTATTTATGATAGAATATATGAGTAAATTAATAGAGTTACAATAGAATAAAACACTAGTTTTCACATAAAATTTACAATCTAAAAGCGATAAATGCATTGACATTTATCGCTTTTGTTCTATATAATATAACATTACAAGGAAGGGAGAAAACAATGTTAAAATTACTAAAAAATTTAAAGAAAACATGGGTGTCTGTTGTTGTTATTGTTATTTTGCTATGTGTGCAAGCATGGGCAGATTTAGAATTACCGAGTTATACATCCAAAATTGTAAATAAAGGAATTCAAGAACGGACAGACTGCTTATGTATTTGAAGCAGGATGCCAAATGTTAGGAATTGCGTTAATTAGTATGGTATCTGCTATTAGCATCATGTTTTTATCTTCAAGAGTAGCAGCAAGATTAGGAAAAACATTACGAGATAAAGTATTTAAAAAAGTACTAGGATTTTCACGGAGAAGAATTTAGTAATTTTTCAACAGCATCGCTAATTACACGTAGTACCAACGATATTCAACAAATCCAAATGCTAATTTCGATGTTATTTCGTGTAGTAGTATATGCACCAATTATGGGAATAGGAGGTTTCTTACGAGTTCTTGCTAATAGTAATACCTCTATGGCATGGATTATTGGTCTTGCAATCCTATGTGTAATAGGAATTGTATTAGTATTGTTTATCATAGCAATGCCAAGATTTAAAAAGTTACAAGAATTAATTGATAGATTAAACCTAGTATCTCGTGAAATTTTAACAGGATTATCAGTTATTCGTGCTTTCCATACAGAAAAAAGAGAAGAAGGACGTTTTGAAAATGCCAATAAAGATTTAATGAATACGTATGTATTTGTAAACCGTGCCATGAGTATGATGATGCCAAGCTTAATGTTTATTATGAATGGAATTATGCTTCTTATTATATGGGTAGGAGGACATAGTGTAGATGAAGGGATTATCCAAGTAGGAGATATGATGGCGTTTATCCAATACACCATGCAAATTATCATGAGTTTCTTAATGATTTCGATGATTTCTATTATGCTACCACGTGCAGGAGTATCAGCAAATCGTATTAATGAAGTATTAGAAACAAAGCCAAGAATTATAGACCCAAAAGAACCAAAGAAAATGGATGAGACTAAAAAAGGATTTGTAGAATTTAAAAATGTATCATTTCGATATCCAGATGCTGACTCAGAATGTATAACAGATATTAATTTTACAGCAGAGCCTGGAAAAACGACTGCAATTATTGGAAGTACAGGTTCACGGAAAATCTACTATTGTTAACTTAATTCCTCGTTTTTATGATGTAACAGGAGGAGAGCTTCGAATTGATGGAGTTAATATTAAAGAAGTACCACAAAAAGAATTAAGAGCAAAAATTGGATTTGTACCACAAAAAGGAATGCTATTTTCTGGAACGATTGCATCAAACATTAAATATGGAAATCCAGAGGCAAGTGAGGAGCAAATGAAATTTGCAGCTCGTATTGCACAAGCAGAAGAATTTATTAACAACAAAGAAGAAACATACGATTCTCCTATTTCACAAGGAGGAACGAACGTATCTGGTGGACAAAAGCAACGTTTATCGATTGCAAGAGCCATTGCTATTGACCCAGAAATTTTTGTATTTGATGATAGTTTTTCGGCATTGGATTTAAAAACAGATGTTAATTTACGTAACGCACTTGCAAAAGAAACAAAAAATAAAACGGTCATTATTGTAGCCCAAAGAATCAGTACTATTTTAAATGCAGACCAAATTATTGTTTTAGAAGAAGGAAAGATGGTAGGAAAAGGAACCCATGAAGAACTAATGAAATCATGTGAACCATACCGTGAAATTGCCCTATCACAACTTGGAGAGGAGGAATTAGAATAATGTCACAAACAAATGTAAAAAGACCTCCAATGGGTGGTAGGGGGCCTGGTAGAGGACCAGCACCAGTTGAAAAAGCACAAGATTTTAAAGGAACTACAAAAAAATTAGCAAAAGAATATTTAGCAAAATATAAAGTAGCAATTGCCATTGTTTTAATCTTTGCAGTGGGAAGTACGATCTTTACGATTGTGGGACCAAAAATATTAGGAAATGCAACTACTGAAATATATAATGGAATTGTTAGCAAATTATCTGGTGGAACAGGAATTGATTTTTCAAAAATCGCAACAATTTTACTTACGTTACTTGGATTATATGTGATAAGTGCTATTTTTTCATTCATACAAGGGTTTGTTATGACAGGCGTATCTCAAAAAATCACGTATCGTTTGCGTAATGATATTGTAGCAAAGATTAATCGTTTACCAATGCACTATTTTGATAAAAAAACACATGGAGAAGTGTTATCCATTATTACCAATGATATTGATACCGTAAGCCAAAACTTAAACCAAAGTATTACTCAAATTATTACATCAATTTGTACTATTATTGGTATTTTAATTATGATGTTTTCCATTAGCTGGACCATGACGCTAATATCATTATTTATTCTACCAATTACGGCTGTTATTGTAAAAATTGTTGTTGGAAAATCACAAAAATACTTTGCTTCTCAACAAGAATATTTAGGACACGTTAACGGGCAAGTAGAAGAAATCTATGGAGGACATACCATTGTAAAAGCATTTAATGGAGAAGAACAAGCAATTAAAGAATTTGAAACAGCAAATGATACATTGTATCATTCTGCATGGAAATCGCAATTCTTATCAGGATTGATTCATCCAGTGATGAACTTTGTTGGAAATGTAGGATATGTTGCAGTGGCAATCCTTGGAGGCTATCTTGCTATTAAAGGACGTATTACCGTTGGAAATATCCAATCCTTTATTCAATACAACAAGCAATTCACCCAGCCAATTAACCAAATTGCACAAGTATCTAGCATGTTACAATCGATGGTTGCAGCAGCAGAAAGAGTATTTATCTTCTTAGAAGAAAAAGAAGAAGTAAAAGATGTTAAAAAACCAGTAAGCACAGAAGGATTAAAAGGAAATGTTACTTTTGAACATGTTCAATTTGGCTATGATGATGATAAAGTAATTATTAATGACTTTAATGCTACTGTGAAAGATGGACAAAAAATAGCAATTGTTGGACCAACTGGAGCAGGAAAAACTACTATGGTAAAACTACTAATGAGATTTTATGATGTAACAAAGGGTGCTATCTTAATAGATGGATACAATATAAAAGATTTTAATCGTGGTGAACTTCGTAAAATGTTTGGAATGGTATTACAAGATACATGGCTTTTTAATGGAACGATTAAAGAAAACATTAAATATGGAAATCCAAAAGCAACGGATAACGAAGTAATCGAAGCTGCAAAAGCTGCTCATGTACATCACTTTATTAAAACCCTTCCAAAATCATATGATATGGTAATAGGAGAAGAATCTGCTAACATTTCAGCAGGTCAAAAACAATTAATGACAATTGCAAGAGTTATCCTAACAGACCCAAAAATATTAATCCTAGATGAAGCAACAAGCTCTATTGATACTAGAACCGAACAACAAATACAAGCAGCAATGGATAACCTAATGAAAGGAAGAACCAGTTTCATTATTGCCCACCGTCTATCAACCATCAAAAATGCAGACCTAATACTAGTAATGGATCATGGAGATATTGTAGAACAAGGAACCCATAAAGAACTACTAGAAAAAGACGGATTTTATGCAAAACTATATAACTCACAATTTGAAGAATGTGAAGATGAGATAGAATAAGTTTTAGGACTTATTCTATTTTTTTCTTTCTTATGTTATAATGGGACAAGAAAAGGAGAAACAAAAATGAATGAAATACCAGAATTTTTAGTGGAAAAATTAGAAGCACAATATGGAAAAGAAATGGTAGAAGAAATTATAAAAGGGTATAGTGTAAAAAGACCAGTTACACTTCGTGTTAATACATTAAAGACAACAGTAGAGAAAGTAAAAGATGTTTTAAATAGTATGCAGATTTCTTATAAAGAAGTATCATGGAGTAAAGAAGCTCTTATTTTAGAAGAAGTAAGAGAAAATCTGGTTCAAGAACTAGACATATACAAAAATGGAGAAATCTATTTGCAAAGTCTTTCTTCTATGTTGCCACCAATTATATTAGAACCAAAACCAAATGCCGATATTTTAGATATGGCAGCAGCGCCAGGAGGAAAAACCACCCGGGATGGCAGCATTATCCAATAACTTGGCACATATTACAGCATGCGAATTAAACAAAATTAGGATAGAACGCTTAAAATATAATATTGAAAAACAAGGAGCAACAAGTGTTTATGTAATGGAAAAAGATGCAAGAACACTAGACGATTTCTTCTCGTTTAATCAAATACTCTTAGATGCACCTTGTAGTGGAAGTGGAACATTAGACATTAATAATCCGAAATTAAAAGAAACCTTTACGTTAAAACTAATACAAAAATCGGTAGCATCACAAAAAGCATTACTAAAAAAAGCAATTACTATTTTAAAGCCAGATTGTGAAATGGTATACTCAACATGTTCAATCTTAAAAGAAGAAAACGAAGACATCTTACAACCATTTTTAAAAGAAAACAAAATTGAAATTGTTCCAATACAATTAAAAGACATAGACACACTGCCACTATTACCAGTTACAATACCAGGCACAATATGTGTAGCTCCAAACGAATTATACGAAGGATTTTTCATTGCTAAATTAAGAAAAAGATGATTTTAGGGACGGGGGTAAAAATCATCTTTTAAAAAAGAAAGGAAAATAAAAGATGGAAATTATGATAGAAGATTTGAAATATGAAGATATTGAAGAATGCTATGAAATGAATAAACAAATATTTAATGAGGAACATGGATTAGAAGAGGTAAAAGAGCTATATAAAAAACTTTATAATAACAAAGAAAATTATAGGTTTTTAGTAGCAAAAATGGGACGAAAAATTGTAGGATATACCTCTGTTATCATGGCATATAAATTATTTGATGGAAATAGACCACTTATGACATTATGGTGGGTTGGAACTCATCCAGATTATAGACACCAAGGAATTGCCTCTAAAATGTTTGAGAAAATAGAGCAAATTGCAAAAGAGAATGATTGTGAATTGATTTATTTTACTTCTGAAAATTACCGAACAGGAGCACATCAGTTTTATCAAAATATGGGTTACGACATGAACAAAAATAAAGCTTTTGAAAAAGAATTATAAAAACTGACCAGCCCGTATAATGATTTTAAATTCGTTTTGCGATATAATAAAAAGGTTTAAAGGGGGAACGATAATGGGAATTAGAGAATTTAAAATACCAAAAATGAAATTTAAAAAAATGAAAATTCGTACCGATATGTTAGAAGAATTGGATGAATTCGATTTTGAAAATCTTGAAAAAAAGAATGTAAAAAATAGAACCACACCATATGAAGATATGACACATTATAAAACAGTAAAAGAATTTTTCTTAAAATCAATTCAAAAATATCCAGATAGACCTTGTATTTTAGAAAAACCAAACCATAAAGAACCATATGCTACTACTACATATAAACAATTTGGAGAAGATGTATTGGGGTTAGGAACAGCACTAATTCATTTATTAAATTTAAAAGATAAAAGGGTCATTATTATTGGTGAAACACAAATAGGCTGGTATGTATCTTATATGGCAATGCTATGTGGCGTAGGAATTGCAGTACCAACGGATAGAGAATTACCATTAAATGAATTAGAAAACATTGTAAAAAGAGCAAGAGCATCAGCAATTATATATTCACCAAAACGAGCAGATGATATGAAAAAATTATCAGAAAAACTACCAGAAGTAGAGTATTTTATTGAAATGAAATCCGATAAAAAAATAGAAGAAAAATTTGTTGGATTAGACTATTTAATTGAAACAGGAAAACGAATGATAGAAGCAGGAAACAACTCTTTTGAAACATTAGAAATTGACCCAGAAGAATTTAAAATATTATTCTTTACATCTGGAACTACTTCAAATTCAAAAGGAGTTATGCTAAACAACCGAAATTTAGCAGAAAATATAAATGCAGTAACAGCGTATGTTAAAATATATCCAATGGACCGATTGTTTTCTGTTTTACCATTACACCACTGCTATGAATCAACAATTGGATTTTTGCTTCCAATAGCACATGGTTCCTCTATTGCTATTTGTGAAGGATTACGTTATATTGTACAAAATTTACAAGAAGCAAAGCCAACCGCCATTTTAACAGTACCGCTTTTAGTAGAAAGCTTATACAAAAAGATTAATGAAAAAATTGTAAAAAGCAAAAAAGATAAAATTGTAAATACGATGATATCTTTCACCAATGCGTTACAAAAAGCAGGGATAGATATTAAGAAAAAAGTATTTAAAGAGATATACGATAATCTAGGAGGACATTTAAGAATTATTGTTTGTGCAGCAGCTCCAATTGATAAAAAAGTAGGACTATGGCTAGAAGATATTGGTATTACGTTCTTACAAGGGTATGGACTAACAGAAACAGCACCAATTTCTGCTTTAACACCAGAATACAATACTTCAGTTGGTTCTTGTGGAAAGGCTATTGTACAAGCTGATATTAAAATTCATCATCCAAATGAAGCAGGAGAAGGAGAAATTTACATTAAGTCTCCAACGTTAATGATGGGATATTATGAAGATGAAGAAGAAACCAAAAAGGTAATTAATGAAGAAGGATATTTCAATTCTGGAGATATTGGTTATATTGATGAAGAAGGCTATATTTTCATCACAGGAAGAAGTAAAAATGTAATTGTTACACAAAACGGTAAAAATATTTATCCAGAAGAAATTGAAATGCTAATCGATAAAATAGACGAAGTAAAAGAATCAATGGTATATGGAAAACAGCCAGATGCGAATAGCAAAAAAGAAGAGAAAGAACTTATTATTACAGCAAGAGTCCTACCAGATTACGAGAAAATAGAAGAATTACATGGAACATTATCAGAAGAAGAAATTTATAATATGTTATGGACCAAAATAAAAGAAGTAAACAAACAATTAACTTCTTATAAAGCAGTAAAAGCCCTTGAAATAAAACAAGGAGAGTTTGAAAAAACATCAACCATGAAAATTAAAAGATATAAAGAATTAAACCATTCATAAAATTAAGAACCCTTAGTTAGAGAAACTAACTGGGGGTTCTTAAAAATTTCTTAAAAATATGTCACAAAAATGAATTTATGATATAATGGCACTAAAGAAAAAACAAATGAAAAATAATGGGGGAAAATATGTTAGAATTAAAAAATGTATCAAAATTCTACTATGGAAAAGACACCGTTGCCAGTGGATTTACTAAAATAAACTTAAAACTAAATATGGGTGAATTTGTTGTTATTACTGGTGAAAGTGGAAGCGGAAAATCCACTCTTTTAAATGTACTATCTGGGTTAGATACATACGAAGAAGGCGAAATGTACATAAATGGAGAAGAAACAAGCGGATATAGTGAAACCGATTTTGAAAATTACCGTAAAAAATATATTGGAAATATTTTTCAAAGTTTTAATTTAGTTAATAGCTATACCGTATACCAAAACATAGAATTAGTTTTATTAATCAATGGTTATAAAAAATCGGAAGTAAAAGATAAAATTATAGATGTCATTAAAAAAATAGATTTATTAAAATATAAAAACACAAAAGTATCAAAACTTTCTGGTGGACAAAAACAAAGAGTAGCGATTGCAAGAGCCCTTGTAAAAGATACACCAATTCTTGTAGCAGATGAGCCAACAGGAAACTTAGACTCTAAATCGGCAGAAAATATTATGCAATTACTACATGAAGTTTCAAAAGATAAATTAATGGTTTTAGTAACTCATAATTATGACCAAGTAGAACAATATGCGACAAGAAAAATTACGATGCATGATGGAAAAATGATAGAAGATAAAATGATGGTACCCCAAAATAAGGAAAAAGAGGCAGAAAATATAGAGGCATCCAAACCAATGAAAATTCGCAATAAAATTCGATTGGGAATTCGTAATACCTTTAACATCTTGCCAAAATTTTTATTGCTGATTGCAGTATATTTAGTACTATGCTTAGCTGCACTAGGTGGATATTCTTCCATAAAAAAACAAGAATATGAAAAATCAAAATTAGGAAGTAACTACTATTTTAAGGATACGAGCGATAAGCGTATTATCATCAAGAAAAAAGATGAAAGCGTCATTCAAAAAGAAGATTATGATAAAATAAAAACACTTCCGAATATTGATAAAGTGATCGAAAATGATTTACTATTAGACCAAATGGTTAGTGTACATGGAGATAGATATGGTTTTATGGCAAGAATTGAAAATAACGAAACAATGCCAGGCAAATTAGATGTGGGAAGAATGCCAGAAAATGAAAATGAGATTATTTTAAAAGTAAATAGAACTTACTTTTCCCAAAGAGATATTGAAGAAAGTATATTAAATAAAGATTTTGTTATTAGAGAAACCAATAATTATCTAGAAATTTTTGAAAACAAATTAAAAACAGTAGGAATTATATTTGATGAAGAAAAAATAGACTATATGAATATGGCAACTATCTATCTAAATAGCAGTAAAATGGAACAAGTACGAAGATCGATGAACACGGTTAGTAGTAAATTAGAAGTAGAATTTAATGGTCATATCATTAAAATAAATGGGCAATATCGTGTAGTTCCAAATAAAAAAGTACCACAAGGAAAAGTATATGCTTATGAAGAATTAAATTATATGGCAAAAAACAATAATTGTAAAAATAAACCACTTACAGTTAAAGTACAAAACAGATACTATACAGATAGTATTACTCTTAAAGTAGAGAAGACTTATAATAAGCGTAATGCAAAACAGCTATTAGGATTAGAAGAAGTAAATGCGTATCAAATGATATTCTATATCAATCCAGATGACTATTATTCCTTATTTAATAAAGGAATTTACCAAAGTAGTGTGTTTATAGAAGATGAACAAAAAGTACAAGAAACTTTACAAGAACTAGATAAATTAGGGTATCAAACATTATATGTAAAAGATACATTAGTAGACTATTCAGAAGGAATGGCGAGTGTTATGTCCAATGTAACTACCATGGTTGTTACCGTTGTTGTAGTTGCTGCATTATTCTTCTTGTCATATTTTATCATTAAAATTATTCTAAAATCAAGAAATGTATATTACACAACCATTCGTATTTTAGGAGCAACCAGAAGAAATGCAAAACAATTATTAAAAATAGAGCTATTGACTGTTTTGAATATTGTATATGTAGGCATTGTTTTAGCAAGTGTGCTAATCAAAAATGGTATCATAGAACAAGAATTTATTTACAGCTTATTACGATATATTCATTTAGCAGATTATGCGATTTTATATGTAGGATTGGTTTTTATATCCTTACTTATCTCAAACCGATATGCAAGGCAACTGTTTAAAAAATCAGTTATGAATACTTATAGGGAAGAGGTGTAGAATATGGTAAAATTAGAAAAAGTAGAAAAATATTTTAATCGTCATAAGAAAAATCAAATTCATGCCATCAATTCTGCAACCTTAGAATTACCAGATAAAGGCTTAGTTGCTATTTTAGGAAATTCTGGCTCACGGAAAAACCACTCTATTAAATGCAATTGGCGGATTAGATAAAGTAAATAAAGGAAAAATTTATATTGATGGAAAAAAGATAACAAAAGTAAGAACAGCAAAAGTAGATAAAATAAGAAGCTTAAAAATTGGGTATATTTTTCAAAACTATCACTTAATGAACCATCTAACTGTATTTGATAATGTAGCATTGGTTTTAAAAATGGTAGGAATGAAGAAAAAAGAAGAAATTGTTAAACGAGTAAATTACATTTTAGAAGTACTAGGAATGTATCAATATCGTAATCGACTTTCCTATATGTTATCAGGTGGACAAAAACAAAGAGTGGCCATTGCAAGAGCATTAGTAAAAAATCCGAATATCATTATTGCAGATGAGCCAACTGGAAATTTGGATAGTAAAAATTCGATTGAAATTATGAATATTATTAAAACCATTTCAAAAGATAAATTGGTTATTTTAGTAACACATGAAAAGGAACTTGCTAATTTTTATGCCTCTCGCATTATTAAAGTAGTAGATGGAAAAATTGTATCAGATGATATTAATAAAGATAATCAAGATTTAGATTATCAAATGTATCATAAAATTTATCTAAAAGATATGCCACATCACGAAACGATTGATAAAGAAAGCATCAAAATAGATTGTTATGAAGATAATAAAGAAAATGTTACCATCAAATTAGTTGTTAAAAATGGTAATATCTATTTACAATCGGATAAAAAGGTAGAAGTAGTAAATGAAGATTCTAGTATTGAATTTGTAGATGACCATTACAAAAAGATGTCAAAAGAAATTTATGAAAATTATCAATTTAATAATGAGGATATTATTAATGATAACTATAAAAAGCGATATACTTCCATTTATAATATAGTTACTTTGTTTATAAATGGAATAAAAACAATATGGGGTTATTCTCCATTAAAGAAAATATTACTATTAGGATTCTTTGTTTCAGCAATGTTTATTATATATGCGGTTAGTAGTATTTTTGGGGTTACTAATATTAAAGACCAAAATTTTGTAGTAACAAACCGAGACTATTTAAGTGTTGTGAGTTTTCAAAATACGGTACCAGAGTATTTAGAATATGAAAAATTGGATTTTATTGATTACATGTTACCAGGGGATGCGAAGGTTGATTTTACAATAAAATATCCAGATTATTATCAAACAGCGAATGCAAGTGGACAAATAACCGTTTCTTTATCTGCAATTCATAGAATTAATGAAAATGACATTATTTGCGGAAGGATGCCAGAAAATAAGAAGGAAATTGTTATTGATAAGATGGTAGTAGATATTATATTTGGAAATGTAACACCAAACCAAGTAGGGATTACCAAAATGGAACAGTTAATAGGAAGACCAATTCATGTAGGAAGTGAAATGTTTGCAGTTAATGGTGGTAATGGTCAAACACAAATGGAGCCATTTATTATAGTTGGAATTACCAATAAAAGCAGTCCATCTTTATATATGGCAAAAGAAAACTTTGTAAATGTATTAGCAATGGCTAAAATGAATGATTCTCATTATGGAGAACAGCAAGCTTCTGCTTTAAAATTAATAGATGTTAATTTAGTAAAAGACGAAATTACTTTAAAAAAGGGAAAAATGCCAAATAACGATTATGAGATTATTGTAAACAGTAATTATGCAGGACAAATGAAATTAAACAAAACAATTGATGAAAAGGTAAATGGACAAAAGTTAAAAGTAGTAGGGTATTATGAAAGTAAATATGGAAAAGAAGAATATTATACCAATCAAAATACAATTCAATATCAATTGATTGAAAACACGCAAAACTTAATTATCTGTCCAAAAGATAAATTAAAAACAATGGAATATTTTATGCAAAATAATAAAAATATTGTGGATACTTACCAAAAAGATAGAAATACCTATATTGAAAGAATGAGACCACAGATGATAGCAAGTATAACGGTATCTGGCGTTATTTTACTAATTTCTTTAATTGAAATTTATTTAATGATACGTTCTTCTTTCCTTTCTAGAAAAAAAGAAGTGGGTATTTTAAGAGCAATTGGACTAAAAAAAAGTGATGTTTATAAAATGTTTTTAGGAGAAATTTTAGCAATCGATGTATTAATATCTCTTCCAGGAATTGCACTTATGTCATACATTGTCTCAAATCTAGCAAAAACAAGCTTTTATTCAAACCAATTTGTATTTAATCCACTTGTTGTTGCAATCAGTATAGCAATTGTATTTGGGTTCCATTTAATCATTGGATTACTACCAGTATTTAATACGCTAAGAAAAACACCAGCAGAAATCCTAAGTGGAAATGCAATCGACTAATATAAAAAATACGTTTCTTATAAAGGAACGTATTTTTTGTTCTTTTATTGCCAAAAATCAAGTGTTAGCCTTGACAAACAAATAGAAACGTAATATAATGTTAACCAAGTCTAACTTTAGAAAAAAGGAAGAGAAAATATGGTATCAAAAGCATTAGAAGAATATTTAAAAACAATGTATGTATTAAAGAAACAAAATGGAAAAATACGTGTAACGGATATTGCCGAGAAAATGAATTGTACAAAACCAAGCGTAAATAAGGCAATTAACAATTTAAAAGAGAATGGATTATTAAATTATGAATCTTATGGAGCAATTGAACTAACAGAAGAGGGAGAAAACCTAGCCAAAAAAGTATTAGAAGCATATGACATTGTTTATGTATTTTTAAAAGAGGTTTTAAACTTAGAAGAAGAGGACGCTAAAAAAGAAGCAGAAAAAGTAAAATCTGCAATTTCTGATAAAACAGCGAATCAGTTAGCTAAATACGTTCATAAAGAATTAGGATTAAGCAATTTAGATTGTGATTATGATATTGGAAAAGAAAAATGTAGATGTTGTGTAAGAAGAACATTGACGAAATAGAAAGGGATTAAAGATGAGTAACAAATTATTAGAAATAAAAGATTTATATGTAAATGCAGAAGAAAAAGAAATTTTAAAAGGAATTAATTTAAACATCAATAAAGGGGAAATTCATGTGATTATGGGACCAAATGGTTCTGGTAAAACAACAACTGCAAATGCTATTTTAAATAACCCATGTTATAAAAAAGTAAATGGAAGCATTACATTTGATGGAAAAGACATTACCAATTTAAAAACAGATGAAATTGCAAGAAGTGGAATTTTTATGTCTTTTCAATTACCAGAAGAAATTCCAGGAGTATCGGTAACCAATTTCTTAAAATATGCTAAAAATAAAATAACTGGAAAGCCAGTAAAAATATTTGAATTTAAAAAAGAACTTGCCAAATCCATGGAAGAACTAAACATGAATCCTAAAAATATGGAAAGAAGCTTAAATGTTGGATTTTCTGGAGGAGAAAAAAAGAAAAATGAAATCTTACAAATGCTTGTCCTAAATCCGAAACTTGCCATCTTAGATGAAACGGATTCAGGCCTAGATGTAGATGCCATTAAAACCGTATCTAAAGGAATTGAAATGTTTAAAAACAAAAACAATGCTGTTTTAATTATTACTCATAATACAAAAATATTACACAGCCTAAAAGTAGACTATGTTCACATTTTAGTAAATGGAAAAATTGTAAAAACAGGAAAACAAGACCTTGCGCGTGAGATTGAAGAAAACGGATATGGTGAGTATAAATAGAAATACCTTGAAAGGAAATAAACATGAGTAAAACTAAATTAGATGAAATCAACCGTAATATATATAACATCAAAAATAAAGATGAATATGATTTTAAAATAAAAAAAGGATTAACTCCTGAAATTATAGAAGAAATCTCAAAACAAAAAGATGATCCAAAGTGGATGAGAGAGTTCAGGCTTCGAGCGCTAGAAGTATATAATAAATTAGAACTTCCAACTTGGGGACCAGATTTATCTGAACTAGATATGAATGAAATTGCAACCTATGTAAGACCAAAAACTTCTTTAAGTACATCTTGGGAAGATGTGCCAGAAGATATTAAAAACACTTTTGATAAATTAGGAATCCCAGAAGCAGAAAAAGAATCTCTTGCAGGAGTAGGAGCACAATACGATTCAGAAGTTGTTTATCACAGTATGAAAGAAGAATTAATTAAACAAGGGGTTATTTATACCGATATGGAAAGTGCAGTTAAAAAATACCCGGAATTGGTAAAAGAACATTTTATGAAATGTGTACCAGTTCATGACCATAAATTTGTAGCACTTCATGGAGCAGTTTGGTCAGGAGGGTCTTTTGTATATGTACCAAAAGGAGTAAAAGTGGATATTCCACTTCAATCCTATTTTAGGTTAAATTCACCAGAATCTGGACAATTTGAACATACCTTAATCATTGTAGATGAGGGAGCAAGTCTTCACTTTATTGAAGGATGTAGTGCACCAAAATATAACAAAGTAAACCTACATGCAGGATGCGTAGAATTATATGTGAAAGATAATGCCTATTTACGATATTCCACTATCGAGAACTGGTCAAAAAACATGTTAAACTTAAACACCAAAAAAGCAATTGTTGGAAAAAATGCAAAAATGGATTGGGTATCTGGTTCCTTTGGCTCTAAAATATCGATGTTATACCCAATGAGTATCTTAAATGGAGAAGGAGCAAAATCAGAATATACAGGAATTTCTTTTGCAGGTGGTGGACAAAATTTAGATAATGGATTTAAAGTCATTCACAATGCAAAAAATACATCAAGTGTGGTAAATGCAAAATCCATTTCCAAAAATGGAGGAAAATGTACTTACCGTTCTTTGGTTCGAATTAATGAAAATGCGGGAGGCTCAAAATCAAGTGTATCTTGTGAATCCTTAATGTTAGATGATATTTCGATTTCAGATACGATACCAGTAAACGATATAAGAACGGATGATGTGGAATTCTCACATGAAGCAAGCATCGGAAAAATAAGCGATAAAACCATCTTTTATTTAATGAGTAGAGGCTTATCTGAAGAAGATGCAAAAGCAATGATTGTAAGAGGATTTGCCTATCCAATTTCAAAAGAATTACCAGTAGAATATGCAGTAGAAATGAATAATTTGATTAACTTAGAATTGGAAGGAGCCATCGGATAAAATTCTAAAAATAAAATCAAAGGAAGGACAAAGAATGGAAAAACTAAAATTAAATGAAACACCAGTAAGAACGTCAAGAAATTTTAATATTAACAATATTAAATTAGAAAATGTAGTGATACCAGAAAGGTTAGGAAATTTTAATCATGTAACAATAAAAGCTGAGACTTCTAAAATTGAAATTTCTAACAATACAAATCCAATCGATTTAACATATGGTTTAGGAGAAGAACTTACAAGTCAAGTAGCAAAACAAGCAAATCAAAAATTAAAAGTTAAAATTGATAGTAAAACAAACCAAGAAATACAAATTGGATTTCAATTTGATAAAGAAAATACACAGTTAGTAGACAATATTGAAATAGAGGCAAACGAAGATACAAAGTCTACGATTGTAATAAAATATGATTCCCAAAAAGATGTAGAAGCATTTCATAATGGTATTCTTAAAGTACAAGCAAAAAAGAATAGTAAACTAAATGTCATCCTTGTAAATTTTATGAATTTAGAATCAAATCATTTTCTAAGTATTGAAAACACACTAGAAGAAAATGCAAAAGTACAATATACTATAATTGATTTTGGTGGGAAAAATAGTATCACAAACTATTACTCAAATATAGTAGGAAATTCAGCAGATAATAGACTAAATACGATTTATTTGGGAAATAAAGACCAATTATTTGATTTAAACTATATTGCAGAACTAAGAGGAGAAAAATCAAATATCGACATGCAAGTAGAAGGAGCCTTAAAAGATACTGCGAAAAAGCATTTTAAAGGGACCATCGATTTTAAAAAAGGCTGTAAAAAAGCAACAGGAAATGAAGCAGAAAACTGTATGCTATTATCCGATACAGCAAGATCACTTGCACTACCAATGCTACTATGTTCAGAAGAGGAAGTAGAAGGAAATCATTCAAGTAGTGCTGGAAAAGTAGGTGACAAAGAATTATTCTATATTATGAGTAGAGGATTTACGAAAAAAGAAGCAATGAAACTAATGGTAAAAGCAAAATTCAATAAGATACTAGAAAACATTAAAAGCGAAGAACTAAGAGAACAAATTTTAAATGAGATTGATGAGAGATTAAATTAAGGAGAAAATATGAACATAGAAGAAATAAGAAAAGATTTTCCGATTTTAGAAAATAATAAAATCACATACCTAGATAGTGGAGCAACGACTCAAAAACCACAATATGTCATAGAAAAAATTGAAGAATTTTATCAAAATTATAATGCGAATCCACATAGAGGGGCATATTCGTTAAGCATGGAAGCAACTGAAAAATATGAAGAAACAAGAGCTAAAATTGCAAACTTTATTCATGCACGTCATCCAGAAGAAATTATATTTTCGAAAAACGCAACCGAAAGCTTAAACTTAATTGCCTATTCTTATGGTATGGAAAATTTGAAACAAGATGATGAAGTTGTCATTTCAATTATGGAACATCATTCGAATTTAGTGCCATGGCAAAAAGTGACGAAGCAAACAGGTAGTAAGTTAAGCTACATGTACATAAATGATGATTACGAAATATCCGACAAAGAAATAGAAGAAAAGATTACTAACAAGACTAAAATCGTTGGTATTACACATGTTTCTAATGTGCTTGGAACGATTAATAATGTAAAGAAAATTATAAAACAGGCACATTCCAAAGGAGCAATTGTAATTGTCGATGCTTCCCAAAGTATTCCCCACATGGAGATTAACGTACAAGACCTAGACTGTGACTTTCTAGTCTTTTCAGGACACAAAATGCTTGCACCTTTAGGAATTGGAGTATTATATGGAAAAAAAGAAATACTAAATAAAATGAGTCCCTTTTTAATGGGTGGAGACATGATAGAATATGTATATGAACAAGATACCACTTTTGCACCACTTCCAAACAAATTTGAAGCAGGAACTCAAAACGTAGAAGGTGTTATCGGACTAGGTGCTGCTATCGATTATATTCAAAAGATTGGATATGATAAGATTCATCAATTAGAAGAAGAAATTGTTTTTTATGCAAGAGAAGAATTATCGAAACTAGACTTTTTAGAATTATATCTAACACCAAGTAAACAAAACCATTCTGGAGTGATTTCTTTTAACATAAAAGGAGTTCATCCACATGATGTAGCAAGTATATTAGATGTAAATGGTGTATGTGTACGTTCCGGAAACCACTGTGCACAACCATTAATGAGATATTTAGGAATGGATTCTACATGTAGAGCAAGTTTTTATTTCTATAACACAAAGGAAGATGTAGACAAGTTAGTAGTGGCATTACAAAAAGCATACAGTATGTTTAAAAAATACATGAAATAAAGAAAGGTAAAAAAATGGAAGATTTAACAGATGTATATAATGAATTAATTATGGAACATAGCATGAATTCATACAATAAAAAGAAATTATCAAATCCAGATTATTCAGAAATGGGACATAACCCAAATTGTGGTGATGAAATTACATTAGAACTAAAATTAAACGGAGATACAATAGAAGATATGGCATTTTCAGGACATGGATGCGCTATATCCCAAAGTTCTACCTCCATTATGATAGATACACTAAAAGGAAAAACATTAGAAGAAGCAAAAGATATCATCAAAACATTTATCCAAATGATAAAAAGAGAAATAATTTCAGAAGAAGAATTAGAAAAATTAGAAGATGCTATTTGTTTTAAAAATGTATCTAACATGCCAGCAAGAGTAAAATGTGCACTTCTTGCATGGCATACACTAGAAGATATGATAAATAAAAATGAAAAAGGTGGTACAGCAAGTATTGATTGTTGCCAGTAAATTCAGAAAAAGGAAAGTAATATGGAAAAAGAAGAAAATAAAAGAGTATTATTAGGAATGAGCGGAGGAGTCGATAGTAGCGTATCAGCCCTTCTTTTAAAAGAACAAGGATATGAAGTAATCGGAACAACCTTAGAATTTTTTGTAGGAAGTAGTTGTTGCAATCAAAACACTTATTTAGATGCAAAAAATGTATGTAATGCACTAGAAATGCCACATTTTACTTATGACGCTAAAAAAGAATTTAAAACTTGTGTAATCAATGACTTTATTGGTTGTTATGCAGATTGTAAAACGCCGAATCCATGCATTGAATGTAATAAATACATGAAATTCGGATTCATGTATGAAAAAGCAAAAGAATTAGGATGTAATTATATAGCAACAGGGCACTATGCTAAAACAGAATATAGCAAAGAATATAAAAGATGGGTATTAAAAAAATCAAATGCAGGAAAAAAAGACCAAAGCTATGTTTTATGGAATATTCCAAAAGAATTAATTGAACATATATTATTTCCATTATCTGATTTTGAAACAAAAGAAGAAATCAGGCAAATTGCAAGAGAAGCCAACTTAAAAGTAGCTAATAAACCAGACAGTGAAGATATCTGTTTTATACCAGATGGAAACTATAAGAAATTTTTAGAAAACAATTCAAATATAAAACCAAAACAAGGAAACATTGTAAACAAAGACGGAAAAATCCTAGGAACCCATACAGGATTATACAATTATACCATAGGACAACGAAAAGGACTTGGCATTTCAAACCCAGTACCACTTTTTGTTCTAGGATTTAACAAAGAAAATAATGAAGTCATTGTAGGAGAGGAAAACGAATTATATAAAAAAGAAATTACAGTATCTAATATTAACTTATTATTAGTAGATGAAATAAGAGATTGGATGGAAGTAACAGTAAAAACAAGATATTCCTCAAAAGAAGCAAGTGCTAATATTAAGCAAGAAGGAAATACAATTAGGGTAGTATTTGATGAACCACAAAGAGCAATTACCCCAGGGCAATCAGCAGTATTTTATATAGGAGATATTGTTTTAGGGGGAGGAAAAATATGTCAAATCAATTTTCAAGAACAGAACGATTAATCGGAAAAGAAGGAATAAAAGCATTAAACCAAGCAAAAGTTGCAATCTTTGGTATTGGCGGAGTAGGCTCTTTTGTAATAGAAGCATTAGCAAGAGCGGGAATTGAAAAATTCATTTTAGTAGATAACGATGAAGTGGACGAAACCAATATAAATAGGCAAATCATAGCAACGTATAAAACAATTGGAAAACCAAAAGTAGAAGTAGCAAAAGAAAGAATATTAGAAATTAATCCAAATGCAAAAGTAGAGGTTCACCAAGAATTCTTTACGAAAGACAGCAAGGGGATTTTAGATAATAGCATTTCTTACATTGTAGATGCAGTCGATACTGTAACTGCTAAAATTGAATTAGTAATACAAGCAAACCAATTAAGCATACCGATTATATCTTGTATGGGAACAGGAAACAAACTAGACCCAACCAAATTTGAAGTAGCAGATATCTACAAAACTTCGGTATGTCCACTTGCAAAAGTAATGAGAAAAGAATTAAAATTAAGAGGAATACCAAACTTAAAAGTAGTCTATTCGAAAGAAGAACCAATCAAACAAGAAGTAAAAACGACACCAGCAAGTATCGCCTTTGTTCCATCCGTAGCAGGACTAATTATGGCAGGAGAAGTTATAAAAGATATTATAAAGTAAAAACAGTAGAGAGTTGGCATTTTTGCTAACTCTCTACTGTCATATTTTTTTCCATAATTTCTTTTTCATAAAAGCATAAAATTCATCTGCATTTCCAATTGAAAAATTATTTTTCAATAATATATAGGAATGATTTTTATCTAAATATAAATAAAAACGGTCTTTCTCTTCAAAAATCTTATAAAACTTAAAATATTTTAAGGTAACAGTATCCTTATCATTCGAGATGGTAACAACATCATCATAAAACGTATAAGTATTTTCCATCTTTTTTTGAACTTTTTTACTACTTGCTTCTTTTTTTACAAATAGTAGAGGATGAACCATACGATAAAAAACAAAGCCAACTAAAATAAAAATAAAACAGATACCCAATAATATTTTGCCATAACAAAATTGTAGTACCATACAAAAAACAAGTAAGGCTACAATAAATAAGGTATAACCATGATACTTCAAATTATATTTATCCGAATGAAATTCTACAAATTTCTTATATTCTGCTAAATTATAAGCCGTTGTATTTTGAAAACGTATCTCCATAAAATCACCGTAATCCATTATACTAGAAAAACAAAAAGAAATAGTAGTTGTTACTAAAATGTCATAAAAACTTAATATTTGTAAGTTTATCTAAAAAAGCTTAAAAAAACACGCAAAATGAAGAAAATGCTCTAAAGTAGGGGATTGGCAAAAAAACGAATTTATAGTATGATACAAGTAACGAATTATGAATAAAAACAAAAGAAAAAGGGGCTAATGCATTTATGAAAAAGATATTATTAAAGAGTATTAAAAGATATTGGTTTGCAATTTTTTTGCAAATAATCTTTATTGGATTAAATATCTATTTTTTAACTTATCCACCTAAAATCATAGGAAATATTATTGATTTACTATATGACCTAGAAACAAACCAAAATGCAATTATAATGCAAGTATGGTATTTATTAGGAAGTTGTATGATATTACTTGGTATTCGTATGCCATGGAGATGGCTTGCAGGTTATATACCAAGAAGTATAGAAAGAGATTTAAAAGACAAGTTATTTGAACAATTTATGAGAATTAAAATGGCAAGTCTACAAAATATCAAAAATGGAGAATTGATGTCTTATTTCGTAAAAGATATTACTGAAATTAGAAAATTTATATATCGTTTGATGTCACATGGAACAAGATTTGTATTTACCATTATGATTGCTACTTTTACTATGATGAGTGGGGTAAATATTTATTTAACATTAGTAACGCTATGCCCAATTATTTTAACGATATTTTTAATTATTAAAATTAAAGAATATGTAGAAAGTAGTTTTCGTAAATCACAAAAATACTTTACTGACCTTTCTGAATATGTACAAGAAAGTACAGATGCCATTCGTACAACAAAAGCATATACAGGAGAAATGAACCAATTAAAAGAGTTTATTAGAAAAAATCGTAGATTAAGAGAAGCAAATAATGCAGTAGATGTTCATTCTACTTTACTTTCTACATGTCTTAATATATGCTTTGGTCTATGCTATGGAATTTCCTTATTATATGGTTCAAAATTAGTATTAGAAGGAGTAATTACAACAGGAGATTTTGTTGCTTTTAATGGGTATATAGGGCTATTTGTAGGACCAGTATCGTGGATTCCAGGCGTTATCTCTTATTACAAAAGAGCTAAAATATCTTATCAAAGATTAGATAATGTATTTGAATTAGAAAAAGAAAAAATATTACCAAAAGTACCAGCAAAAGAAGATGATTTCCAAGGAAACATTGAAATTCGAGATTTAAGTTTCAATTATCCAGAAAATTTAGAAATGGTATTAAGCCATATTAATATAAAAATAAATAAAGGAGAAACCCTGGGTATAATAGGAACAATTGGAAGTGGAAAAACAACACTAATGAATTTATTACTACGTCTATATCCAGTTCCAGATGAAAAGATTAAAATTGATGGAAAAGATATTAATGAAATTCCACTATTAACGTTAAGAAATCATATTTGCTATATTACTCAAGATAACTTTTTATTCTCTACATCATTAAAAGAAAACATTAAACTATTTAAAGATGGATTTGAAGATGAAGAAGTAAAAGAAAGTACCAAGAATGCAATGGTATATGATGATATTGAAAAAATGCAAAATGGAATTGATACGATTATTGGAGAAAGAGGAGTTGACCTTTCTGGAGGACAAAAACAAAGAGTTGTTATTTCAAGAGCATTTTTAAATAAAAGTAAAGTTGTTATTTTTGATGATACTTTTTCAGCATTAGATAACAAAACAGAACAAATGGTATTAAATAATGTAAAAGAGTTAGTAAAAGATAAGACCTGTATTATTATTTCAAACCGTATATCAGACATTAAAGATGCAAACCAAATTATTGTATTAGATGGCGGTAACATCATTGAAAGTGGAACTCATGAAACATTATTAAACAAGCAAGGAAAATACTATAACTTCTATAAAGAACAAACAGCAAAATCACAAATGGCTTTAAACTAAAGAAAGGAAGAAACGAATGAAAAAGAAGAAAAACAGTACACTATCACGTGTTTTTGAAATGGCAAAGCCTCATAAAAAAACAATTATCATTGTTACGATTCTTTCACTACTAATCAATATTGGTGAAATTATAAAACCATATTTAATTAAAATCGTAATTGATGATTATATCAGCCAAGGAATATTCCAAAAAGGAATGGTTACCATTGGTATGATAGGGGCTTGTTATATAGGAATTGTTATTTTAGGAAACATCATCGATTTTATTGCAAGTACTACCACAAATATGATGGGAGAAGACATTATTTATACTATGAGGAATCGCTTGTTTAAATATACTCAATATGCAAATATTCCATTTCATGATAAAACATCAGCAGGAAAATTATTTGTAAGAATTACGAATGATGTAGAAGATATTTCAACCTTATTTAAAGATGTTATTACCACATTTTTTAAAGATATGATTTTAATTGTTGCCATTGTTACTATTATGATTTACTTTAGTGCAAAATTAAGTTTATTATCGTTTATTGTAATACCATTGATTATTCTTTTTTCCGTTGTATTAACAAAGATATTAAATAAAATTTATGAAAAATCAAAAAGAATTAAAACACAATTAAATACCTTTTTGGCAGAATCTATTTATGGTTCGAAATTAATTAAAATATTTAACATCCAAAAAGAGAAACAAGAAGAATGTGAATCTCTAACACATAGTTTTAGAGATTCAAGGCTACCAGGAGGAATTATTGAAGGATTACTACCTGCCCTAATGACCATTTTAGAGAATTTAGCAATTAGTATCATCGTATGGGCATGTCTGGGAGGCGTATTAGGAAACGCTTTCGATGTAGGTCTTATTTATGTATTTGTTACCTATGTAAAACAACTATTTGAACCAATTACAAGAACAATTGATAATATCGAAACCGTACAAGAAGCATTTGTATCGATTAACAAAATTTATGATATTTTAGACCACAAAGAATACGTAGAAGATTTAGACGCTGGTATCGAATTAACCGATGTGAAAGGTCGTATTGAATTTAAGAATGTATGGTTTTCATATGATAATCAAAAATGGGTGTTAAAAAATGTTAGCTTTACCATAGAACCAGGACAAAGTATTGCATTAGTTGGAAAGACAGGATGTGGGAAAACAACCATTACCAATTTAATCAACCGTTTTTACGATATCCAACAAGGCGAGATTTTGCTAGACGGAGTAAACATTAAAAACATAAACAAACGAAGTTTAAGACAACATATTGGAATTATATTACAAGATCCATTCATTTTTGCAAGAAGCATTAGGAGTAATATAAAATTAAATAATATGAATATTACAGAAGAAGATATAACAAATGCAGTAACACTTTCTTCAGCAGATGATTTTGTTTCCTCACTTCCAAATGGAATCGATGAAATTGCTAAAGAAAGAGGTTCTTCTTTCTCAGCAGGACAAAAACAATTAGTAGCATTTGCAAGAATTTTTGCACATAACCCATCTATCTTTATATTAGACGAAGCAACAGCTAATATCGATACTCATACCGAGCAATTAATCCAAAAGTCGATCGATATTATTTCAGCAAAGAAGACATCAATCTTCATTGCTCACAGGTTAGCAACTATCGTCAATGTCGATAAAATTATTGTACTAGATGCAGGAGAAATTGTAGAAATAGGAAATCATTTAGAATTACTACGTACAGGCGGATATTACAGTAAACTATATAATTCCTACTATGCAAGCTTAAATTAAATACTTAAATATATGACCTTTTCTTAATTGGATTTGTTACTTTAAACCAATACTTGTATTTTATGAAAATGTGTAGTATAATAACAAAAGATAAAAAAGTGGAGGTTAAACCATGGGATTTAAAAGAGAATTTAATTTTGAAGATGATATGGAATTATTAAATTTGAAATATCAAATGAATGGTGCAAGTTTATCAGAATATTTTCAAAATGAAATAGGAGCAAATGAACCAATTAAAGCAGATATAAATAATGAAATACAACAACCAAAAAACCAATTGTAAAATTGGTTTTTCTTTTGTAAAAATTGTAAAGAAATCTTAATATATTTTTTTAGAAAAATACTTGGAGAAAGACAAAACCCATGTTATAATAAAATTGTAGTATTTTAAAATAGGGAGAATTATATGAATCAGATTTTAGTAACCGAAAAAATATATGTTACTCCTGAACTGAAAAGAAAAAAGAAAATTTATAAAATTAACTTTTTCTTGTCAGTCTTTTTAGTGTGCTCTCTATTTTCTTATTACATATATGCAGAATATGACCGAAATAAAAGTGAAGAAGTATCAAAAGAAATTTTAGCAAGCATCGATTTAGGATATTTTGAAGAAGAACCAAAGCCTAGAAGTAATGGTGTACGTATGGAAAATAATGTGTTAATTGTAACATTAAATCAACAAGAAAGTGACCGTGAAGAAATTGATATTACAAAACTTGCAAAATCAGTACAAGCGCAAATCGAAAACAAACAAAAAGAAAAAGAAGTGTTTACTTCAGAAAGTGGAGATACCTATTCAGTTGATGCGATACTAAATATACCAACATTAGGAATTAACTATCCAATTATTGATAAAACAACGAATGAACTACTAAAAACATCTCTTACTAAATTTTGGGGTGGAAACCCAAACGAAGTAGGAAATTATGTTATTGTAGGACATAACTATAGAAACAAGAAAATGTTTGGAAGATTATCAGAAATTAAAATTGGTGATACTGTAGAATTAACGGATTTAGAAGGAAGAGTTATTTCTTATGAAGTGTATGATAAATATGTAGTAGCACCAGAAGATACCGCATGTACAAGCCAAAATACGAAAGGAAATAAAGAAGTAACATTAATTACTTGTACCAACTATGGAACACAAAGACTAGTTGTAAAAGCAAGAGAAATAAAATAAAAAGCAATGTATAAAAAATATACATTGCTTTTATGTTTCAAAAACATGAGCCAATAATAAAAATACAAAATAAAATCCTAAGAATATAGCAATTTGTAGAATTATCCTCAAAGTAGAAAGTGTTACATTCGGAACAAGTAAAGAAGTAATAAAAAACGAAAAAATAATTCCGAAGATCGGCTTTATAAGCCAATTTTTAATATCAATTTTAAAATGAGTTAGCTTTTTTAATTGATAAAAACTAATTCCAAAATTTAAAAGTTCACTAATATAAATTACAATCATATAGCCCCTTAATCCCCAAATAGGAAGTAAAAAATAAATAAAAGAGATACTAGTAAATAAATCTAAAATATTACATTTCATAACACCTAATTGTTCATTTAATCCTTTTAGGATATTATCAATGATGCTGTCTAAATACATAAAAACAATAAGTGGACAAATCATTTTTACATATGGTGCAATATCAAAGTTTTGATAAATTGCAAAACTAATTTCTTTCGAATAAAAGAAAAACACTCCTAGCACACCAACAGAAAATAAAAGAGTAATTCGAAAAATTCGCTCTGTTAGGTAAGAAATTTTAGAATTTGCTTTTTTGGTATCGTAATAAGCGAATTCAGGAACGACTAAGCCACTAAAAGAATTAATTAGTACTTCTGGGAACAATAAAATTGGCATTGTCATACCAGAAATTAGTCCAAAGCTTGAAATTGCTTCTTTACAGCTTAACCCAAATGTTTCTAAACGATTGGGAATCAGCAACTGCTTTAAGGAAGAAAGACCGGAGCGGATGTAAGAAGTAGCAGCAACAGGTAACGAAATAGATAAAATCGTTTTAAAATAATTTTGATTTTCTGGCTGTCTTACGGTATGCTTTTTAGTTTCTAATACATATAAAATAAAAGTAAATAAAAAAGACCCAATTTCTGAAATCATTTCTCCCAAGACCAAAGAAAAACAAGCATGGAAAATACCAGATGGTAGAAAAAATGACAAAAAGTATGAAGTAGCGAGTATTTTTAAGGTTTGTTCAAAAATACGAGAAATCGCATTTTTTCCGTTTTTACGAAGAGCAGTAAAATAACCATTCAAACAAGAAGATAAGCTAATAAAGGGAAGACTAACTCCAATAAAATAAAACAAGTAGTGGGGCACTTGGTTATGTACTAAAAAGTAAGTAATCGGTTTTGCAAACATACATAATAAAAAACAAGAGAGTACGCCAAAACCAAAGCTATACAAAAAACATTTACGAAGGGCAAACCTGGTATCGGCATGTTCACAAAAAGCAGTTTTTTGAACAATAATGTGAGTAACACTCAAATTGATACCGTGAGGTTGCAAGAGTAATAAAAAATAAGTAAACAGACATGATTAAGCTAAAAACACCCAGAGCTTCAGAGCCTACTTTTTTAGAAATATAGATATTAAACGAAAGCCCAATAAATCTCATCAGAAATGAAGTGGCTGTTAATAACAAACCATTAATCAAAAAAATACGAAAACGTTTCAAAACAATACCTCCAAAGATGATTTTTATCCCCGTCCCTAAAATCATCTTTTCTTAATAAAACCTTAATAATCCATATAGTTGTTTCTTAATAATTTTATGATATATATAATTATGTTAGAAACTTTTAAAAAATGAAAATAAATGGTATAATGAGATAGCTTATTAAAAGGGGAATGAGAAAA
>CATLHF010000016.1 GCA_949948835.1 uncultured Clostridia bacterium | reverse complement strand
ACAAGTAGAATACAAAGGAACCACATATGAATATGAAATCGCAGTAAGAGGAGACTTAGATGGAAATGGAAAAGTAACAGTAACAGACCTATCAATGTTAAACCAAGCATTAGTAAAAAGACTAGAATTTAGTGGAATAAGAAAACTAGCAGGAGACATTGATTATAATAAAGAAGTAAGTGTAACAGATCTTTCTATGATAAATCAATATTTAGTGAAAAAAATACAATTATAAAAAAGATGATTTTAGGGACGGGGGTAAAAAGTATTACTTTTGAAAAAAAGATACTTTTTACCCTCATCCTTAAAATCATGCAAGAAAATTAGAAAATGAATTTGTCCGAATCGATGGAATCGAAATCTATTCATATAACCATAAATACAAAGTAAATTATAGTAAGTAGACATTATAAGTGAAAAGCTAGTTTTTTATTTGGTTTTATGGTATAGTTTATGCATAAAAGGGGGGAAGTATAATGCATACTTATCTAGATGGCGTAAGAGAAATCATAAAAGATTATTTTAGAATTTTAAGTGATGAATTTCCAGAATTTTTATATGATTATATTGAAACCAAAGAAATGCAAAGATTAAAAGGAACAGGAGTAGCATGTGGAACAGATTGGACCAACTTATTTTGTCATAAATTTTTTCATTCTAATTTGGAGCATAGTGTAGGGGTTGCACTGATTATATGGCATTTTACAAAAGACAAAAAACAAACGTTAGCAGGGCTATTTCATGATATTGCGACACCAACATTTAAACATTGTATCGATTTTATGAATGGAGATAATAAAACTCAAGAATCAACTGAAACAGAAACAGAAGCTATTATTAGAAATTCGCAAGAGATTATGAGTCTTTTAAAACGAGATGGAATTAAACTAGAAGAAGTAAAAGATTATCATATTTATCCAATTGCCGATAATGATACACCGAAACTTTCAGCAGATAGGTTAGAATATACTTTTACAAATGGTATCTTTTTTAAGGAAATATGGGATTTAACAAAAATAAAAGAAATATACGATGACATTGAAATTTTAACAAATGAAGAAGAAATCATAGAACTAGGATTTAAAAACCAAAATATTGCAGAAGAATTTATCGAAAAGGCAAGTGAATTATGGCCTCTATGGATTAATAAAGAAGATAAAATAACGATGCAATTCTTTGCAGATGTATTAAAAGAAATGAGCCAAAAACAAATGATTTGCAAGCAAGATTTATATACTTATTCAGAACAAGAAATTATTGAAAAAATAAAACACTGTGGAGATACAAAAATTGAAAAAGCTTTTGAACAATTTCAAAATGCAAGTAAAGTTTATGAAAGTGATGAACCAGCAGAAGGAAAATATTGTGTTAGTATAGACTCAAAGAAAAGATATATTATTCCTTTAGTAAAATGTAAAAAGGAAAACAAAAGAATTAACCAATTATCAAAAAAAGCAAATCATGATATTCAAAACTTTTTTAAATTTAGTACTAAGAAATATATTTATTTTGACTTTAATTTTTAAATAAATAAGTGGGGAACATAACGTTCCCCTCTCTGGATTTGTGTTACATAACCCTCTTTAAGAGTGTTCTTCCATGGTCTGAAGATCCATTCCATACTGCTTGCCTAATTTCTTCATAGCGGTAATGGCATTTGCTTCATAGTCTTTACTGGAAAAGTTAATTGGGTTAAGGATTTGGTTATAGATTTGGATAGATCCTACAGGTTTTAACTTATAGTGACCATATTGAACCAGTCTTATGATACGAGAAAGATCCATATCATCATGAAGTTTCCCACCATGTCTTAGCAAATGGTCTATTTCAGGAATCACAAAAACGTTGTATTCAATATTATCTACTTTTTTCCCTTTTTGTAAAATAACAAAAGGTGCTTCCCAAAATCCTTTGAAGCCTGAGCGATGATTCATTGCATATTTGTTTAGATATCTGTATCTTGGAACAGAAGCCTCACAAGGTGCAATATAACGATCATCACAATAATCAAATTCCTTACCGTTATTTGACCGGCATGAATCATATGAATTGTTGTTAGGTATAACTGTCTTAGCCATAAAAAAGCCCATCCTTTCATAGATACTTTATTGTAATAACTATACTATTATTATAATACTTTTTCTAGAAAAAGTCAATTTTATGGCAACTTTACAGAATAATACATTTTAGTATATAATGTAAGAAGGTGAAGAAAAATGAGTAAAGTATATGAAGATACAAAATTTTTAATGAAGAAATATGGAATTACAGCAAATAAAAAGTTAGGACAGAATTTTTTAATTGATGAAACTGTTATTGATACAATTGCGAACGCATCTGAAATTTGTAGAGATGACCTTGTTATTGAAATTGGACCGGGGCTTGGTACATTAACAGATAAGTTATTGCAAAAGGCAGGAAAAGTGATTGCAATTGAACTAGATGAAAGAATGATTACTATATTAAGAGATAGGTTTTTTATATATGATCATTTTGAAGTTGTCAATGAAGATGTGCTAAAAGTAGACTTAAAAGAATTAATTAGAAAAAACAAAGAAAAACTAAAATTGAAAAATGCAAAAATTGTAGCCAATCTTCCATATTATATTACGACTCCAATTATTATGAAATTACTAGAAGAAAAATTAAATATTGAGTCTATCACCGTTATGATACAAAAAGAAGTAGCAGACCGACTAACTGCCATTCCAGGACAAAAAAATTCTGGCTCAATTACGTATACAGTTTATTATTATGCCACTTCAGAAGAAATACTAACTGTACCAAACAATTCTTTTATTCCAGAACCAGAAGTAGAATCGGAAGTCATTACATTACATTTAAGAAAAGAACCACCAATTAAAGTAGCAGATGAAACAAAATTCTTTGCACTTATCAAAGCTGCTTTTATGCAAAGAAGAAAGACACTTTTAAATGCAATTGGAAATTCTGGGCTAAATACAACAAAACAACAATTAGAGCAAATTTTACAAGAACTAAATATTGATATAAAAATAAGAGGAGAAGCATTAACAATAGACCAATTTGCAAAAATTGTAGAAAAGCTATAAGGTATCTACCCTATTAAATTTTAGTGGGGTATTTTTATATTACAGAAATATTACAAAAATTATAATGAATTCATTGACTTTTGATATAAAAAAAGATAAGATATAAGTGTTAAATTATAGAAACAAATTACAACAAAACATGTAGTTTGAGGAGGTATTTATGGGAGAAGTTATTGTTATTACATCAGGAAAAGGTGGAGTAGGTAAAACAACAACAACAGCAAATTTAGGAGCAGCTCTTGCTATGCAAGGTAAAAAAGTAGCATTAGTTGATACCGATATTGGACTAAGAAATTTAGATGTTGTTATGGGATTAGAAAATAGAATTGTATATGATATTGTAGATGTTGTAGAAGAAAAATGTAAATTAAGACAAGCTTTAATTAAGGACAAGCGTTTTACAGAATTATTTTTACTTCCTGCTGCTCAAACAAGAGATAAAAGTGCAGTAAATGAAAAACAAATGATAGAATTAACCAATAAATTAAAAGAAGAATTTGATTATATTTTAATTGATTGCCCAGCAGGAATTGAACAAGGATTTAAAAATGCCATTGCAGGAGCAAATCGTGCTATTGTCGTAACAACAGCAGAAATTTCAGCAATTCGTGATGCTGATAGAATTATAGGATTATTAGAATCTTCTGAAATTAAAAATCCAGAACTAATTGTAAACCGTCTAAAACCAAATATGGTAAGAAGAGGAGAAATGATGGACGTAGATGATATTGTTGACTTATTATCCATCGAATTAGTTGGGGTTGTACCAGATGATGAATATGTTGTAACACAAACCAACAAAGGAGAACCGGTTGTATCAAATCATAAAGCGCCTTCAGGTAAAGCATATTTAGAAATTGCAAGAAGAGTATTAGGAGAAAATATTGAAGTAACTGTACCTGGCAGAGAGAAAGGATTTTTTGCTAAGCTAAAAAGACTATTTGGAATAAAGTAATAGGAAATGGGGGAAAATAAGAATGTTTGAAAGCATAATAAACTTTTTTAAAAAAATAGGAAAACAAGATAAAGAGCAAGTAAAATCAAAAGATGCAGCAAAAGAAAGACTACATCTAGTTCTTATGCAAGACCGTGCAAATGTATCAGCAGATTTCCTAGATTTAATGAAACAAGAAATCATTGAAGTAATTAAAAAATATATAGATGTAGATGAAAATGCAATTGATGTAAGACTTACCAACAAAGAAAATGAAGATGGAACCAAAGGTGCTCCAGCTTTATATGCTAACATTCCAATTGTTAGTATTAAGGAAGAAGTAAAAACTGGAATGGCAAGACAAAAAGATACGCTAAAAGAAAACACAAAGACAAGCGAAAAAGTAGTAGACAAGGAAGAAATAGCAGAAAAGAAAGATGAACAATCAATAAAAGAAGAAACAAAACAAACAGAAAGTAAAAAACAAGAAGCAGAAGAAAATAAAGAGGAAGCATCGAACGAGGAACCAAAAAATAAAGAAATAAAAAAAGAAGAAATAAAAGATCATAAACAACAAAAAAACAAAAAAGAAGAAGTAAAAAAGCATAAAGAAAACCAACAACTAAAACAAGAAGATGCTAACAAAGACAAACCAGAAGAAAAGGAAAAAGCTAAAAAAGAAGACACAACCAAAAAATAGAAGGTGAAAAATGAAAAGTCGAATTTTAAAAAACATAGAGTGGGGGATATTCATTTGTTGTATAGCACTATTTGTAATAAGCTGTATTTCTTTATATTCAGCAACACAAGAGACAAACTATGGTGAATTAAAAAGACAAATTATGTGGTTTGCAATCAGTATTCCAGTTATGATTGCCATTATATGCATCGACTATAATATAATCGCAAGAGTTTCACCAATTTTCTATGGGATTTTCATTGTTTTATTAATTGCTGTTTTATTTACAAAACCAATTAATGGAGCATCTAGCTGGTTTTCTATTACAGAAAGTATTAAATTACAACCGAGTGAATTTGCAAAAATATTTGTGATTATAACTATTGCTTATCTAATGTCGATACTTCAAAAAAGAGATAAAAATGAAATTAATAAACCATTAAAGCTACTTGCTATATTTGCAGTACTTGCTGTTCCTGTATTACTAATTATTAAACAGCCAGATTATGGCACAGCAATTGCTTTTATGATAGCATTCATGTTAATGCTATTTGCAGCAGGAATTGATAAAAGGTATATTATAGGAGTTATATTGATTGTTGTTGTGGCATTACCACTGGTATATTATTTTGTATTACCAGCTCATGCCAAAACAAGAATTGATGTATTTTTAAATCCAAATTTAGATCCAAGAGGTTCTGGTTATAATGTCATTCAATCCAAACTTGCTATCGGTTCTCGGACAATTATTTGGAATGGGACTTTTAAAAGGAAATCAAACACAACTAGGATTTTTACATCCTAAAACGACAGACTTTATTTTTTCTGTCATAGGAGAAGAAATGGGATTTGTAATAGCAGGAGCTGTTATTATTCTATATGTTGTATTAATCACAAAGGCAGTATATGTTGCAAAAACAGCAAAAGATGATTTAGGTTCCTATATTGCGATGGGAATTGTAGGGATTTTTCTATTTCATATGATAGAAAACATCGGAATGACAATGGGGTTATTACCAATTACTGGTGTACCGCTTCCGTTCGTTAGCTATGGAGGAAGTTCGCTAGTGACCAATTTTATTTGTATTGGACTTTTATTAAATATTAGTGGTAGAAGACAAAAAACAATCTTTATTAATTAGGAGAAAACATGTATTTAAAACCATTAAAAATAGGAAATATAACATTAGAAAATAATATATTGTTAGCACCAATGGCAGGTATTACAGACCTGCCATTTCGAATCATTTGTAAAAAATATGGAGTAGGGCTTACCTTTACTGAAATGGCAAGTGCAAAAGCCATTTTTTATGGAGATGAAAAAACGAAGTTATTATTAGATTCTAAAGGAGAAGAGGGACCAATTCGGAGTGCAGATTTTTGGAAGTGATATCGAATCATTAACATTTGCTGCAAGCCAAGTTAGCAATGATTTTAATTTAGTAGACATTAATATGGGGTGTCCTGCACCAAAGGTAGTTAAAAATGGAGATGGAAGCAAATTATTACAAAACTTAGATTTAGTAGGAAGTATTGTAGAAGAAGTGGTAAAGGCATCTTCTACTCCAGTAACCGTAAAAATCCGAAAAGGATGGAGTAAGTCCAATGATGTATCAGTACAAGCTTCCAAAATCATTGAGCAAGCAGGAGCAAGTATGATTACCATTCATGGCAGAACAAGAGATGAATTTTTTAGTGGAGAGGTTGATTTAGAAGCCATTAAAAAGGTGAAAGAATCGGTTTCTATACCTGTTATTGGAAATGGAAATATTGTAGATGAAGAAAGTGCTTTAAAAATGTTTGAATACACAGGGGTTGATGGGATTATGATAGGAAGAGCATCAATGGGAAATCCGTGGCTATTTCAAAGAATCATACACTATTTACAAACAGGAGAAAAGTTAAAAGAAGCTTCAAACAAAGAAAAATTAGAAATTATGATACAACACATTGAATTAGAAGTGGCAAAAAAAGGAGAACGAGTAGGAATTCCTGAGCTTCGAAAACATTTAGCATGTTACATTAGAAATTTGCCAAACGCAAGTAAAATTAGGGTAACAATCAATCAGATTAATTCCAAAAATCAATTGATAGAATACTTAAAAGAATGTTTTTAAAATCAACTGAATATAAATTAAAAAGAATAGCATATGGCTATTCTTTTTTTAAAAGGAGTGAAGAAACATGAAACAAAAAATATTTATTGTTATTGTAATTATACTTATTATCAGTGTAGGATTATTTTGCTTTTTTACAAAAAACAATTATAAAACAGTCAAATTTGGAAATACTAGTATTAAATCAGCTGAAGATATAAAAGAATATATTTTAAACTTAACCTCTTATGAGGCAGAAATCGAAGTAGAAGTTCATAGTAATAAAAACCAAAATCAATATAAAATGAAACAAAACTATCAGGCACCTAACTTAGCAGTACAAGAAGTAATAGAACCAGTAGCATTAGAAGGGATAAAAACAACATATGATGGAACTAATTTAAGAATTGAAAATACAAAACTAAATCTTAGTAAGTTATATGAAAATTATCCTTATGTAGCAGAAAACCATTTATGGTTATCTTCTTTTATTGAATGTTATAAAAAGGATGAAAATGCAATTTTAAAAGAAAAAAATGAAATTATAATGCAAGCAAAAGCAAGTGCACAAGATGATAAAAATGGAATTATACAAACATTATATATTGATAAAAATACTCTAAAACCAACCAAACTAACCATCGAAGATAGGAACCAAAAAATGCTAGTTTACATATTATATAAGGAGATAACAATAAACAGTAGTCGGTAAAGAAGAAATACTAGCATTCAAATTAAAATTATTACAAGATGAAATTTAGTCTTTATTTGACTACAAATTTTGCTCTCAAAATAAGTTTAAAATATATCAAATAAAAAAGAAGAAAAAACAGTAGTAACAGGAGTGAAGAAAATGGTAGTCAAAAGAGGAGATATGTTTTATGCAGATTTAAGTCCAGTTGTTGGTTCAGAACAAGGAGGGATTAGACCTGTTATTATCATACAAAATGACATGGGAAACAAATATAGTCCAACTGTAATTGCAGCAGCAATTACATCACAAATCGGAAAGAACAAACTACCAACCCATATAGAACTAGATTCACGGAATGAGTGGATTAAAAGCAGATTCTGTCGTACTTGCAGAACAAATAAGAACCATTGATAAAAGTAGACTAAAAGAAAAAATTGGACATATTGATGATAACCAAATTATAGATAAAATAAACAATGCACTAGGTGTTAGTTTCGGACTAGGTGAATAAATGATTTTAGGGACGGGGGTAAAAATCATCCTTTTATATAAAAAGATGATTTTTACCCCCGTCCCTAAAATCATTTTTTGAAAAAATTTTTAAAAAAGTATTGCAAATTCCCAAAAGTTATATTAAAATTTAATTGAAGTGGTGAAAAGTGGTACAAAGTGGTTTGAAAAGGAAGCGAGGTGAGCCCAAGTGTTTATTGGTGAATATGAGCATAATGTAGATGCGAAAGGTAGAATTATCATGCCTGCTAAATTACGTGAAGACATTGGTGACAGGTTTATTATTACAAAAGGACTTGACGGATGTTTATTTGCATATTCACAAATGGAGTGGGCAAACTTTGAAGAAAAATTAAAGGCACTACCACTGGCACAAAAGAACGCAAGAAACTTCGTTAGATTTTTCCTATCAGGAGCAGTTGAGTGCGAAATTGATAAGCAAGGAAGATTTTTAATTCCAGCGAATCTAAGAGAACATGCTTTATTGGATAAGGAAGTTGTTATTATTGGTGTTGGGACAAGACTTGAAATTTGGAATAGAGAGACTTGGAAAACATACAGTAGTGATGAAAATATATCTGCTGATGAAATCGCAGAAAACATGACAATGCTTGGTATATAACTTGTACAAAGTTTATATAAAATACACAAGATGAATTTTTAAGACACAAAAGATAAAAAATTAGAAAAGTACAAAAGAAGAAATGTAGGGGTCGATGCCTACATCGACCCATTACCACACAAAAGATAAAATTTTACAAAAGATAATTGAATGATTTGCTATTCAAAAGAAAAACATACATGATACAAAAGACAAAGCATACAAAAGATAGCCAATACAAAAGAAATTTTAAGATACAAAAGAAGTAAAAAAACAAAAGACAAAATATTTTCACAGCAGTTGGTATTTTTCAAAAGTACCAACTGTTTGTGGATATAATGATTTAGTGAAAAACGAGGAGTAAAGTAATTGGAATTTAACCATAAACCAGTTTTACTAACAGAGTGCATTAAAGGATTAAATATAAAATCAGATGGAATTTATGTAGATGGAACCATGGGTGGAGCAGGGCATAGCAAAAAAATAGTAGAGCAATTAGCGAAAAAACGGTAGATTAATTGGAATTGATAGAGATATAGAAGCATTAGAAACCGCAAAAAGTAGATTAAAGGATTATCCTAATGTTACCTATGTTCATGGAAACCATGATGATATAAAACGAATTTTAGAAAATTTAGAAATAGATAAAGTAGATGGAATCTTATTAGATTTAGGAGTATCGTCTTATCAGATAGATGAAAAACAAAGAGGCTTTAGTTATATGCAAGAAAGTGCTTTAGATATGAGAATGGATCAAACCCAAACATTAACAGCACGAGAGGTAGTAAATTCTTATCCAGAAGAAACACTTGCGAACATTATTTATGAATATGGAGAAGAACGATTTTCAAGACAAATTGCAAGAAAGATTTGTGAAGAAAGAAGAAAAAAGGCAATTGAAACTACAATGGAATTGGTGAATATTATCAAAAAAGCAGTTCCACATTATGATAAAAATGCAGGACATCCTGCAAAACGTACATTTCAAGCAATTCGAATTGAAGTAAATGATGAAATACAACCATTAAAAAATACAGTAAAGCAAGCCATTCAATGTTTAAAGTCAAATGGAAGGTTATGTATTATAACATTTCATTCTTTAGAAGATAGGGCAGTTAAGGTTGCTTATCAAGATGCTCTGCGGAAAGTGTAGTTGCCCAAGTGGTTTTCCAAAGTGTGTATGCGGAGCTAAAAAATTAGGAAGTATTATTACAAAAAAACCAATAGAACCAAGCGATAAGGAAAAACAAGAAAATTCAAGGTCACTAAGTGCAAAATTAAGAATATTTGAGAGGATATGAAGTGTAGGGGTTGGATACCATGCAACCCCAATAACGAAAAGTGAAGAGTACAAAATCTTTGCTTTTGAAGGAGGTGATAACATGGCATATAATAATCGATATCAGTATGAAACAAGCCCAAGAAAATTGCAACCAGAGTATGAACCAAGAGTGAAAAAATATCCAAAGAAAAGTACTGCTAAGAAAGTACGAGTAACACCCAAAAAACAAGTAAAACCAAAAGCAAAGAGAAAATTAAAAGTAGAAGCAAAAGTAATGGTGTATGTTGCAATTGGCTTTATGATTTTACTTGCCATTAGTTATCGAAACTCTGTCATTAATGAAAGATTTGCGGAAATTAAAACATTAAAATCAAACCTAGCAGCACTTGAAAAAGAAAATGATCAATTAGAAGTAAACATTGAAAGTAGTTTAAATTTAAAAACAATTGAGCAATCTGCAAAAGAGCTATTAGGAATGCAAAAATTAGAAAATTCACAAAGTGTATATGTAAATTTACCAAAACAGGATTATATAGAGCCCGCATCAGAAGAAATTGTAACAGGAGAACAAGTGAGTATTTGGGAAAGAATTATTAATTTTATAACAGGAAAATAAAAATCACCTTTTTAAATTATATAAAAAGGTGATTTTTGTTAGTAAATCAATCAAAAACATAGTAAAAATATTGACTTTTTTGGAATTTTATGTTATATTTTAAGTGTTATGCATATTAATTGTTTAAAAATAAAAAAGGGGGAAATTAATTTATGAAAATAAGAAAAATGATTATTGAAATACTATTAATTGCGATTTTTATGACACAAATTAATATTGTACCATTTAGCAATTTTGTATATGCAAAAGAAAATGTAAATAGTACAAAATTTCATTATCAACAATTAGATGAAATTTCAAAAAAAGTTTATGATGGAATATACGAAATGTATGTTCAAGGAGTTCTAAAAACTGGGACAGAAAGTTTTGACCTTGCGAAAGATGACAAATATGTAACCCAAGAACAACTTGAAAACTACATGAAAGGAAATCAGGAATTAAAACAAGCAATGAATGCAGCAAGATACGCATTTTACGCAGATTATCCTGAGGTTTTTTATGTGAATTTTCAAATTCTTACACTTCGTGTAACAAAAGATGACCAAAATAGATATCATGCTAATATTGGTTCTGGAAATCAAAAAAGCTATTATATAGATAACTTTACTAGTAAAGAACAAGTAGAAAAAGAAATACAAGCGTTTGACACTAGAGTAAATGAAATTGTAGAGGGTGCTAAAAATCTTGAAGTAGCACAAGGAAGTAATCGTGTAATAGAACAAATAAAATATGTACATAACGAAATTATTAACAACACATCATATAGATTAGAAAGTGATTGTACAGAAGGAAATGAAGGATTTCTTGGAACACCTTATGGTGCTCTTGTAAAAAAACAAGCGGTATGTGAAGGGTATGCAAGATCATTTAAAACAATATTAGATAAAGTAGGGATTAATTGTATTTTAGTACAAGGAATTCACCAATCAGAAGGTTCAGCAGCAGTTCCTCACATGTGGAACTATGTTCAAATAGAAAAAGATACAAATGCTAGAACAATCGAAAAAGTTTGGTATGCAGTTGATTGTACATTAGACGATCCATTTTTACGTAATACTAATATAGATACTACAGATCCAGATTTTATACCAGGAAGCGATATAACAGAAGGTTTCGAAAACACAAGATGGTGTATGCTAGGAAAAGAAAGCATGGACAGAGAACACGTTGCTTTAGAAAATGTTGAAGCAGCAGGAAATTATAAATTTAGTTATCCAGAATTAGAAGAAGAAGATTATGGTATTGATTATGTAACAAATGTTAATGGACTATTAGTAAAATTTAAACAAGATGGAAACCAAACAGAAGAATATAAAGCTGGAGACTTTTATATAAGCTATAATGGAAAAGGATACGCTGAAGCCAGAAAAGAAGGAAAATACATATTAATGAAATATCATGAATATAGACCAGGTGATGACATATGGCGTGAAGGTAAGTGGGGGTATATGAACCCAGAATTATATGCACCAGGAGCATTTAGAGATAATGGAGATTATCTTTATATAACAGTTCCAAATTCAGAATATGTTGAATTTGCAGTAACAACATTAGCTCCAAGTGAAGGATTAGCAGGTTATACTTACCAAGGAGATGAATCTGATTTTGTAGCTCAATCTGGAAAATTATATAACCCAAATGGAACTTATAAAGCAAGACCATATATCAAAAAACAAACACCAGCTCCAACAGCTATGCTTACTGTTGGACCAACATATCATGTTGATGTTACTTATGATGATGATTTAGTATTAAAAGAAGGAGCAACACAAGTAGGATATAAAATAGAATCAACAGGGCCAACAGGTGCTGTTGAAGCCCAAATTACAAACTTTAATTTTGATGGAAAACGTAGAGCAACCTTTGATCTTAAATTTAGCAAAATGTGGGCAGATGATGGAGCATCTTATTTTATATATTTAACAGGTTTAGTTGGTAAAAATAGCGGAAAAGAGCCAATGGAAATAACATATGGGGCAGCAAATGATATTAAATGTGCTTCTCGTATGAATCAAGCTAAAAATTGGGAAGTATTTGCAAGACCACAACTTCTTGAAGATGAAGACCTTTCTATGAATGGTTGGGAAACCAAAGATGGTAAACACATTTCAGATAAATTAAAAAATAGAATTGCACTTGTAACTACTAGAACAACAACATCACAAACAGAGCAAATGAATGATTTATTAGAAACAACATATCCAAATGAAGAAATTGTCACAAGTCAAACTTATAATATAACGTTAAATGTTTGTAAGGCATATGTTGTACAAACAGGACATAGATTAAGATTATCTTTAGGATTTCCAGCAGGATATGGACCAGATGATGCAGGAACAACTTTTAAAGCATATCATTTTATCAAAAAAGATGATGGAACAATGGAAGTTGAAGAAATTCCTTGTGTTGTAACACAATATGGTTTAATTGTAACATGTGATTCTTTTAGCCCATTTGCTATTGCACAAGTTAAAGTAGATGGAGAAAAACAAAATACAGATAAAACTGTTATCGCATCTAGCACAGAAGGTGGTATTATTGAGGGTGCAAACAGAGAAGAGGGAAATATATTTACTCTTAAAGAAAATGAAACAAGAACTCTTACAATTACACCACAAGACGGATACGAAATTGAAACAGTAACAATTGGCGGACAAACAAAAGAAATAACAAACAAAGAAAAAATGGAAGTAGTTGTAAGTTATAATGATATAACAGATGGAAATAATATTGTTAATGCAAACTTTGTTGCAAAAACAGTTGTACAACAAGAAGAAGAAAAAGGAGAAACAGTTGTAGAACCAGTTATAATACCTGCAGTTATTGATGCAATGCCAGAAAATGTTACAGCAGTAGAAACAGGAGATTTAACAATTGCTCCAATAGTAACAACTTATGAAGGTACTCATAGTTACCAATGGTATAAAGATGGTAAACCATTAAATGGTCAAACACAATCTTCATTAGTAATTAAAAATGTTACAAAAGATGATATAGGGGAATACAGTGTAACAGTAACAACAACAATAGATACATTAAGTGAATCAGTAACAAGTGGTACTTGTAAAGTAACAGTAGATACAGCAAGTTTTAAAACAACAATGTCTAGAACATCAGAAGAAGAATTAACTCCAGGAAGTGAATTTGAAGTAAGTGTTAATGTAAGTGATTTCCAAAATGTAGAAAAAGGAATTAATACAATATTAGGACAATTAAATTACGATAAAACAGTTTTAGATATGATAGGTATTACAACACAAGAACATGGATGGATTTTTGATGAAAATTCATTAAATGAAGAAAATCTTAAATTTGCAACTGTTAGTGATACATTCATTAATCAAAATAACTGTGTATTTACAATAAAATTTAAAGTAAAAGAAACAATTAAACAAGAACAATCTACAATAGTAGAAGTAAAGAATATTTTAGCAAGTAATGGAATGATAGACATTGCATCTAGTGATGCACAATTACCAATTAATATAAAAATTCCAAGTGTACCAGAATTACCAGATGAAATTACTTCTGATAAATATACAATTGAAGAAGGATTTGTTTCTAAAATAGCGCCAAATACAACAGTAAGTGATTTTAAAACAAATGTGGTAACCCAACCAAAAGAAATTGTTATAAAAGATAAAGAAGGAAATGTATTAGGTGATGACGATATTGTTGCAACAGGTATGAGCTTAGAAGTTGGCAAATTAAAATTTACTTTAATTGTAACAGGGGATATTGATGGAAATGGAAAATTAGGAGCAACTGATCTTGCTAAAATTAAATTACATCTTATTGAAACGGAAGAATTATCAGGAATACTATTAAAAGCGGCAGATATGAATGGAGACGGAAAAATAAGTGCAACTGATCTTGCACAAATGAAATTAGCTTTAATTGATTAGGATAAAAACTCTAAAAAGGAGAAATAAGAAAGATGAAAAAGGTAATAAAAATAAGTGCTATTTTGCTAATAATGCTTAGTATAATAACAAACGTATATGCTACTAGTTATGACATAACACTAAAACCATCAAATAGCAAAGTTGAAATTAATAAAGAAGTTACAGTGGATGTTGTTTTATCAAATATTAAAGATGAAAAAGGACTGATTACATTTACAGCAAGGTTAGAATATGATAGTAAAAACTTAACATTCAAAAGTATAGAAGGACAAAACGGCTGGAATCCTGGTTTTAATAAAGAAAATGGAAAAATAGCAGCAGAAAGAGCAGGAGGCTATACAAAAGCTGATGAAACTGTATTTAGAGTTACATTTTTAGCAACTGGAACAATTAATGCAACTCCAAAAATTACATTAACAGATATTGAATTTTCAAATGGAAAAGAAGATATTGGTGTAATAGCAGCTCCTATTACAGTAACAATTATAGATAGCGAAAATCAAGGTGGAGACCAAGGTGGAAACCAAGGTGGAAATCAAGGTGGAAATCAAGGTGGAAATCAAGGTGGAAATCAAGGTGGAAACCAAGGTGGAAATCAAGGTGGAAATCAAGGTGGAAACCAAGGTGGAAACCAAGGTGGAAATCAAGGCGGAAATCAAGGCGGAAATCAAGATACTAATACTAACAAAGTAGACACATCTATTAAAGATGGAAAATTACCTCAAACAGGAGAGATGAATATCCTTGTAATAGCGATATCCGTAGGAATTCTTTTAGTAGTAGGAATCTTTATAAAAATAAAATTAATAGATAATAAAGTGAACAAAAATTAGCTAAATTGTTTACTTGTTGAATGATATATAGGGGCGTCTAATAGATGTCCCTATGAGCTATTTTAATTGATATTAAAGAACACAAAACTAAGAATATAATTTACATAATTTATAAGTTGTGTTATAATAATGGAAGAGTATATAAAATGGAGGATTTTGTAATGAAAGAAAATGGTAAAAGTAAAATTAACGTTTTATTTAAAATAATTTTTTGTTTTGCTTTATTATTAATTGCATTTTTAATTACAAATATTTCTAATAAATGTTTTGCAGCAAATGAACAAACTGATATAGGATTTTGTTATCTTTCTGATATACCATATGATGCATCAAAGTCAAAATCTGGATGGAAAGAATTAAAAATGGATAAAGCAGGAGATGATTCATTAATTTCTGTAAAAATAGAAGGGGCATACTATTCATTTGAAAAAGGAATATGGGCTCATGCTTCATCAGTAGTAGTATATGATTTAAGAAATTATGATTATGATTATTTTACAGCATATATGGGATTAAATAAAACAGCTGCAAGTTCTAGTAATGGAGTAAAATTTAAAATTTATACATCTACAGATGGAGCAAATTGGAATTTAAAAACAGATGAAAATCCCACAGTATGTAAGCCAGGAGATAATGCGACATTTGTTAAAATAGATATTAGAAATGAAAAATTTTTAAAATTAGAAGCAGATGCAAATGGTAATAATGGAAATGACCACTCTGTTTATGCAGATGCAAAATTAATTAAAGAAAACTATAAAGAACCAGGAGAAGAATTAGTACCTTCAATAGAAGAATTAGATACAAAAATCAAAGGTTTTGTAGATTCTAATGAAAATTTAGAGACTAATGCAGAATATGAATTTACTCTTTTAAAAAGAGAATTAATAAATAATGCAGGAAATTATGCATTAAAAAGATTTTTAAGTGCAAGCCAAGAAAATAGGGAAGTATTTCGTTGGTTAATTGGAAACAAAGATAATTACGAAAATCTTAAATTATATGTTTTAGGTGGAAAACCAAATGCAGATAGTTATTATAATTCATTAACAATACTTTCTAAACTATATAAAGAATATTCTAGTGATTTTAATAATGCAAAGCTTTTAAACAATCCAACATATCCAAATATGACTTATGGATATTTATATAAAAAGATGGCAATGTCAATTGCTTTAACACATACTCAAACAGTAGGATTATGGATGCAATCAAGTATAGAAGTAAATAAATCAGAGCCACTTAGACGTTATGCAATATTTAGATACATACATAAAAATGGTGGAATGAGAATATCAGCAAGTATGGATATGACACACTTGTTTGAAAATTTACATATTCAAGAAATGCGTATACTTGTAGCTAACAATATAGATGATGAAGAAATGTTATGGTTAAATAGATATACACAAGACAATATAGATGCTAACCCAAACAATGTGTGGAGATACCAGACGCCACACCCATATATAGCTTATGTATGGCCAAATTATCAAAATCCGGTATACTATGCTGAGGAGAATGCTAGCTATTTTAATGAATTATTTGCAATAAAGAAAACAGATGATAATAAAGGTGAAGAATTAGTAAATGCAGAAGGACAAAAAACTGGGAAAATAGGAATATTTGATTCAGAATTTGTTATACCTGGAGGAGCAAATATTCCAGAGTATAGATTAAAAGTATCAAAAAGTAGTGCAGGTGAACCTTACATATATAAAGTATGGATGAACTTTAGAAATAAATTTGGAACAGGTTGCGTATGTGGTGGTATATCAAAGAGCGGTCATAATATCCGTGGAGTTCATGGAATACCTGCAATGGTTATAGGTCAACCAGGACATGCTGCACTTTTATTTTACAGTAAAGATGGGCAAGGAAGAGGATATTGGAGAATAGACAATGACGTATCTGGATGGACAATGTCTGGTGGAGGAGGAAGTCTGCTTCGTTGGGGAAGTGGTACCTATACTCAAGGCTTTTATAATGGTGTATACATTGAGCTAGAACAAGCTGCAGTAAACGATTACGAAAACTTATTAAAAGCTGAAAAATTGCTTATGCTTGCAAAAGTATATGCAGGAAATTTAACAAAACAAGAAGAATTATATCAAAAAGCATTAGAAATACAGTCTATAAATTTTGATGCTTGGCTTGGATTAATTGACGTATATAAAGCAAATGAAAATAAAACAGAAAATGATTTTTATAATTTAGCGGAAAGATTAGCAGAGAACTTAAAATATTTTCCATTACCAATGTATAATGCAACAAATTTAATAAAACCAAAATTAACAAGTTCAGAAAATGTTTATAGATTTTCGCTTTTACAAGCAAGAATATTAAATGAAGCAAAAAATACACCTAATAATACAGCTGATAGTTTTACAGTAATGCAACCAGGAGTTACAAGACTAGAAGCAGGTTACTTATTAGGACAATTAGACCAAACAATTGCAACCTTCTCATTTGATGGTGATGATGCAGGAAAAATTTTATTAGCAGACCGTTTTGATGGAAATGGTGTTCGTTGGGATTATAGTTTAGATGGAAAACAAACTTGGAATGAAGTTGAATTTGCAGCTGAAGAAGAACATAAACTACAATTAACATCAGAAGAGATAAAAAGTATCACAGCAGAAAATGATATCTATGTTCATATTGTTGGAGTAAATTATGATGAAAAAAATCTATATAAAATAGATATAACAGAACAAAGTTTACCAAGTAATGCATATGCAAACGATTGGGAAAATAGAGTAATTGGAGTAGATTCAAATACCGAATGGCGTTATACCCAAAATGACAATTGGACATTATATAGTGCAAGTACACCTGATTTAACTGGAAACAAAACAATACAAATAAGACAAGCTGCAACAGGAACAAAACTAGCTAGTGAAGAATCTGAGATATATACATTTACCGAAGATGACTGGACAGATATAAGAAAATACATACCAATAGAACACCTATCAATAAGTGGTTATTCTACTCAGTCAAAAGATAGTTCTAGACCTTACTATGCACCAAATGCAATTGATGGAAATATTCATACTATGTGGCATACAGATTTTGCAGAGAATGTTTTGCAAACAGGAAACAAACCATTTATAGCTATAGAATTAGACAAACCAAGAAATATATCAGCTGTAGAATTTGTTCAAAATAAATGGAGAGATAATGACCCAGTTTATATTAAAAATGCAATTATATATGTAAGTAATGATGGAGAAACATGGATAGAAGCAGGAAGAACAGAAAATTGCGAGCAAAATTTACAATTTAAATCAGTTGAGTTTGATAGTGTTTATGCAAAATATGTAAAATTTGAAATGGATACATATAGTATGTTTTCATCTTTAGCAATGGTAAATCTGTTTGAAGATATAACAAAAGTAACAGTTGCAAATTTCTCATTTAATGGGGAAGATGCAGAAAAAATAGTGTTAATAGATGAATTTAAAGGAAACAATTGGGAATATAGCTTAGATGGAGGAGAAACTTGGAAACAAGAAACAGGAGATTTTCATGAATTAACACAAGTAGAATTACAACAAGTAAATGCTAATGATGGAATAAAAGTACGTTTAAATGGAAAAGAATCTGTCATTAAAATTGGAGAACAAGAAGCCCCTACAATTTCAGCATACTTAAGTGACTTGGAAAATAGATTAATAGGTATAAGTAACATAGAAAACCTTGAGTGGAAAATTGAAGGAAATGCGAAATGGACTTCTTATACAGAAAAAGAGCCAATAGTATCAGGAACGAAAAAACTTTTAATTAGAAAAAAAGCAGCAGGTACATTAATGCCAAGTGATGCAGTAGAATTTGCATTTACAGACGATAACCAACCAGATACAGCAAAATATGTACCAATAAAACACTTATCAATACAAAGTTTTTCAAATACGACACCAAATAGAGGAGAACCAGCAACAAATGCTATAGATGCACTTCCTACAACAATGTGGCACACAAATCGTACCACTACAACAATGAAAGATCCAAGATGGATTGTAATTGAACTAGATGAACCAAGATATATATCAAAAATCGAATATGTAAAAAAAGCATCATATGCATATGGAATCTTAAAAAATGGAACAGTATCTGTAAGTATGGATGGAGAAAATTGGGAAATAGCACATGATATTGAAAATTTATACAATCCAGCAACAGTAGCAGAACTTACATCAAGCGAAAATAGCAAAGATATTGTATTTGCAGAATCAAAGCAAGCAAAATACATAAAAATAGAATGTACAGAATCTTGTGATTATGTACATGGAAACAGAAATGGAGTTCCAATGGATTATTTCTTCTCAGCAGCAATGTTTAACATATTTGAAGATATAACAAAAGCTGAACGTCCAACAGCTAGTATTGAATATAGTACAGAAGAATTAACGAATAAAGATGTAACAGCTACTTTAGTAAATGAAAATATGGATATTACAGTAACGAACAATAATGGAAGTAAAACATATACATTTACAGAAAATGGAACATTTACCTTTGAATTTGTTAATAACAAAGGTGTAAAAGGAACAGCGACAGCAGAAGTAAATAATATTGATAAAACAATGCCAAATGCTACTATAGAATATAGTACTAAAAATCCAACGAATGGAAATGTAACAGCAACAGTAAGATTCGATAAAGAAAATGTAAGAATAACAAATAATGATGGAAATAACACATATACATTTACAGAAAATGGAACATTTACATTTGAATTTGTAGGGCCAGCAGGAAATGCAGGAACAGCAGTAGCAACAGTAGATTGGATAGACAAAACAGCACCAGTTGGAACAATTACATATAGTGCAGAATATGAAACAAATCAAGACATAATAGCTACAATTACATTTAATAAAGAAAATGTAAGAATAACAAATAATGACGGAAATAGTACATATACATTTAGAGAAAATGGAACATTTACTTTTGAGTTTGTAGATAAAGCGGGAAATACAGGAACAGCAGTAGCAACAGTAAACAATATCGATAAAACTTTGCCAAAAGCAACTATTAACTACAATATAAACGAATTAACTAATCAAAATGTAATAGCAACAGTAACCTTTGATAAAGAAAATGTAAGAATAACAAACAATAATGAAAGTAATACTTACACATTTGTAGAAAATGGAACATTCACATTTGAATTTGTAGGACCAGCAGGAAATACAGGAATAGCAGTAGCTAGTGTTGATTGGATAGATAAAACAGCACCAGTTCCAACTATTAAGTATGATATAGACAACAAATTAACGAATCAAAATGTAACAGCAACAATAACATTTAATGAAGAGAATGTAAGAATAACAAACAATAATGGAAGTAATACATATACATTTGAATTAAATGGAGAATTTACCTTTGAATTTATAGACCAAGCAGGCAATACAGGTGTAGCGACAGCAGAAGTTGAATGGATAGATAAAACGGTGCCAGTTCCAACAATTACATATAGTATAAATGATATAACCAATCAAGATGTAATAGCAACAGTAACCTTTGACAAACAAGGTGTAACAATAGTAAATGATAAAGGTGAAGAAATCGAAAATGGAAACACATATACCTTTACTGAAAATGGGTCACATGAATTTAAATTTATAGGACCAGCAGGTAACACAGGAACAGCTATTGCAAAAGTAACATGGATAGATAAGACACCACCAGCAGCAATTATCACTTATAATATAAACGAACTAACCAATCAAGATGTAACAGCAACAGTAACCTTTGATGAAGGTGGAGTAACAATAGTAAATGATAAAGGCGAAGAAATTGAAAATGGAAATACATATACCTTTACTGAAAATGGAGGTTATACATTCAAATATGTAGGACCGTTAGGAAATATAGGAACAGCAGTAGCAACAGTAAACTGGATAGATAAAACAGCACCAACAGCAGAAATTGTTTACAATATAACAACTCAAACGAATGAACCTGTAACAGCTACTTTAGCAAATGAAAGTGAAGAAATTGTTGTTACAAATAATAACGGAAGTAGAACTTATACATTTACTGAAAACGGAGAATTTACTTTTGAATTTGTAGATAAAGTAGGAAACAAAGGAACTGTTATAGCTAGGGTTAATTGGATTGGAGAAGAACAACCAAATCCTGATAATCCAGAAGAGACCATTAAGAAAGGCGATATTGATGGAAATGGAAAACTAGGACCAACAGACCTTTCAAAAATAAAATTATATTTAATTGGTAAAGAAGAATTAAATGAAAAACAACAAAAAGCAGCAGACATTAATGGAGATGGAAGAATAACAGCGACAGATTTATCACAATTAAAATTAGCATTAATTGGATTATTAGAAATCCAATAGAAGTAAAATCATAAAAGCATAAAATCACCTTTTCCCTATATAATGATTATAGGGAAAGGTGATTTTATTATGCTAAGCAATTTAAATATGAGTAGAAGAAAAAGAATTATGTATATGATGTTTATTGCATTTTTGATACTAATCTTACTAATGATTCGTATTGCAGTTATTCAATTTATACAAGGAGAATGGCTATCAGAATTAGCTTATAATCAGCAGTCAATTGATAGACAAATTAATCCGAAAAGAGGGACGATTTATGATGCAACAGGAAAAAATATTTTAGCAGTAAGTAGCACAGTTGAAACCGTTACCATTAATCCTGGGAATATTGCCATAGAAAACAAAGAAAAAGTAGCCAGAATTTTTGCAGATATTTTCCAGTTAGATTATGAAAAAACATTAAAAAAAGTAAAGAAAAGAAGTTCCATTGAAACAATTGCAAAAAAAGTAGACAAAGAAAAAACAGATCAATTACGTGTATGGATGAAAGAAAATAATATTACTGTAGGAATTAATATTGATGAAGATACCAAGCGATATTACCCTAATAATGAACTAGCATCTCATTTTATCGGGTTTTGCGGAAGCGATAACCAAGGATTAGACGGAATTGAAGCAAAATATGAAGAGGCTTTAAAAGGAAGTAAAGGAAGAATTATAAGAGTAACAGATGCAAGAGGTGGAGAAATTGGAAAAGAAGGAGAGGATTATATAGCGGCAACAGATGGAAAGGATTTAGTCGTATCAATAGACATGACAATACAAGCAATTTGTGAAAAATACTTAAAAGAAGCATGTATTGATAATATTTGTACAGATGGTGGAAATGTGGTTGCTATGAATCCTAAAACAGGAGATATTTTGGCAATGGTAACATATCCGAATTATAATTTAAATTCGCCTTATGAAATCACGAATGAAGAAATAAAAAACACTTGGGAGACGTTAACAGCAACCGAAAGAAACAAAGAATTACAAGCAATGTGGAGAAATAAAGCAATTGCTGATACCTATGAACCGGGTTCTACCTTTAAAACAGTCACTTCGTCAGCGGCACTACAAGAGGGGATTACTCAAACGGATAAAGAAGGAGAATTTTGTTGCACAGGAGGAATTGAAATTGCAGGAGTAAGAATTAAATGTTGGCGATATTATCGTCCACATGGTTCTGAATCCTTAAGGCAAGCATTGATGAATTCTTGTAATCCAGTATTTATTGGATTGGGGCAAAAGATAGGAGTACAAAAATATTATAGTTATTTACAAAAATTCGGATTTTTATCGAAAACGGGAATCGAACTACCAGGAGAAGCAAAAGGGATTTTTCTAAAAGAAGAAAAGGTAGGACCAGTAGAACTTGCAACAATTAGTTTTGGGCAAAGGTTTGAAGTAACACCGCTTCAAATGGTGACAGCAGTATCCACTATAGCAAACAAAGGAATAAGAATGAAACCACGTGTGGTAAAACAAATGATAGATTCTAAAACAGGTGAAATTCAAGAATTACCACCACAAGAAGTAGAAAGAGTTATTGATGAAAAAACGGCAAATGATGTATTAAGTATGATGGAATCTGTTGTGGCAGAAGGAACTGGAAAAAATGCACAGGTAAAAGGTTTCAAAGTAGGAGGAAAAACAGGAACATCTGAAGATGGTGTTAATACTAATAAATATGTTACTTCTTTTATTGGGGTAGCACCAATATCCGATCCAGAAATTGTATTACTGGTAACTTTATATAATCCAACAGGAGAAGGAGGACACCAAGGAGGTGCTGTTGCAGCACCAGTAGGTGGGCAAATTTTAGGAGATGTACTTCCTTATTTAGAACTTACAAAAGACAATGAAAAAGAAGAGGATGTCATAGAAGAAGTAAAAGTACCAGAAATTCGAAATTTGAACCTAAAAGAGGCAAAAAAAGCATTAAAAGAAGTAGGGCTAGAACTAAATCCAAATCGAGAAATTGGTCAAGAAGAAAAAGAAGAAGAAATTATTATAAAGGAGCAATTACCAAAGCCACGGAATTAAAGTGAAGAAAGGTTCAAAAATTAGTGTAGAAATTTAAGGGAAAACCTATACAAATTTTGGATTTCGTTATATAATAAAAACGTAAAAATGGAGTTTGGAGGTTTTAAGATGAACTTAAAGGAAGTTTTAGTAGGTTTAGAAGGAATAAAAGCAAAAGGAAACATTGAATTAGAAATCACAAATGTAGATTCTGATTCAAGAAATATAAAAGAAAATGGAATGTTTATCGCGATTCATGGGTTTGAAACAGATGGAAATAGCTATATACCAGATGCCATTAAAAATGGCGCAAGTGTAATTATGGTAGATGAGAATACCAATTTAAAAGAATTAGACATACCAGAAAATGTTACTTTATTAGTAGTACCAGATACAAGAATTGCACTTGCTGTTTGTGCATGTAATTTTTATGAAAATTCATCTAAGAAATTTAAATTAATTGGAGTAACAGGAACAAAAGGAAAAACAACAACTACTTTTATGATAAAGAAAATATTAGAAAAAGCAGGTCATAAAGTAGGATTAATTGGAACCATAGCAGTTTATATTGGAGATAAAAAAATAAAAGATAGTAGTAGAACAACACCAGAAAGTATTGAATTACAAAAAATATTTGCTGATATGGTAAAAGAAAATGTAGATGTTGTTGTTATGGAAGTATCATCTCAAAGCTTAAAACTAAACCGTGTCTACGGGTGCGATTTTGATATGGGAATCTTTACGAACTTTTCACATGAGCATATTAGCGAAAAAGAACATCCAGATATGGAGGATTACTTCCAATCAAAACTAAAATTATTAGATATGTGTAAAGTAGCATTTGTAAATGCAGATGATATTTATGCTGCAAAAGCAGGAAGAGTAGCAGAAACACCAGAAATTACAACTTATGGAATTGATAATTTCTGCCATATCTTAGCGAAAGACATTACAATTACTAATTCTTATGTAGATTTTAAAGTAAAAATTGATAACAAGAATGAAAGAGTAAAAACTTGTATTCCTGGTAGATTTAGTGTATATAATTCACTTGCTGCTATTTGTGTAGCAATGAAGCTAGGAGCGAATGCAGAGCAAATTAAAGAAGCATTAGTAGAAGTAAGAGTACCAGGAAGAAGCGAATTAGTGGATAACAAACGTGAACTAACTATTATGATCGATTATGCTCATACTCCAGAGAGCTTGGAAAGTATTTTACGTGCTGTAAAATCTTATACAAAGGGAAGAGTCATCAGTGTATTTGGATGTGGTGGAGATAGAGATAAAATTAAAAGACCATTAATGGGAGAGGTTTCTGGTAGAGTTGCAACTAATACTATTATTACAAGCGATAATCCAAGAACAGAAGATCCAGAAGAAATTGTAAAAGAGATTGAAGTTGGTATAAAAAAGACAACAGGGCAATATATATGTATAGTAGATAGAAGAGAAGCAATCAAAGAAGCAATTAAAATGGCTTGTAAAAATGATATGATTGTACTTGCTGGAAAAGGTCATGAACCATACCAGGAAATTAACCATGAAAAATTACCATTTGATGAAAGAATCATTGTAAAAGAAGTAATTGAAGAATTGGATGAAGAAGAGTCAAATAAGAAAAAGAAGAAATAGAACCAAAAAGCAATAAAGTGCAAACGAAGGGTGAGAAAATTGGATTTCGGAATAAAAATACTACTACTGTCATTTTTTGTGACAGTAGTGCTGGGAATAGGAATTGTTCCCATTTTAAAAAAACTAAAAGTTGGTCAAATTGAAAGAGAAGATGGACCACAATCACATTTAAATAAGCAAGGCACACCAACAATGGGAGGAATTATCATTGCTATTGCTATTATTCTTTTAATTGTGTTTGTATTTGTTAGTTATTATAAAAAGGAAGATACGGAACTTGCAAAACGATTAATTCCACTTGCTATTATGTCTATAGGGTTCGGGGTCATCGGATTTATTGATGATATCAAAAAATTAGTTTTTAAAAATACAAAAGGATTAAAACCAGCTTATAAAATGATAGGTCTTTTAACAATTGCTGTTATTTATGTAATTTATCTAATTAATATTATTGAATTAGGGACTGATACTTATATTCCTATATTAAAAATATACATTCATTTACCGATTTGGCTATACATTCCATTTGCTATTTTTGTTATTTTAGGAACAACCAATGCCATTAACCTAACAGATGGTGTAGATGGTTTGTGTCCAACAATAGCAGCAGTTGTTATTACCTGCTTAACGGTAATTGGTATTATTTTTGATATTAAAGAAGTAGTTGTTTTTGGAACAATTGTAATTGGAATTTGTTTGGGATTTTTATTATTTAATATGCATCCTGCAAAAGTATTTATGGGAGACACGGGATCACTTTTGTTAGGTGGTGTTATTGTTGCTATGGCACTATATTTGAAAATGCCACTTATCTTAATCATCATAGCACTAATCCCCGTCTTAGAAACATTATCAGTCATTATGCAAGTAATATATTTTAAAAAAACAGGAAATCGATTCTTTAAAATGGCACCATTACACCACCATTTTGAACTATCTGGATGGGGAGAAAATAAAGTTGTTTCTGTTTTTAGTATTATTACATTGCTATTATGCATTGTAGGGTTAATTTGTATTTAAAAAGAAAGGAGAAATGATGACAATGCCACAAGCAAAAAAGAAACAAATAAAACAAATAGAAAAACCATTTGATTTCATTTTATTTGTTACTGTTTTAATTCTATTAGCTATGGGAATTGTTATGGTATTATCAGCAAGTTCTCCACAGGCTTTAGCAGAAAGTGGAAATAGCTATGCTTATGTTTCAAGGCAAGCAGTATTTGCTGTTTTAGGAATTGGATTAATGCTTGTTATTTCAAAAATTGATTACCATAGATATGAAGCCTTTGCTCGTATTGCTTACTTTGGTTCTATCATTATGTTGGCAATTGTTCCATTACTAGGTTTTTCTGCAAAAGGAGCAACCAGATGGCTAGAAATTGGACCAATTCGTTTCCAACCATCAGAAATTGCAAAAATTGCACTAATTATTTTCTATGCTTCTTGGCTTACACAAAATAAAGATAAATTGAAAGAATTAGGAAATGGATTTATTAAACCATTTTTATTATTAGTACCAATTGCGATTATTTTAGTTATATTTCAAGACCATTTAAGTGTTACCATTATTATTATTTTAGTAATATCCATTATGATGTTAATGGCAGGAACAAAAATCAAATATTTTGTGACATTAGGAAGTGTTGGAGCAATCGGAGGAGCAGGAATATTATTTGCACTTGCTAAATTTACTGAAAAAGGAGCATACCGTATTTCTAGAATTGTAACATTTCTAGATCCATGGAGTGACCCATCAGATAAAGGATGGCAAATTATTCAAGGGCTATATGCTATTGGTTCAGGTGGACTATTTGGAGCAGGTTTAGGGGAAAGTAAACAAAAATTTTTATATATACCAGAACCACATAATGATTTTATTTTTGCTGTTCTAGCAGAGGAATTAGGATTTATTGGATGCGCCGTTGTGATTATTTTATTTGCGATTTTTATATGGAGGGGATTATTAATTGCAATGAAAGCACCAGATATGTTTGGAAGCTTAGTTGCCGTTGGAGTTACTGCTTTAATTGGGTTACAAGCTATTATGAATATAGCTGTTGTAACATCATCTATGCCAAATACAGGTATTACATTACCATTCTTTAGCTATGGAGGTACCTCTCTTGTTATACTGCTATGTACAGTACGGCATATTATTAAACATATCAAGGTCATGTAAAAATGTATAATGTAAGGGTCGACGCCTTCGTCGACCCATTTAAAAATGGTAGAAAATATAAGGAGGAACCTATGAGAGTTATTATTGCTGCTGCAGGAACGGCAGGGCACATCAATCCAGCAATTGCTATTGCTAATAAAATAAAAAAAGAAAACCCACGTTCAGAAATTATGTTTTTAGGAACGGATAGAGGACTAGAAAATGATTTAGTACCAAGGGCTGGATATACATTAAAAACCATACAAGCATATGGATTAAGTAAATCAATTTCCATTAAGAGCATACAAAACAATATAAAAACATTAAAAGGAATTGGGCAAGCAAAGAAGATTGTAAAAGAATTCAAACCAGATATTGTAATTGGTACAGGTGGCTATATTTGTGGAGCAGCGATTCTCGCTGCTAAAAAATATCATATTCCTACTTTGTTACATGAAAGTAATGCTTTCCCAGGAAAAGCGGTTAAGATGCTATCCAAAAAAGTAGATACTATTTTAGTGAGCTTTGAAGAAGCTAAAAAAGAATTACTAAAAGCAAAAAATATCGTATTAACAGGAACGCCAACTAAAATCACAGACTTACATTTAAGCCGAATGCAAAAAAATGAAGTATTCAGACAATTAGGATTAAAACAGGATAAACCAGTTGTATTAGTATTTGGAGGAAGCCAAGGAGCAAAAGCCATTAATGATACAATAGTAGATATCATCAACCAAAACCTAAATCAAAATTATCAAATTATGTGGGCACCTGGTCCATTACAATTTGAAGAAGTAAAACAAAAAATTAGAGATTTATCAAAGCAAAAAGAAGTAAAAATTGTTCCATATATCTATAACATGGAAGAAGTATTAAATAGTGTTGATTTAGTGATTTCAAGAAGTGGAGCAATGACAATTACAGAAATATCAATTGTTGGAGTACCAGCAATTTTTGTTCCACTACCAAATGTGAGCAATAATCACCAAGAATATAATGCAAAAGTATTAACAAATGTTAATGCTGCTAAAATTATTTCAAATAAAGATTTAAATCCAAAGATATTGAATCATGAAATAGAAGATATGATACGAAAGCCAGAGCAATTGGCACAAATGGGGCAAAATGCAAAAAAAATAGCAGTAACGAATGTGGAAGATAAAATTTATGAAGAGATAAAAAAATTAATAACCAAAAAATTATAGGGGTTGCATATGATGCAACCTTTTTTGTAAAAAACAGAATTTTTCAAATGTATTTCAAAAATATGTTTTTTTATTGACAAAGTTAAAAAAAGGCACATATTTTAAAAGAGTGTGTCTTTTTTTGTTAATTTCTGTAAAAAGGTGTAAAATTACGCGAACGAAAAAGCTTGCCTATTAGTATAAAAGATAGTATAGTAAGAAAGTTAGGGGGGTACAAATGAAAAGTTTTTATGGGGGAATGTATATTGCAAAAGAAATATTAGAGGAAAATAATATTTATCATCCAATCCGATTAGAATACTATAAAATTGAGAAAGAAGAAAATAATAAACGATTTTATGGTATTGAAGTAGTAAAAACGGACTATAAAGAAGAACAACCAAAAGTGGAAAATAAAATGGTACAAGAAATTACAACAGAAGAGACAAAGATTATAAAACTACTAGAAAAATTTAAGAGAGGAATTGTTACGCCATCATTTTTAGAAGAAATGGTAGAACAATTCCAAAAAGAAGAAGAGTTATGTCGATAAGACATAGCTCTTTTTTATAGTATTTTAATTTTTTTCTAAATCTTTTATTTCTTCAATGGATAAGTCAGTAGTCTGCTGTATTAAATTTATATCCAGGCCAATTTTTAATAATGCAATAGCCACTTTTTGCTTTTCTTTTAGGCTGCCCTGCTCAATACCTTTCTTAATACCTTCTTTTAAACCTTTTTCAATCCCTTCTTCTATACCACGTTTCATACCTTGTCTAAAACCAGAACTTACAGCAGTATTAAGTTCAAAAATTGCTTTTTCACGTAACTCTGCTAATCGTTGCATTTTCTCATCCTGACTTAATGTTTCTAGCTTCTCATTTGCTTGTTTTAATTCTTTATTCTCTTCCATCCTCTTCATCACCCTTTCACATTTTGGGTCATCCAAAAATAATAGCCAATCTAATAATTTATCATTTTCATTCGAAACCTCAATTATTTTTGGTAATTCAATTATATGAATTTCTAACTTGTTTGTCAATATAGTATTGCAATATTTTTCCTCAATAATCTTCCAAGAACTATGGTATTCTAATGTTTCTAATCCTTTTACATTGAAATTCGTAATTAAAATTACAATCGTTTTTTTCAAAACATCATAAGTCTGTCCAGACTTTAATTGTTTCGTATAAACTCGTCCCCAATAATATAGTAGTCTTTCAATTATTTCTTCTTGTTCAGAAACTTGCATCTCAATATTACAATACT
>CATLHF010000015.1 GCA_949948835.1 uncultured Clostridia bacterium | reverse complement strand
AATATAATGGAAGAAGAAATTATTACAAAAGGAAAAAGGTATAAAGAAAAGAAAAAAATGAACCCATGGTTAAAATGGATTTTAATAGTAATCGCAATTATGGTAATTGCGATTATTGTTGTAGTTGGTAAGCTAGTGGGGGATAAACTTGGCAAAATCAATTTTAAGCATTTAGATGAAAAAAATCTTGGTATTAATGAGGACTTGGCAAGCCAAGTAGAAGGTGTAACACAAAAAGAATATGACCAAGTGATAAACATCTTACTCCTTGGGTCTGATTCAAAAGATATGTCAGATCAATATGCAGGAAACAGTGATGCGATAATAATTGTATCAATTAATCCTAAATATAAAAGCATTAAACTAATTAGTATTCCACGTGATACAGCGGCAAATATTGAAGGGTTTGAGCATCGTTATAAAATTAATGCGGCGTTTGCAACAGGAAAAGAACAATTGGCGATTAAAACGATAAATGAGAACTTTGGGTTAGACTTAAAAGAATATGTAACGATCAACATTTCTTCTATGTATGATATTATTAATGAGCTTGGTGGAGTAGATGTAGAAATAACAAAAGAAGAAATGAACTGGATTAATAAATATGTAGATATGTTTTATGGCTTTTCAGGAAAACCAACTAAGAAAGTAACTTCTTATGGAAAAGTAACTCTTACTGGTGAACAGGCAGCAGCTCACGTAAAAGAAAGAATGGCGGGATTTAAAGACGAAGAACAAGAACATGGAGATTATGGAAGGACTGTAAGACAAAGAGAAGTATTTATTTCTATGCTAAATAAGATTATGTCTAAAGATATAGGAGAAATTTCTAGAATTATTGATTTAGTTTTAGAACAAGTAACAACAAATGTAAATGTAGCAAAATATACAGCAATGCTTCCAGAATTTATTGCAAACAAAGATGCTTATCTAAACAATATTACTTCTGTAATGCTACCAAGTTTGGAATATAGTAAAGAAATCATGGAACGAGGAGCATATATATATATAACAGATGTAGAAAAAGCAAAAAAAGATTTTATAAAATATATGTATCAAATGTAAATTTTCTGATAGAAAAAATAGAGTGATTATAATAAGCTAAAATGTAAAAGTTTTAGCTTATTTTTTATTAAAAATATTGCAAAGTAAGTTAATTATCGATATAATAGACCTATCGTTAGAAAAATAGATAAATGAGCCTAAAAGGTTACATATAGGGCTTTATAAGAAAGGAACGAACATATATGAGAAAATATTTTGGGACAGATGGTATTAGAAGAATTGCCAATACAGAACTTACACCAGACTTAGTATATAAAGTGGCAAAAGCGGGAGCATATGTATTATCAAAACATACAGACCATGCACCAACGATTTTAATTGGAAGAGATACTCGTATTTCTGGAACATTAATTGAAAGTGCAATGACAGCAGGGTTCTTAAGCTATGGTGCAAATGTAAAATTATTAGGTGTTATTCCAACACCAGCAGTAGCATATTTAACAAGAAAATTAAATGCAGATGCAAGTGTTGTGATTTCTGCATCACATAATACATTTGAGTTTAATGGAGTAAAATATTTTAGCAATAAAGGTATGAAGATTGATGATTCAATTGAAGAAGAAATTGAAGAAATTATGGATTCAGATAAAATTAATGAGCTAAATGCGCCACATGACAAAATTGGTGTTTCTGAAATTCGTTACGATTTAATTGATGAATATGCAAATTTCTTTATGGAAACATTTAAAGCTACTTTTGATAAATTTGATAAAGGAAACTTTAGAGTTGTTATTGATATAGCTAATGGTGCAACTTACCAAGTGGCAGAAAAGGTATTTTCTGGGTTAGGAATTAATTACACTATATTAAATAACACTCCAGATGGTATTAATATTAATGAAAAATGTGGTTCTACTCATTTAGAGATGGTAAAACAATACGTAAAAGACCACAACATGAACTTAGGAATTGCTTATGATGGCGATGGAGACCGTTGTTTATTGATTGATGAACAAGGAAATGAAATTGATGGAGATAAAGTGCTTGCGGTTTGTTCAAAATATATGAAAGAAAAAGGTACTTTAAAAAATGATACTGTAGTTGCAACGGTTATGAGCAATTTAGGATTAAAAAAATATTGTGAGACAAACAACTTAACTTGTAAACAAACAAAAGTAGGAGACCGTTACGTATTAGAAGAAATGCTAAAAAACGGATACAACTTAGGTGGAGAGCAATCTGGACATGTTATTTTCTTAGATTACAATCCAACAGGAGACGGTATTTTAACATCCCTTATGATGGTACAAATTTTATTAGAAAAAAATGTTTCAGTATCTAAACTTTGTAGTATAATTAACATATATCCACAAGTACTAGTGAATGTAAAAGTAGCATCTGATAAAAAATATGACTACGAAAAAGATGAGACAATCAAACAAAAAATAGAAGAGCTAGAAAATGAGTTTTCTGGCAATGGTAGGGTTTTAATAAGACCTTCAGGAACAGAACCTTTAGTAAGGGTTATGATTGAAGGGGAAGATAAAGAATATATTAAAACAAAAGCAGAAGAATTAGCGAGTCTAATTGAAGAAAAACTAAAGTAAAAAAAGGAGGAACAAAAGATGTTTTTAGTAAATGTCGCAAACCCATGGGTTTTATTATTATCATTATTTATTATGATTTGCTTAATTTATATTGGAAAGGAAGCGAAAAATGCGTATGTGCCAATGCTTGCACTTATTGTATTTCTAATATTACTTGTAATGCATGGAATTCAATTCTTAATATTACCAGCACAATATGAAAGCATGATACCACAAATTTCTAGTTGCTTATTAGTAGACTTCCTTATGATATTTATTTCATATGCATCATATTTATGGATTGATGATATTGAAGCAAAAGCAAAAAAGAAAAAAAGTATTGATAATAGCCTAGAATGGTTTTGGAAAAACGTATAATATGAAAGGAAGCGAACTTTTTTGGAAAAATATTATATTACCACACCGATTTATTATCCAAGCGGAAAATTTCATATAGGTACTGCTTATACAACAGTAGTAGCAGATACAGTTAAAAGATATAAGAGTTTAAGAGGGTATGATACATACCTTCTTACTGGTACAGACGAGCATGGTCAAAAAATTCAAACAGTAGCAGAGAAAAATAACATGACACCACAAGAACATGTTGACCATATGGCAGATATGGCAAAAGAATTATGGGCAAAAATGGATATTCATTATGATGATTTTATTCGTACAACAGAAGCAAGACATGAAAAAGTAGTACAAGAAATTTTTGAAAAGTTTTTGGCAAATGGAGATATCTATAAAGGAACTTACGAAGGAATGTACTGTGTACCATGTGAGACATATTTTACAAAAACACAATTAGTAGACGGTAAATGTCCAGACTGTGGTAGAGAAGTTACTTTAATGAAAGAAGAGGCCTATTTCTTTAACATGAAAAAATATGCAGACAGACTTATTAAACTTTATGAAGAAAGTGATTTTATTACGCCAGAATTTCGTAAAACAGAAATGCTAAATAACTTTATTAAACCAGGACTAGAAGATTTATGTGTAAGCCGTACAAACTTCGATTGGGGAATTAAAGTGAAAAGTGATCCACGTCATGTAGTATATGTATGGTTAGATGCTTTAACCAATTATATTACAGCACTTGGATACTTATCTGATGATGATACAAAATTTAAAAAATACTGGCCAGCAGATTTACAAATTGTTGGAAAAGATATTGCAAGATTCCATCTAATTTATTGGCCAATTTTCTTAATGGCACTTGATTTACCACTTCCAAAGAAAATCTTAGTTCATAACTGGATTATGATGAAGGATGGTAAAATGAGTAAATCTAAAGGAAATGTGGTTTATCCAGAACTATTAATGGAACGTTATGGATTAGATGCATTACGATATTTCTTACTTCGTGAAATGCCAGTAGTGCAAGATGGTGTATTTTCACCAGAGGGGTTTGTAGAACGTTTTAATTTCGATTTATGTAATGATTTAGGAAATTTATTAAATCGTACAGTATCAATGGTAAATAAATATTTTGAAGGAACAGTTCCAACCTATGTAGGTCATGAAAATTCAGTAGATGAAGAGTTAGAAGAATATACAAAAAATCAAATTAAATTAGTAGAACAACATTTAGAAAAATTTGAATTTGCAACTTGTTTACAAGAGTTATGGAATATCATTGCAAGAACAAATAAATATATTGATGAAACAGCACCATGGACATTAGCAAAAGAAGAAGAAACAAAAAAACTTGCTTCTTGTATGAACCATTTAATCGAAAACTTAAGAAAAATAGGAATTATGCTATTACCATTTATGGAAGAAACAGCAAAAAGTATCTTAAAACAAATTGGATTACAAGATGCAAACAATTCATGGGAAAGTATATATGAATTAGATAGTATTCCAGAAGACACAAAGGTGATTGAAAAAGGAGAACCTTTATTTATGAGATTAAATGTAGAAGAAGAGGTCGATTATATTAAAAACGGAATGAAACAATAAACATAGAAAAGGGAGGAACGAATATGGGAAAATTATTTGTAATAGAAGGAACCGATGGAAGTGGAAAAGAAACACAATTTAGAAAATTGCAAGAAAGATTAAGAGAAGAAAATTTAGAATTTCGTGTTGTTAACTTCCCAAACTATGATAATGCATCATCATCATTAGTAAAGATGTATCTATCAGGAGAATTTGGAGAAAATGCAAAAGATGTTAGCCCATATATTGCTTCTACTTTCTATGCAGCAGACCGTTATGCAACATTTAAACGTTATTATGAAGACTACTATAACGATGGAGGTATTATTTTAGCTGACCGTTATACAACTGCTAATATGGTACACCAAGCAGGAAAAATTGAAGATAAGGAAGAAAGAAAAAAATTTTTAGATTGGTTATGGGATTTTGAATTTAATTTATATGGACTACCTGTACCAACCAAAACCTTTTTCTTAAGCATGCCACCAGAATATGCACTTAGTCTAATTGAACATCGTGAAAATAAATTTACACATACAGCTAAAAAAGATATTCATGAAAGAGATAAAAGTCATATTGTAGATAGCTACAATACAGCATGTGAATTAGTGAACAATTATGGTTGGTATGAAGTAAAATGCGTAAAAGAAAATACATTAAGAACTGTACAAGATATTCATGAAGAAATCTACCAAGAGGTAAAAAAATATTTATAAACATGTAATAGAACCCCTAGTCAGCTTCGCTGAAAGCCCCCTTAAATAAAGGGGCCTTTACTCTGCAACGGAATTAACTACAAATTGTAGAGAAAGGTAGGGGCGAGCATTGCTCGCCCAAAAGCTATAAAGAGGGGTTCTTAAATTTTGAAAAGGAGCAAAAAATGAAAAAAAGATATGGATTTTTTGGAGGATGTTTTAACCCAGTAACCAACGCACATCTAAACCTTGCAAATTTAGTAGTAGAAAAATTTAATCTAGAAAAATTAATATTTGTTCCCATGGGAAATAAATATCAAAAACAAGATCTAATAGACGAGAAGCATCGTTATGAAATGCTAAAAATAGCGACTAGAAATCAAGAAAACCTAGAAGTATCGGACATAGAATTAAACCTCAACCAATCATTAACGATGTTACAAGCATTTGAAGTAATACAGAAACAATACCAGAATACCGAAAATTATTTCATTATTGGAGCAGATAACCTAACGAAATTAATTCATCTACCAGACTTCGAAATATTAGCTCAAAATTACCAATATATCGTAATAGAACGAGGAAGACATACTGCAAAGGACGAAATTGCCTTAAATCCAATTCTCACACGTTTTAAAACACATTTTAATCTACTAGTGGACAACCCATATGAACAGATTAGCTCCACAGAGGTTCGAAGACAAATCCAAAATGAAACAGAGAACATGCAAATGATACCAAAAGAGGTATATGAATATATAAAAGAAAACAAATTATATCTATAACATTGTATTATAAAAATCACTATGATATAATTTTTACAGAAAAAATGAATAATAAAGGGAGAATAAAAATGAAGAATAAGGTGATAAATAGATTTATAAATATTTTTATACTAACTGTTTTATTAATAAACTTATTTCCAATAAACATAGTAGAAGCTATAACAGATGCTAATTTATTAATATCAGTAGGAATAGGCAAATATGCAATAAATGTAACGAAAAGTACAACTATAGACGATATTATAAAAGTGCTAGGAGAGCCAAAAATCAAAACAAAATCAGCATTTGGAGGCTATGCATATACTTTTTATACTGATAGCAATTATAGTAATTATTTATATATAGAAACTGACCAAGATGAAGGAATAATATCTTTTGGCTCAGTGGATCCAACATACAAGACTAGAACATATAGCTATGGAGACGATTATAATTACAGAGAAAATGGTGTTCTTCATGGATGCCTATATAACTCAAATGGAAAAATAATTGCGGGGATATATTATAATAGAGAAAAATGGAATGAAGTAGGATTTAATGGAATTTCAGCTAGATATGAAAATAACTACAAATCTGACGAGAATACATATTTATATAGTTTATCAAAACATGCAGTAACAATGTTTAACGCAATAAGAGCAGTAAAAGGAATAAATTATAAGGCTGATTTTAATGATGATTGTTTTTATATAAATCAACAGCTAAAAGAATACGATACAAGCATAAAAGCGATGTTAGAGAAAACAGGAAAATCGAAAGAATATAAAGGAATAAAACTAAAAGAAAAAGTAGGATTTACAAACAGTATATATTATATACTAAATCCACTTGTAATTGCATCTTTGGAATCATATGCAATAAGTGATTTTGGAGATAAAAACATAGCTATTTTTGATTATAATATGAACACAAAAATGATAACAACAGGAATGATAGCAAAAGATGCTTTGAATCTAACAAACGAAGTACCATACACAAATGAAGAAAGAGAAAAATTAGAAAATGGAAGAAAATTATATAAAAGTGCAATAGAGAAATTGTACAAAGAAGAAGGATTATTTAAGGTAGAACCACAAACAACAAATCCATCCGCTCTAGTTGCAGGAGAACTAAAAGATTCTAAAAAGCAAGGAATAGTAGATTATCTTAATATGGTGAGAGCAGGAGAAGGACTTTCAATGCTCAAATTAAATGAAGATGCATTTAAAGTATCGCAACACATAGCGACACTTATTAGTTATAGAAAAACTGAGTTAGGATTAGATATTGCACACATACCACCTAAACCAGCAGGAGTAAGTGATGAATATTATAAAATCGCAGTAGGATGGGGTAAAGGTTATGCAGAAAATCTAGGATATTCACAAACTAAGATGTCAGAAGAAATGATGATGTATCATATAAATATGTTTTTAGATGATGGATCAGAAAGACCACAAAATTTCAGTCATAGAACAAAAATGCTAGATACTGAATTTACAGACTTTGGATATGGAATAAGTAATCTGACTTTTGCAAATGAATTTACAGGATATAAAGCATCAGATGTAATCGCACAAACATGGCCAGCAGATGGTATAACATTTATGGAATCCCTAATAGATAACAAATTTAAATGGAGTACACAATTTGTTAAAAGATATAAAGTTCAAGAAAATTCTACAGTAGAAGTAAGATGTGTAAATAATGGAAAAACATGGAGATGGGATGGAGAAGAAAATAGTAGTACAAGATTTTTCACAACATACACAAAATCCATATCTTCAATAAATAACAAAGTGGTTTTCTATGATAGTTCAATATCACCAGCAGCAGGTGAAGTTTATGAAATAACAGTAAAAAATGTACTTGATGAAAATACTAATAAATTAGTAGAATACAAATATAGAACTAGATTTGAATATGCAGATACAAGTAAAACAGAAAAAAGAATATCTAGCCTAAATATTGAGACTCCAGAAAAATTAGAAAAAATTGATAATAAAACATATCTAGCACAATTAGGACAAACTACAAAATTAAATGCAAAAATAGGAACTACGGGAACAAATGAATATATTAAAATGACATGGAGTTCATCAGACAAATCAAAAGTAGAAGTAACACAAAATGGAATAATAACTATAAAAGATGTTACTACTAATCCAATTACAATAGAAGTAAGTGAGGAATTTTCAGGACTAAAAGATAGTATACAGATAGTTACAAGTTCAAAAGGAATATCATTATCACTAGATAAAAAAGAAGCACAACTTAATAAAGTAGGAGAAACATTAAAACTAAACGCTAAATTAAGCAATGGAAGCTTAGCAAATGCAACTTGGACATCAAGCAATCCTAAAATTGCGACAGTAGACAGTAATGGAATAGTAACAGCTAAAAATGGTGGATTTGTATATATAACAGCTAAAAATTCTTTTGGAACGGGTAAATGTTGGATATATGTATGTTTATTAAGAACTTTACCAGACGGAAGTAAAGTATATCCAGGGGATTTAGATGGAAATGGAGCAATAAATTCAAATGATGCAGCTATGGCATCAGACTGGGGAAATAGTAATCTTACAGAAGACCAAATAGCAGTTGCAGATATAAACTGTGATGGTGTTGTAAATGGAACAGATAATGCTTTTATAAGTGATATAGCTAATGGAAGTACATCATTTATACCAGGAAAATATAATCCAGTAACAAATGTTACATTAAACAAAACAACACTTATTCTTGCAAAAGTAGGAAACAGTGAAACTTTAACAGCTACGTATTCTCCTTTAGATACGACAGATAGCCCAAATGTAAGATGGTATTCAGATAATACAAAAGTTGCAACAGTAACAAACGGAAAAGTTACAGCAGTAGGAACGGGTACAGCAACAATTAGAGCAACAGTTGGAAAGAAAAGTACAACTTGCATGGTAACAGTACCACAACAAGCAATTCCACTAGTAGGAATATCATTAAATAAAACAGTACTAAAACTAGAAAAAGGAAAAACAGAAACATTAACAGTAAGTTATAATCCAAGTAACACAACTGAAAATAAAGCTGTAACTTGGAAAACAAGTAACCAACAAGTAGCAACTGTAGTAAATGGAAAAATAACAGCAGTAGGAGAAGGAACAGCAAGAATAACAGCAACGGTTAATGGTAAAAGTGCTATATGTACAGTAACAGTATCACAACCAATAATTCCATTAACAGGAATATCATTAAGCAAAACAGTAGTAACACTAGAAAAGGGAAAAACAGAAACATTAACAGTAAGTTATAATCCAACTAACACAACTGAAAATAAAGCTGTAACTTGGAAAACAAGTAACCAACAAGTAGCAACTATAGTAAATGGAAAAATAACAGCCATAGGAAGTGGAACAGCAATAATTACAGCAACAGTTGGTAGTAAAAGTGCTAGTTGTAAAGTAACAGTGCCAACCCAAAAGCCTGTAGTCGACTATTTATTAGGCGATGTAGATGGAAATGGAAAAATAGAGGCTCAAGATGCAGTAATGATACTTAAATATGTAGCACATAATATAGAATTAACACCAAAGCAACTTTTAGCAGCAAACACAACAAAAGATAAAGATGGAACAGTTAATGCTAGTGATGCAGTACAAATATTAAAATATGTAGCACATAATATAACGGAATTTTAAAATAGGTGAAATAAAAGGGGATACTAAATATGATGAATGTAAAAGTTAAATTTACTAATAAAATAATTTGTATTTTAATGATAGCTATCATTGTTTGGAATATTAGTTTTGTTTCTTTTGCGGCAATGACCACATACTCTAATGGGATTAGATTAAGCGAAATGGAACAAGAAAAAGCTAAACTGTTTTTAAATACTGAATTTACATATGGTAAATATAATAATACTAATAAAGCAAATACAGTTTTTCAATTTCTTTTACCAGCTGAAACATCATTAAATTCAAGCAATACGGAATCATATAACGACATTGTTGATGTTGGTGACGGACTTGTAGTTGTGGGGGAATCATATATAAGTAAGTATGAAACAAATTCTAAATATTATAAAGAAAATTTTTTGAATAAAGCAAAGGGTAACCAAGATGCCATAATACTTAAATATGATTATAATCTAAATATGAAATCTTTTGAAACATTTGGAGGAGGATTAAATGAATCTTTCAAAGAGATTTATCAAACAAAAGATGGAGGATATTTAGTATTTGGACAAACTTGTTCAGTAGACCAAGATTTATTAAACATAAATTACAACACATCAAGATATCAAGATATGATTGTTAAATATGATAAAAATTTTAATATCATATTAGCGAAGGTAGGAACAAGGGAACAACTATATCAAGAGAATGAAAATCAAATTATTAAAAATAAAAGAATATCTAATGGTCAAATTATTCTTAACACTATTTCAGATGGTAAAGTGGGAGTGGTTACGGGTGTTAATGGCGATGAAATGAATGCAACAATAACTAAGTATGACAATGTAGGACATATAGAATGGACTAAAACATTTGATAGAAATTCCAAAAAAACCAATGACAAATTACAAAAATATGTCGAAACAGATAATGCATATATATTTGTGGGAAGTTCATCAACAAAAGCGAAAAATAAATACAATCAAGAAATTACTGTGCAAGATGCTATAATTGTAAAATATAATAAGCCATATGACCAAATAATAATAAATGGTACAATATTTGAAATGAATAGTGGAACTAAAAGAAAAGCTGACGTTTTTTATATTCCATGGGAAGATGTAACTATTGGAGAAATGAACTGGACAAGTGAAAATGAGGATGTTGCAACAGTTGATTATAAAGGTAACATAACTGCTCAAAAAGAAGGAATAACTAAAATACATTTAGATGTTAGAGGAAAAAAGGCAGAAATTAGAATTAATGTTACAGACCCAAGCTTAAAACATATTGATAATATAACATTAAATAAGACAGAACTTACATTAGAAAAAGGTAAAAATGAAACATTAGAAGCAACAATAAAACCTTTTGATACAACAGATAGTAAAGTATTAACTTGGACATCAAGCAATCCAAATGTAGCGATAGTAGAAGACGGAAAGATAACAGCAGTAGAAGAAGGAACAACTATAATTACTGTAACGGCACGAGAAAAAAGTGCAACTTGCACAGTAACAGTACCAACTGAAAAGCCTGTAGTCGACTATTTATTAGGAGATGTAGATCAAAATGGAGAGATAGATGCTCAAGATGCAGTAATGATACTTAAATATGTAGCACATAATATAGAATTAACAGACAAGCAACTTTTAGCAGCTAATACAACAAAAGATAAAGATGGAATAGTTGATGCACAAGATGCAGTACAAATTTTAAAATATGTAGCACACAATATAACAGAATTTTAAAATAAAATATTATCTAAACGTATAAAAGATAAAAAGGGGGATTTATATGAAAAAGAAAAGTATTTTATTGTTGATAGGGATAGTAATAGGAATAATATCATTAATACTCCCTAAAGAAAACCTTGCAGCAAATAATAATTTATTACCAACAGCTAGTGATAATATTCAAATATCATTAAAATCGAAATCATCGTTAGTACCACTAAGTTCAGGATATATGAGAGTATTTTACGACAAGATAAATAACAATATTGGTATAGAATATTATGATGATAATTTTAAAATTATAAAGAAAAATAAGATAGAACTAGAATTAAGTGTTTATGGTGGATTTTATGCTGGAAAAGATGCATATTACATCGTAGAAGGGCAAAACAACAAACAAGAAGATAATAGTTTAGAAGTTGTACGTGTTATAAAATATGACACTAATTGGAAGAGAATTGGTTCAGCTAAGATAACAGGTCAAAGTGGATTTGGAGAACAGATAGGATATCCATTTCACTATGGATGTGTAGAAATGACAGAAGTAAATGGAAAACTTTATATTGTTACAGGACATAGAGGATATGTAGACCCAGCTGTTGGACAAGGACATCAAGGGTTTTTAATGATGGAAGTAGATGAAAGTACTCTTGAAGGAAAAATAGTAGATGCTGACCTTTGGCATTCATTTGCCCAATATATTGAACATAAAGATAATAATTTGTATGTACTAGAACAAAGCGAAGGAAGCAGACGTACTCAGGTAACTAGATATGATATATCAAATAAGTTCAAAACAACATTAGTTCCTACATTAGAATATGGAGGAGATAGAACATCAGTATGGGCAGTATCATGCTATGCAAGTGTTGACGGAATGGCTTTATCACAAAATAATGTACTTGGTATTGGAACATCTATAGATCAATCAAAATACGATGAAGTAACACAAACTATGGCTCATAATATATATCTTACTATAACACCAATGAATAATTTTTCTTCTGAATCTACAACACTTAAATGGCTTACAAACTATGTCGGAGATGGACATTCATTTACAGGACTTGAAATAACAAAAATAAACGATAATCGTTTTATGATTTCTTGGGAAGAATTTAACGAAACAACAGATATGATAGATAATGATACATTATCAACAAGCAAATTACATTACATATTTATTGATGGTAATGGAAACAAATTAGGAAAAGAATATACTGCAAATGCAACAATATCTGATTGTAAACCAGTGGTAAAAGGAAATAAAATTGTATATTATGCATCAAATGATAATATGGTAGATTTTTACACTATAGATTCTACAACGGGAAAATTTAGCAAAGTTATGTATCGTGTTGCTGGAGAAAATGCAACATGGTCGTTAGATAATAATGGGGTGCTTACTATATCTGGAAATGGAAAATTTTCTGTTGATATAGAAGCTAAACATAGAACTCCACTTTCAAGTATAGGCGGATTTGGATATAGCGATATAGATAATTCATGGAAACCAATTAGAGAGTTTGTTAAAAAAATAGTTGTAAAAGAAGGTATTACAAATATTCCAGATAAAGAATTTAAATCTTTTCCAAATCTTAGTGAGGTAATTTTACCAAGCTCTATGAAAAATATTGGAAAGTCAGCATTTGAATATTGTAGTAATTTAAGAAAAATATTAATACCATCAAGTGTTACAAGTATAGGAGATAATGCTTTATGGTCAGGATATTATAGTTATAATTATGAAAAAAAGCTTTGCTTTGCAACAATATATGGAACAAAAGGAGCATATGCTGAGTCATGGGCAAAACAAAACGATGCTACATATAAATATGTAGAAAACTTAACTTTAAAAGATGCTGCTACAGGAACAGTACTAAAAGTATTAGGTGAATCAACTACTAATTTATCAGTAAATATACTTGAAAAAAATAATAATGACTATATTGATATGAAAAATAAAGTATCTGACAAAGTAATACTATATTCATATAGTATTACAACAAATAATGGAACTTGCTTTGGTGATAATGAATTAACATTTAATATTGGAAAAATATATAAAGAAAAAAATATTACGATTTTGCAGAAAAAATCAAATGGAAATATAGAAGTAGTTAATAAAAAAGTTGATAACAATGGAAATATAGTAATTAAAACAGATGAACTTTTATCCTTTGTATTTGCAATTGATAAAAAAGATATAGCATACCTTTTAGGTGACGTGGACGGAAACGGTAAAGTTGATGCCCAAGATGCAGTAATGATATTAAAATATGTAGCACACAACATAACATTGAATGAGCAACAACTTTTAGCAGCAAATACAACAAAAGATAAAGATGGAAGAGTTGATGCTCAAGACGCAGTACAAATATTAAAATATGTAGCACATAACATAAGTGAATTTTAAAAATAAAAATGCTGTAAACATTTATCAAAAGTATTGATAAATATTAATCATATGAGGAGAAAAAATATGAAAATTAAGTTTAAATTTCTAATTATAATAGCTATAATGCTTGGAACAATATTAATATTTACAAACAACAAATCTCAGGCTTATTCTAGAGCAGTAATAACAGATGGAGAACCAACAGCTAATATACTAGATAATATTCCCGACATAATTAACTTAGATATTAAAGAAAGTGAAGTTGATAAAGTACCAGGACTTATCATGGAACAAATTACAGAGGAATTAAAAGAACAAGGAATTACTACAGTACCTGAACTAGAATATGAAAAAAGTGCAGATGATAAATATCTTGTAAGTGTATGGTTTGGTGGACTTGAAGAAGAATTTACATCTTGGGATTATATCAGTAACATTTATAAAGTTAATGTGAGAATAAGTAAGGGATATGTAAATACAACTCATGTGATAAATAAAGAAATTACAATTAAATATAACAATTCAGACAATTATAATGAAGAAGATAAAAATTATGTTACAGACTTTATCAAAAAATTTCAAAAAGAATATCCTGTGATATACTATTATATAAAGCCAAATGAAGATTATGATTTTATGGAAAAATTATATCAAATTGTAAATGATCCTAGTATTACATTCGTTTATAATGGGGCTGTTGCATGTGACATGGAATGGTCAGAAACAGGTTTATTAGTATTTAAAAATGATGTATGTTATGGTAGAACTAATGTTGAGTCATATACCTATTATGTAACAAGCAATGTTGATATTGGAAACAATATAATAGTAGATGGGGTATTACAAAATGTAACTATAACAGTACTACCAAAAGAAAATAATGAAATGAGAGATGAAGTTACAAATTTAGGATATAAAGAAATATTAGGGGAATATGAACTTGAATTGGTAGGAACAGATAGCTTAGTATGTCCAATAGACATTACATTTTATGTTGGAAAAAGATATAATGGAAACATGGCATGTATATTACATAAAAAGAAAAATGGAACAAATGAAAAATTTGAAGAAAGAATATCAGACGGAAAAGTAACCATAACCGTTAGTGAATTATCACCATTTGTTGTTGCAGTAAAAGAACATGACTATTTATTAGGAGATGTAGACCAAAACGGAGAGATTAATGCCCAAGACGCTGTAATGATATTAAAATATGTAGCACACAATATAACATTAAATGAACAACAACTTTTAGCAGCAAACACAACAAAAGATAAAGATGGAACGGTTGACGCTCAAGATGCAGTACAAATTTTAAAATATGTGGCACACAATATAACAGAGTTTTAAAAATGTGAGGAGAGAAAATGAAAAGAAAAAGTATTTTTTGTGTATTAATATTTATATGCATATTATGTACTATATCTAATGTAAGAGCAAGTGCAGATATACAACCACCAAAAGTAGATTATAGTTCAATAAAGATAAGTCAAAAAACTGCAACATTAAATGATGCCGTAACAATAAGTGCAAAAGTAACAGACGATAAAAATGGAGTACAATCTGTAATTTTTGTGTATCAAATGCCAATAACCAAAAACAATAAATATATATATTTAAAATATGATGATAATACTGGATTATATACAGCAACATTTGAGATAGACAATACATATGAAGCTGGAATATGGAAATTAGACTGTATTAATGTATCTGATGGAGCAAATTCAGAAATGATATATAATACTAATGTGCATCCGAACTGGAGTGGAATAGATTTATTAATGGCAGATTTTAGTGTTAATGGAACAAGTGCAGATATACAACCACCAAAAGTAGATTATAGTTCAGTTAAAATAAGTACTAAAAGTGCAACATTAAATGATACCGTAACAATAAGTGCAAAAGTAACAGATGATAAAAATGGAGTGCAATCTGTATGTTTTGTGTATCAAATGCCAATAACCAAAAACAATAAATATATATATTTAAAATATGATGATAATACTGGATTGTACACAGCGACATTTGAAATAGAAAATACATATGAAATCGGAATATGGAAGTTATACTATATTTATGTATCTGATGGAGCAAATTCAGAAATGATATATAATACTGATGCATATCCAACTTGGAGTGGAACAGATTTGTCAATGGCAGATTTTAATGTTAAAGAAGTAGATAAAGAATATGAAGTAATACAAGGTATTAATAAAGTAACTGTTATTAAAAATTCAACTACAATATCAAACAAGACAATTGATGGAGATTTATATATAGGTGAAAAAGCAATAGTAACATTAAATAATGTTGAAGTTACAGGGAATATATATGTTTTAGGAGCAGGAAACTTTATCGGCATAAAAACTAACGAAATACACGCAAGAAATTTTATCCTATTAGGTTCAACAACATATTATAATGGAACAGTAAGAATTAGTGGTACTTGTAGCATAAGCAGTATGATTGCAGGAAATGAAGTAATTAGTTCAGTACCTTTAAATATTCAATCAGATTTAATATCGATAGATGATAATATAACTGTTAAAGGTTCAACTATTGATATTGCGGAATTTTATATAAATGACAAAAAAATACATTTAATAGATGGAAAGTTTATTGCAAACTTAAATGTTGCAAATACCGATAAACTACTATTTAAATGGAAAACAGTCTTTGGAAATGTAATAACTGAAGAGTATACTATAGATAAAATATATACTGCACCTTCTGGTAAAATGAGTCATTATCCAGTAATAGATATAAAAGAGGACATTGAATTAATTGTTAACGAAAAGTATAGTTTATACGAATATATTAATATTTATGATAAAGAAGATGGACAAAATAATTATCAAAAACTTGAAATAGATGATTCAAAACTAGATATAAATAAATGCGGAACATATGCAATTACAATAAATGTTATAGATAGAGATGGTTTGGAAACATCAAGAACTATTAATGTTTTAGTCAAAGAAAAATATACACTAGGAGATGTAGACCAAAACGGAGAGATTAATGCCCAAGATGCAGTAATGATATTAAAATATGTAGCGCATAACATAGAATTAAATGAACAACAACTTTTAGCAGCAAATACAACAAAAGATAAAGATGGAAGAGTTGACGCTCAAGATGCTGTACAAATTTTAAAATATGTAGCACATAATATAACAGAGTTTTAAAAGATTAATAAATTTCCAATAAAATACAAAAAAAGTTGAAAAAGGCTTTACATTAAAAAATCGCTGTGATAAAATTATCATATAAATGTTATACAAATGCAGAAATGTTAAAAATAAAAATAAAAGGAGAGAGAAAATGAAAACAAAATTATTAGCAATTTTATTATTGGTAGTTGTTGCTTTAAGTGTAATACCATTTAGCGTAAACGCTGCAACAGCAACAATATCACTAGAATCAAAAAGTATCAGTGCAGGACAAGAAGTAAAAGTTGAAATGAAACTTACAGGTAGCTTTTCAGCAGAATCAATTACTGAAACTATCAAATTTGATAACACAAAATTAGAGGTTAAAAATGTTGAATGGGGAGACGTCTTAGATAATGCTAGAGGATTTGTAGAATGTACTGGGGTTGCACCAGCAAACAGCTTTGGTGAAGTAGTTGCTACTGTAGCAGCTTCTAAAGCTCAAACATATAGTACTGGAACAATCGTTAAAGTTACATTCAAAGCTAAAGCAGGAGTAACTGGAAATCAAGCACTATCATTAATATCAGTTATTGATGGAAAAAGTGATGTAGTTACTTCAAAATCAGGAAGCATAAATGTAGTAGTTCCTGTAACAGGAGTAAAACTAGACAAGACATCAGCTAACTTAGATTTAAATGGAAAAGTTACATTAAATGCAACTGTAGAACCAGCAAACACAACAGATGATAAGACAGTTACTTGGTCATCAAGTGATAATACTGTTGCAACAGTTAAAAATGGAGTTGTAACAGCAGTTAAAGAAGGGACAGTAACAATAACAGCAACAGTAGGAGGAAAAGTAGCATCTTGTACAGTAACAGTTAAATGTGCTCATGCTAGCAAAACAGAACATCCAGCTAAAGAAGCAACATGTCTAGAAAAGGGAACTACAGCATATACAACATGTAATGTTTGTGGAAGAATAATAGCTGGTGAAAATAAAGAAATACCAGTTAAAGATCATACATATGGAAACTTAATACTAGAAGTTCCAATGGTTCATACAAAAGATGAACTAAAAGATGGAACAGCAGCACACTACAAATGTTCAGTATGTAATAAATTATTCAATAAAGACAAAAAAGAAGTTAAAGCAGAAGATTTAGTAATAAAAGCAGAACATAAATATGAAGAACTTGAAATAACTGAAGAAACACATAGTGCAAAATGTGCATGTGGAAAAGTTGTTGAAAATGAAAAGCATAAAGGTGGAACAGCATACTGTAAAGAACAAGCTATTTGTGAAGTATGTAAAGCACATTATGGAGAATTTAATCCAGACAACCACAAAGGTGGAGAAGCTACATGTATAGCAAAAGCAGTTTGTGAATTATGTAATGAAGAATATGGAGAAATAAATCCAGATAATCATAAAAACACAGAATTACAAGGAAATGTGGAAGCAACAACTGAAAAAGAAGGATATACAGGAGATGTATATTGTAAAGACTGCGAAAAAGTAGTTGAAAAAGGTGAAGTAATAGCAAAACTAGAAGAAGAACCTGTAAAAGATGAAAATAAAGATCCTAATAAACCAAATACAGGAGACAATAGCAATATTATATTATGGATATCACTAATTGTAATCTCTATAGCTGGTGTAATATATATTGTGAAACATAACTCAAAAATAGGTAAAAGAGCTAATTAATTTAAAATAAAAATATATAATAAGCATTGATGGCTACTTAAAAGCTATCAATGCTGTTTTTAAACAAGATAAAATTTACACTTTATTATACAGATGGACAGAAAGAAAGGAATGGATTCTACAATGAAAAGAGGAACAAAGATTATATTTATTATATTTCTAGTGACAATTGTATTTTCAGGCTATCAAATATACAAATATTTGAAAGAAGAAAATGAAAATAAAAAATTAAACGACGATTTAGTAAATAAAGCAATTGTAATAAATCAAGATGACAATGAAACTCAAGAAATTAAAGAATCTGTTCCGATATCTGTAGATTTTGAAATACTAAAGCAAGAGAATAAAGATATAATAGGGTGGATTTATTCAGAAGATACTCCTATAAACTACCCAGTAGTACAAGGAAAAGATAATGAAAAATATATTCATAGTTTAATAAATGGAAAATCTAGCTCAGCTGGAACATTATTTATGGATTACAGAAATGATGGAAATCTTAACGATAAAAATAGTATTATATATGGACATAACATGAAAAACTCAACAATGTTTGGTACAATACAAAAGTATAGAAAGCAGAGTTATTATGACAGTCATAAAACTATGTATTATTTAACTCCAGAAAAGACTTATAAATTAGAACTATTTTCAGGCTTTACAACAAGTATAAATTCTGATATATACGATTTAAAAACATTAGATCAAAAAAAGATAAACACATTAAAAAAACAATCAGATTTTATAAGTCAAGTAGAGGTAAAGGAAGAGGATAAGTTCTTAACATTATCGACATGTGCATATGATTATGATAATGCTAGATATGTGCTAATAGGAGTTTTAGTAGAAATATAATTTAAAACAGGTAGTATATTTGCTACCTGTTTTATTAGTTTTATATTAGAGATTCAATTCATTTAACTATCAATATATTGTAATAGAACGAGAAACATGTACATCTGCAGATAAATTACAGCCAAAGATTTTAATTCTTTGGCTGGATTACATTTCTAATCAGTATCTCAAAATACTGGATTACAATGTAATAATAGTATATACATAAAAATATATTTTATAACAAAAAACGATAGCCGTTAGGCTATCGGATTACAATGATTGCGTTGCTTTTTGCAACGGATTACAATGTTATTATTAAATTAATTATACCATAATTAATTTAAAAGTCAAATGTTTTTTATATTCTTATTGCCACTTTGTCATAACATAATAATTTTTCATAGCAGAGTTTAATCTATTCCAATCATTTAAAACAGTAGAATTTTGATTTTCTAAATCTATATGATACCATCTAGTATCATTTATTCTTTCAGAAGTTAATGGGAGTACTGTACAAACAGAAGAATTTTGTTTAGTTTTTACAATTAATATAGGTCTAATTTTATTTTGTTCACTACCTATATTAACTCCTAAATCACACCAATAAATATAATTACTAGTAATAGCAAAAGAAGGAAGTTTTCTAATAAATTTAATTTTGGCTTTGTTATTTGTCCATTTTGCATATTCAAATGCTAGATCGTTACTAATATTTTCTAATATATTTTTAGTTTCATTGAATTGTTGATTAACTTCGCTATTCATAATATCACTCCTTACTTGTTTTTTAGCATATCACTTTTTATATCAAAAGTAAACAAAAGTTTGCAAAAAAAGTAATTGTTTTTTTCTTGCAGTAACAAACAGATTGTGATAAAATAGGAAAAAATGTAACAAGAAATAAAGGTGAATATAAATTGAAAAACGAGATAGAGGAACAATATAAATACATGGAAAAAATAGCAAAAATAAATGAAGATAAACAGCTAACCTATGCTATTTATACCATGGGATGCCAACTAAATGAAAACGATTCTGAAAAAATATGTGGTATGTTAGAAAACATGGGATATCACAAAACAGACGAAGTAAAACAAGCTGATTTCGTGGTATTTAATACGTGCTGTGTAAGAGAAAATGCAGAAGACAAGCTGTTTGGCAAGATTGGAGAAATGAAGCGACAAAAAGAAGAACGAGGAACTATTCTTGCGATTGGTGGATGTATGATGCAAGAAAAACACATTGTAGATAAATTGCATAAAAGTTACCCATTTGTGGACATTATCTTTGGAACTCATACACTACATAAGCTACCAGAAGATACCTATCACATTCTAGAAAAACGAAATAAAATAGAAGATGTTATTGATATTGATGGGCAAATTTACGAGGGGCTTCCAATTAAAAGAAATGATAATAGTAAAGCATCTGTTACCATTATGTATGGCTGCAATAACTTTTGTACTTACTGTATTGTGCCATATGTAAGAGGAAGAGAAAGAAGTAGAAAACCAAGCGATATCTTACAAGAAATTAAAGATTTAGCCAATGAAGGATATAAAGAAATTACCTTACTTGGACAAAACGTAAATTCTTATGATGGTGGAGATGGATACAAATTTTCAAACTTATTATATGATGTCAATAAAATTGAAGGAATTGAAAAAATACGTTTTGTATCACCACATCCAAAAGATTTTAAAGATGACGTAATTAAGGCAATTTATGATTGTGACAAAGTCTCTAAAATTATTCATTTACCACTTCAATCTGGAAGCACTAAAGTGCTAAAAGAAATGAACCGTAGATATACAAAAGAACAATACTTAGAATTAGTAGAAAAAATGAGAAAAAGTATACCAAATGTCGTGTTTTCAACGGATATTATCGTAGGATTTCCAGGAGAAACGGAAGAAGATTTTGAAGATACATTAGATGTTGTAAAAAAAGTCAATTTTGAACAAGTATTCATGTTTATTTATTCAAGACGTGTAGGAACAGTAGCAGATAAAATGGAAAATCAAATACCAGAAGAAGTAAAACATGAACGATTTGATAGGCTAAAAGCATTAGTAGAAAGCCAAATTGAAGAAAATAATAAAAAATATATTGGAACGGTACAAAAAGTTCTAGTAGAAGGAAAAAGCAAAAATAACGAAAACATGCTAACAGGTAGAACAGATTCCAACAAAGTTGTTATTTTTGAAGGAAAAGAAGAGTGGATTAATAAAGTAATCGAACTAAAAATTGTATCCGAACATATGTGGTATTTAAAAGGAGAGATATAAAGTGGCAGAGTTTTCACCAATGATGCAACATTATTTGCAAACAAAAGAGGAATATAAAGATTGTATCTTATTTTATCGCTTAGGCGATTTTTATGAGATGTTTTTTGAAGATGCTATTACAGCGTCACGTGAACTAGAGCTTACCCTAACAGGAAAAGATTGTGGACAAGAAGAACGAGCTCCAATGTGTGGTATTCCGTTTCATGCAGCAGAAATCTATACAGCAAGACTAATTGCAAAAGGATATAAAGTAGCAATATGTGAGCAAGTAGAAGACCCAAAACAAGCAAAAGGAATTGTAAAAAGAGAAGTCATTCGTGTTATAACACCAGGAACGGTTATTGAATCCAATTTACTAGAAGAAAAAAAGAATAACTATATTATGAGTGTTTATAAAAAAGGCATTTTCTTTGGTGTATCTGTTTGTGATATTTCAACAGGTGAGTTTTATGCAACAGGAATTGAAGAGGAAAACAATTTTGAACGTTTGTTAGATGAAATTTCACGTTTTACACCAGTAGAAATAATTGTAAATGATTTTCTATATCAAAGTGAACAAGAAATAAGTACAATAAAAGAACGATTTGGTTTATATATTTCTAAGGTAGAAGATGGTACTTTTAGTGAAGATGCAATAGAAATCCAAAACAACTATGAGGTGGCAACAACTTCTGGAAAAACAATAGAAACATTAGAAAATTCATTGATGGTAGCAAGTATTAATGGATTATTAAACTATTTAACAGCAACCCAAAAAATGAAATTAGACCATATTAATAAAATTGAGATTTATCAAACAACCAAATATATGGCATTAGACATTAACGCGAGAAGAAACTTAGAAATTACAGAAAAAATGAGAGATAAATCCAAAAAGGGAACTTTACTTTGGGTGTTAGATAAAACAAGTACTTCAATGGGAGGACGTTTGCTTAGAAGATGGCTAAATGACCCATTAATTGATGTAGAAGAAATTAAGGCAAGACTAGATGCAGTAGAAGAACTAAAAAATGGTTTAATGTTAAGAGGAGAAATCATCGATTCCCTAAAAAAGGTATATGATATTGAACGTTTAATTGGAAAAATCTCTTATGGAAATGCAAATGGAAGAGATATGATATCCCTAAAAAATTCCATTAAACAATTGCCAAGTATGAAACAAATTTTAGCAAGAGCAAATACACCATTATTAAGAAGATTACAAGAACAATTAGATGAACTAAAAGATGTTTACGAACTAATAGAAAAAGCAATTGTAGAAGAACCACCAGTTTCAGTAAAAGAAGGGGGACTTATAAAAAAAGGCTACAATAAAGAAGTAGATGAGCTAAAAACAGCAACAACAGACGGTAAGAACTGGCTAATGAGGTTAGAAGCACGAGAAAAAGAAGAAACAGGAATCAAGAATTTAAAAGTAGGATTTAACAAAGTATTTGGTTATTATATTGAAGTAACAAAATCGAACCTAAACATGGTACCAGATCGCTTTATTAGAAAACAAACCTTGACGAATGGCGAAAGATACATTACAGAGGAACTAAAACAACTAGAAGAAAAAATTCTAGGTTCAGAAGAAAAATTAATTAACCTAGAATATGACTTATTCTTAAAGGTTCGTGTAGAAATTGCAAAACAAATTCAAAGAATTCAAAAAACAGCACTTGTGGTATCCACACTTGATGTACTATGTTCTTTTGCAACGATTGCAGAAGATTTAAACTATATAAAACCAGAAGTAGATAATTCTGGAGAAATTGATATAAAAGGTGGAAGACATCCTGTTATTGAAAAGATGCTACCAAGCGGAAGCTTTGTAGAAAACGATACTTATTTAAACAAAGAAGAAGACCGTTTGTCCATTATTACAGGTCCCAATATGGCAGGAAAGTCCACTTATATGAGACAAGTTGCTCTAATTACTTTAATGGCACAAGTAGGAAGCTTTGTACCAGCAACGAGTGCAAAAATTGGAGTCGTTGATAAAATCTTTACAAGAGTTGGTGCATCAGATGATTTAAGCATGGGACAAAGTACCTTTATGGTAGAGATGATGGAAGTAGCAAATATTTTAAAAGAAGCAACATCAAATAGTCTTGTTATTTTAGATGAAATTGGAAGAGGAACATCAACTTATGATGGATTATCCATTGCATGGGCGGTTGCAGGATATATTGCAGACAAAGAAAAATGTGGAGCAAAAACATTATTTGCAACACATTATCATGAATTGACAGAGTTAGAAAATAAAATAGAAGGTGTAAGAAACTATTCGATTGCGGTAAAGGAAAAGGGAGAAGATATTATTTTCTTACGAAAAATTGTAACAGGTGGAACAGATGAAAGTTATGGTATCCATGTTGCGAAATTAGCAGGTGTTCCAGCTCCTGTTGTAAAACGAGCAAATGAGATTTTAAAAAGTTTAGAAAGAACGAATGCTTTTTCAAAGCAAGAAGAGAAGCAATCGAAAAAACAAACATCAGGACAATTAGATATGTATAATTATAAATTAGCAGAACTAGCACATGAAATTGATAAAATCAATTTAAATGAGCTAACACCAATTGAAGCACTAAACACATTGGTGAAATTAAAAGAAAGTATTTCGTAAAAAGGAGTGTTGTTTTAATGAATAAACAAATAACAGAGGCAATTACGTATATTGGAGTAGATGATAAAACCATTGATTTATTTGAAAGTCAATATGTAGTACCAAATGGAATTTCATATAATTCTTATTTAATCAAAGATGAGAAAAATGTTGTAATGGATACAGTAGATAAACGTGCAACTGATGAATGGTATCAAAATCTACAAAATGCTTTAAATGGAGAAATGGTTGATTATTTAGTAATTTCACACTTGGAGCCAGACCATGCTTATAATATTCAAAAGCTTTGTGAAGCATATCCAAATATGAAATTAATTGGAAATCAAAAGATATTTGCTTTTATTCCACAATTTTTCCATATTGAAAATTTGGAAGAACGAAAAATTATAGTTGGAGAAGGGGATACCATTTCAATTGGAAAGCATACCTTACAATTTATTATGGCACCAATGGTACATTGGCCAGAAGTTATGATGACATATGAAACAACAAATAAAATTCTATTTTCAGCAGATGCATTTGGAAAATTTGGTACATTAGATACCGATGAAGATTGGGATTGTGAAGCAAGAAGATATTACTTTAATATTGTAGGAAAATATGGAGTACAAGTACAAGCAGTACTTAAAAAAGCAAGCACATTGGATATTCAAACAATTTGCCCATTACATGGACCAATCCTAACTGATAATTTAGGACATTATTTAGAAAAATACAACATATGGAGTAGCTATGAACCAGAAAATAAAGGAGTTACTATAGCGTATGCATCTATCCATGGAAACACAAAAGAAGCAGCAGAGGAATTTGCAAAATTATTAAAAGATGCAGGAGAAGAAAAAGTATCCTTATTTGACCTTGCAAGAGATGATTTAGCAGAAGCAATTGAAGACGCATTTCGATATGATAAATTAGTACTTGCAGCAGCATCTTATAATGCAGAAGTATTTCCACCAATGCATAACTTTTTACATCAGTTAAAAGGAAAGAACTATCAAAAACGAAAAATAGCTATCATTGAAAATGGAACATGGGCACCATCTGCAGCAAAGAAAATGTTAGAAATGGTAGAAACAATGAAAGATGTTACCATATGTGAAAAAATAATTACCATTCGTTCTAGAATGAATGAACAAAACAAAGAAGAAATGAAAGGACTTGTAGAAGAGTTAATGAAATAAACATAGCAAACTTGAGGTGACAAATTGGCACCTCAAGTTTTTTAGACCATAGAAAATAATTTTTGTAAAAAACCAAAAAATCCTTGACAAGCAAGAACAAATGTTTTAAAATACAAATACAATAATATCATATAATATAATAAAAAATGTACTAATAAACAAACCCAAATATAGTTTTAAATATGCTATTATGAGTATTTTATATGGAGTGATGTTTATGGAATTTAAAAAAGCGAAAATAGTGGAGTTAAAAGAAAAATTTGATGCTATTATTAACAAGGAAGAAAACGAAAACGTAGAATTCTGGTATGCGAGAGATTTACAAAATCAGCTTGGTTATAAAAGATGGGAAAATTTTATGGAAGCTATTAAAAAAGCAATGCAATCTTGTAAAAGTGCCGGTATTAGTGTAGAAAACCATTTTCGTGAGGTTACGAAAATGGTCCCAATAGGCTCTGGTGCAAATAGAAAATTGCAAGACTATATGCTTACAAGATACGCTTGTTACTTAATTGCCCAAAATGGAGATTCTAAAAAGGAAGAGATAGCTTTTGCACAAACTTATTTTGCAGTACAAACTAGAAAACAAGAAATAATAGAAGATAGAATAAAATTAATAAACAGATTAGAAGCAAGAGAAAAATTAAAAGAATCGGAAAAACGATTATCAAAAAATATTTATGAAAGAGGAGTAGATGATTTAGGATTTGCAAGAATTCGTTCAAAAGGAGATTCGGCTTTGTTTGGAGGATTAAACACAATGCAAATGAAAGCAAGATATGGCGTAAAAGAAAATAGACCACTTGCAGATTTTTTGCCAACACTAACGATAGCAGCCAAAAATCTAGCAACAGAAATGACGAATTATAACGTGACAGATAAAGACATATATGGAGAAAAGTGCATTACAGATGAACATGTGGATAATAATTTAAGCGTAAGAAATATGCTAAGAAAAAGAGGTATAAAACCAGAAAATTTAAAACCAGCAGAAGATTTGAAAAAATTAGAAAGAAGAGTAAAAACAGAAAGCAAGAAGATGACAAATCATAAATTGCCTTTAGGAAAGAAATAGAAGAATATATAAAGGAGAAATAAAATGGAGCGATTTAAGTTAGTAGTGGCAGTACATTTAATATTAATAGAAGATGGAAAAATATTGTTATTAAGAAGATATCATACAGGATATGAAGATGGAAATTATAGTGTAGTTGCGGGACATATTGATGGAGATGAAAGTGTGATAACAGCAATGCAAAGAGAGGCTCTAGAAGAATCAGGTATTACAATAAAAGAAGAAGATTTAAAAGTTGTACATGTTATGCATAGAAAAGCAAAAGACAGAGAAAGTATCGATTATTTTTTGACCTGTAAAAATTATGAAGGAACAATAACCATTATGGAAAAAGATAAATGTGATGAATTAGCATTTTATGATTTAGATAACTTACCTAGCAATGTGATACCATATGTAAGGAAGGGAATAGAATATTATCAAAACCATATACCATTTTCTGTATATGGCTGGTAAAAAGCACTTGAAAAGATTGTGAAATTATGTTAATATAATAACATAATTTAGTAGAAAGACCTCTTATCTTAGCAACATCAAGATGAGTTTATATAGATAGCAACTATTAACAAGCATAAGCCGAAATGGCAGGAGGTGAAAATGAAAAAACTATTATTAATCTTATGCATTCTATTTGCCATCATTTTTAGTTTTGGAACAAGTTTTATGGAATACAAAATACTTAATCCGATAATAAACAGTATTATGATGGTTGTAGGAGCGGTTGGCATGATAGCTACAGGATTGAAATTCTGTAAGCTATGACAAAATATGGAGGAACTTAGAATGAGAGAAGACACAAGAAAGGTAAACAAAGGAAATTCATTTTATGATGTCATGAAACGGAGAGAATATAAGGATAAGATGGAGTATAAGCTTGTTGCGGGACTGAGAATAGCGACATTTTCAAGGACAGGGAGGAAATGAGATGACAGAACATATCTTTATGCAGATTGCTATTATAGCAATAGTGCTGGCTCCAGTTATATTGGAGGCGTATGGAAATGTTATTAATCCTGTGCCTAAAATGGAAGATCGAAACGAAGAAAGAAAGTTCGGCAAAACAATATGCAAAACCAGAGAAATGTTTGAAGTTACAAAAAGATAGTAGTAGTGGGGTGGTCGCAAAATGCGGCCACCTTTTATAATTAAATAATTTTTATGAAAATAGTAAACACACCTGACAATACAAAACATATATTCTAAAATAAATACAAATGAAAAGTAAGGATGTGATAATTATGGAAGAAGAAAATAATATTACACCAATAAACGAAGAATTAAATGTAGTAACATATGAAATAGAAAATATTAAAAATCTAATTTATACAATTAGAGGAAAACAAGTAATGCTAGATAGTGATGTAGCAAGAATGTATGAATATAAAACTAAAGTGTTAAATTTAACAGTTAAAAGGAATATTGAAAGATTTCCAGAGGAATTTTGTTTTCAAGTAACAGAAAATGAACTAGCGAGTTTGAGGTTTCAAACTGAAACCTCAAACAAAATAAATTATACTAGTAAAAACATAAGAGGAGGAAGAAGGTATCTTCCATATGTATTTACAGAACAGGGAATAGCAATGCTTTCAGGAATTTTACAAAGTGAAATTGCTATAAAAACGAGTATAAATATAATAAAGGCCTTTATTGAAATGCGAAAATTTATAGCAAATAATGGGCAACTATTTGAAAGATTATCAAGTGTAGAACATAAATTATTAGAACACGATAAGAAATTTGATGCAGTATTTGATGAGTTACAAAAAGATAAAGAAAATGAATTCAAGCAAAAGATTTTCTTTAATGGGCAGATTTATGATGCATACAGCTTAATAATAGATATTATAAAAAGAGCAAAAACTAAAATTTTAATCATAGACAATTACATTGATGATAGTATTTTAAAAATGTTATCAAAGAAAAATAAGAACGTAGAAGTCGTTATTTTAACATCACAAAATTGTAATCTTAATAAATTAGATATCAGTAAGTTCAACAAACAATACCCAACATTAAAAATTTCATATACAAATAAATTTCACGATAGATTTATTGTAATAGATAATAAGGAATTATATCACTGTGGAGCATCCCTAAAAGATTTAGGAAAGAAGTGTTTTGCCATTTCTAAAATAGAAGATATGGACTATGTAGAGAAGATACAAATAAAAGCTTTAAGGTGACAAATTGTCACCTTAAAGCTTTTATAATTCAATTTTTGGTTGATACCTTTCAAGCCACATGTTTACTTGGCATAGGTATGCCATAAGCTGTGGTCCAGTCATTAACTGCCCAAACCATGGACGAGTAAATGCATTTCCGTCAGTTTCTAAAATTTCTAATATATAATCTCTATTTAATAATAAATTAATTGGAGCATCTTCTTTTTGCATGATGTTCGATAGCATTTCTTTTACTGCTTTTAAATAGGTTGGATTATGTGTTTTTGGATAAGGACTTTTCTTTCTGTTTACAATTTCATCTGGCAATAAATCTCGTACAACATAACGTAATAATCCTTTTTCTCTACCATTTAATGCTTTTATTTCCCATGGCACATTCCACATGTACTCTACAAGTCTGTAATCACAGAATGGAACACGAAGTTCTAATCCATTATACATACTCATTCGATCAGAGCGATCCAATAATGTTTGCATGAACCAATTTAGAGTTAAATAAGATATTTTTCTTTTTTCTGCAGTTTCGGGAGAATCGCAATCTAATATCTCTACTTTATCTAAACTTTCATGATAACGAAAATCAATATATTCTTTTAAATTTACCTTTTTACTAATGTCTGGATTTAATAAATTTTGTCTTTCATCTAATGCAATTGACCAAGGAAAGGTATTACTTTTTAATGCGTCTTCACGGAAGAACCAAGGGTATCCTGCGAAGATTTCGTCAGAACATTCACCTGATACTGCTACAGTAGCACCTTTTCTTATGTTTTTACAAAATAGTAGCATAGAAGAATCTACATCTGCCATTCCAGGAAAGTCTCTTGCAATCATTGCGTCTTCTAAAGCGTTAGCAAGTTCGGGTGTATCAATAACAATTTTGTGATGATTGGTATCGAAATGTTGTAACATTACATCAATATAGTAATTATCCGAGTTTGGTTGAAAATCACTTTTTTTGAAATTGATATCATTATCCACATAATCAACTGAATACGTATCTAGTTTTGGTAAGTTATTTTCTTTGTAGTAGTTACAAATATAAGCGGTAATAATACTAGAATCAAGACCACCAGAAAGCATTGCACAAAGTGGAACATCTGAAACTAACTGTCTTTTAATAGCATCATCTAATAAGTAGTGAACTTTTTGGCAAGTATTTTCGAAATCATCTGTATGAGGTTTCGATTCTAATTTCCAATATTCTTCATCATGTAATCCATCTTTATTGTAGATTAGAAAATGAGCAGGTTTTACCTCGAAAATATTTTTAAATACAGAAGTACCAGGGGTATGGGCAGGACCAATACCAAACAATTCGCAAATTCCAGTTTTGTCAATTTTTGTCTCTACATAAGGGTGTTCTAGTAATGCCTTTACTTCTGAACCAAAAATAATGGTGTCATTAGAAATGATATAGTAAAGAGGTTTGATTCCAAAATGGTCTCTTACAAGGATAAGTTCTTGTTTTTGTTCATTCCAAATAGCAAAACTAAAAATACCATTTAAAGTTTTAATAATATCAGGTCCGCCATTCCATATAAGCTTTTAAAACAACTTCAGTATCGCAATATCCTTTAAATTCATAACCTTTTTCTTTCAGCTCTTTTCGAAGCTCACCAGCATTATATAATTGACCGTTATATACAATGGTATAAGTATTGTCACCTTGTTTTGCACTCATTGGTTGACCGCCGTGTTTAGGGTCAAGAATGATTAATCGTCTATGTCCAAAATTAACACCTGGTGCCAGGTAAAAGTTTTCTTCATCTGGACCACGCTTTGTTAATTTTTTTGTCATACGTGTTAGAAATTCTCGTCTATCTTGTAAATCGTGCTTTAGATTTACAAATCCAACAAAACCACACATAAATATCCTCCTTATTATTATTTAATCATAATATATGCATGGAAGTGGATTTATGAAACAAATCCACTTCTTTTTCATATGATACATGAGGTGAGAGATATGAAAATATTAAAAGAATTATATGAAGATGCTAAAAATATACAAGAAAAAGACCCAGCGGCAAAGAATATCTTATATGTAATTTTACTTTATCAAGGATTTCATGTTTTGTTATTTTATCGTTTAGGGCATTTTTTCTATCAACATAAATTATTTTTTGTTGCAAGACTTATTTCCCAAATTGCAAGATTTTTGACAGGAATAGAAATTCATCCAGGTGCTAAAATTGGAAGAAGATTATTCATCGACCATGGAATGGGAATTGTAATAGGAGAAACAGCAACAATCGGAAATGATTGTACGATTTACCATGGTGTAACACTAGGAGGAACAGGGAAAGACAAATATAAAAGACATCCAGATTTAGGAAACAATGTAATGGTTGGATGTGGTGCAAAAGTATTAGGACCAATAAAAATAGGTAATAATGTAAAAATTGGTGCAAATGCGGTTGTAACAAAAGAAGTAGAGGATAATGTGACGGTCATAGGAATACCTGCAACAGATAAAAGATTGCAAAATGTTACGTAAAGTGGTAAAATAAAAGTATAAAGCGATTAGGAGGATTTCAAAATGATTGATATGGAAAAATTAGATTCGGATATCGACTGGATTATAACGGCAATGGAGAATCCTACTTATTTAAATGGTAAGGGTGACCATAGCAATATGTTTGAATTAGCCGATGATGATGAGGGATATGTCCAATATGCAATTGAAGAACTCGAATATAGAGGTTATAAAGTAATGAGAAGTGGACATTTTATATCCCTACAAAAAATGTGAGAGGTGACATTGTGAGCCTCTCTTTATATTTTGCAAATTCATTTAAAATACCTTGTATAAAAATAAAATATATGCTAAATTTAATATAAAAGGTAGTGAGAATATGTTAAAACAAATTTCATTAAAAAATTATAAGAATAATGTTGGTACTTTTAAAGAAAGTGTTGAAGAAAAAATACTTAAGAAAAAAATAGGTGATGAATTGTATATGCAATATGTTAAAAATGCCATACAAGAAATGGTGCCAATATTTAAACTTATCGTAACAGATGATGCAGATAGTGATTTGGCAAAAGCAATAGGATATTTGTCGGACAGAAATGCGCAAAGATTTTCAAAAGAACTGTTTCAAAAATACGAAAATAATAAAACAAATGCCAAAACTATATCAAAGAATTTTCTATGAGAAAAAAACACATACAGACTATCGAAGGATTGTATATAGAAAATACATAATTATCTATAAAATTCATAAAAACCAAATTACAATTTTAAGAATTGTTTCAGAAAAAGAGAACTATTTAAAATCAAGATTTTTTAAATCTTCTTTATAAATCAAAAAAGAAAATTAATTACATAAATTAAAAAATGGGTATTCGGTACTTTATTTGTTGTACATAAAAATCCAAAAAACCTTTAACAAACACTTGTTTAAACAAAATAAATATAGTATAATAATTCATGCATGTATTCATAATAAAAAATAGATACATGTTGGGGGTAGAAATGAACGATAAAATAGTAATTAAGGGAGCAAAAGAACATAATTTAAAAAATATAAATTTAGAAATTCCAAGAGATAAATTAGTAGTAGTAACTGGACTTTCTGGTTCACGGAAAATCATCTCTTGCATTTGATACATTATATGCAGAAGGACAAAGAAGATATGTAGAAAGTTTATCTAGTTATGCAAGACAATTCTTAGGATTAATGGAAAAACCAGATGTAGAATTAATAGAAGGGTTATCACCAGCTATTTCAATTGATCAAAAAACAACTTCAAGAAATCCTCGTTCTACAGTAGGAACGGTAACAGAAATATATGATTATATTCGTTTATTATATGCAAGAATTGGTGTACCATATTGCCCAAATTGTGGTAAAAAAATTGAAAAACAATCCATTGACCAAATTGTAGATAATATTATGAGCTTAGAAGAAGGAACAAAGATACAAATATTGGCACCAATAATTCACAATAGAAAAGGTGAGTTTACAAAGCTATTAGCAGATTTCGTAAAAGAGGGATTTGTTCGTGCAAGAATAGATGGAGAAACAGTAGAATTAACAGATGATTTAGAGCTAGATAGAAAGAAAAAACACAATGTTCAAATTATTGTAGACCGTTTAGTAATTAAAGAAGATATAAGAAATCGTTTAGCAGAATCTGTAGAAATTGCAATGAAACATGCAAACCAATTAGTATTAATCGATATTGTTGGACAAGAAGAAAAATTATTTAGTGGTAATTATGCATGTCCTGATTGTGGTATTAGTTTTCCAGAATTATCACCAAGAATGTTTTCATTTAACAATCCAGTAGGAGCATGTCCAACTTGTACAGGTATTGGATTCTTAATGAAAATGGACGAAGATTTAATCATACCAGATAAAAATAAAACCTTATATGATGGTGTAAAAGCTTTCGGTGCAAGTACTATGAAAAAAGGCGATACTATGGCAAAAATGTATTTTGAAAGTATTGCCAGTCATTATGGAGTTGATATAAAGCAACCAATAAAAAAATTACCAAGAGAGTTCTTAGATAAAATTTTATATGGTACAGGCGATGAAGAAATTGACTTTGAATATACATCAGCGGCAGGAACAAGAAGATTTAAAGCACCATTTGAAGGAGTTATTCCAACGCTAGATAGACGCTATAACGAAACAAAATCACAAGGAATGCGTGATTTTTATGAAATGTATATGAGCTATAGTGCTTGTCCTACTTGCCATGGTGCAAGGCTTAAAAAGGAAGTTCTTGCAGTAAAAGTAGGAGATAAAAATATAAATGAATTAACTGATATGTCGATTGATAAAATAAAAGAATATTTAAATTCATTAAAACTAACCAAAAAAGAAGCAATGATTGCAGACCAAATAATGAAAGAACTAAACCAAAGGTTACAATTCTTAATGGATGTGGGGCTTGAATATTTAACACTATCAAGAAATGCTGGAAGTTTATCTGGAGGAGAAGCACAACGTATTAGACTTGCTACACAAATTGGTTCTGGGCTAACAGGTGTATTATATATTTTAGATGAACCAAGTATTGGATTACATCAAAGAGATAATGATAAACTACTTGCAACTCTTAAAAAATTAAGAGATTTAGGTAATACGTTAATTGTTGTAGAACATGATGAAGATACCATGTATGCAGCAGACCAAATAATTGATATAGGACCAGGACCTGGTGTTCATGGCGGAAATGTAATTGCACAAGGAACAGCAGAAGAAATTAAACAAATTCCAGAGTCAATTACAGGACAATACTTAAGTGGTAAGAAAAAAATTGTTGTACCGAAAAAAAGAAGAAAATCAAATGGAAAAGCAATACAAGTAATGGGAGCAGAGCAAAACAACTTAAAAAATATTAATGTAAAATTTCCATTGGGAGTATTTACATGTGTAACAGGAGTATCTGGTTCTGGAAAAAGTACACTCGTAAATGAAATTTTATATAAAACAGTTGCAAAAGAGATATATGGTTCAAATGAGAAACCAGGAAAATGTAAAGAAATAAAGGGACTTGAAAATATTGATAAAATAATAAATATAGACCAATCACCGATTGGTAGAACACCACGTTCAAATCCAGCAACGTACACTGGTGTATTTGATATGATTCGTGATATTTTTGCAACCACAAATGAAGCAAAACTTCGTGGTTATCAAAAAGGAAGATTTAGCTTTAATGTAGCAGGTGGAAGATGTGAAGCTTGTAATGGAGATGGAATTTTAAAAATAGAAATGCACTTCTTACCAGATATTTATGTACCATGTGAAGTTTGTCATGGAAAAAGATATAATAGGGAAACATTAGAGGTTAAGTATAAAGGAAAAAGTATTGCAGATGTATTAGATATGACAGTAGAAGAAGCACTAAGCTTTTTTGAAAACATACCAAGAATTAAAACAAAAATTCAAACATTATATGATGTGGGTCTTGGTTATATAAAACTAGGACAGCCATCTACTACCCTTTCTGGAGGAGAAGCACAACGTGTAAAACTTGCAACAGAATTATCAAAGAAACCAACAGGAAAAACATTATATATTTTAGATGAACCAACAACAGGATTACACATTGCAGATGTTCATAAACTAGTAAATATTTTACAAAGACTAGTTGATACAGGAAATAGTATTATTGTAATTGAACACAACCTAGATTTAATAAAAACAGCAGATTACATTATAGACTTAGGACCAGAAGGCGGAGATAAAGGTGGACAAATTGTAAGTGTAGGAAC
>CATLHF010000014.1 GCA_949948835.1 uncultured Clostridia bacterium | reverse complement strand
TATTCCAATATACACATCTCTACTTCCATTTACTTTATGACATTTTATGATTGTATAATTGTCATAATGATATTCCATACTTCCTCCATCTTTATAAGTATTTCCTTTTATACTTTTAGCATCTAAATCCTTATTCGCTTTTGCAATGATTCCTTGTAAGGTTACTTTTCCGCTTCTTAATGCTTCTTCTAATGGCATAGCTTTATTATCAACTTTCACTGTTACTTCTTCTAGTCCATAGTAATATAAGTTAAAATCTTGCTTATCCGCATCTAAATCTTTATTGTTTAATATTTTTCTTTTCTCAACATTGTTTGATTTTGTAACTGTAATTTCAAAATCTTCATACCCATCTACAGATATTTCATTTGAATGAATCTGAACTGGATAAGTTTCCATTATGTAGCCAGTATAATAAATAACTACTTTTCTTCCAACGCCATATAAATAATCTATGTGGTCTGTTCCAAAATTAATTACAATTTTATCAGATGATTTACTTTCTTCTTCATCTTCGTTTGGCTTTACAACCATATATTTTGTTGTTTCTTCTAATACTGTACCAACAAAACTATGAACTTCTTCTTTGCTATTGCTATCTTCTTTTTTATCTTCTTTAAGTGGCGCTGTATATTTCCTTCCCCATGTGCTAAATAAAACCTCTTCATTTTTCCTCATTCGGTTTAAGTCAATAACATAGACCGTTGCTAATACCATTAGCAAAATTAAAACAAATACAACTATTATCTCTACTATTTTTCTACTCATTTGTATCACCTTTTCCTTTTCTATTATTTAGACGTAACTTCACTGTGATTTTGTTGATATTTTCGAAAAATAAGTTATTTTTTATATACATAGCATCATAATTAACACACTAATAGGAACGCTAATATTATCGATTCCCTTTGTAGAAACAGCTTCGATGATAGTAACAGCAACAGATATAATAACTGCTATTTGTATTGTATTTGTAAATGATATCCCCATATAAAGAAAATATATAACAATTAGAATCATCGAAACAAGAAACATTGTAATAGAACCTGCAATCGATTTTGTCGTTTCTCCTATATGATATATCTTACTCTTAAGTAGTTTTCCAATCACTGCTGCTAATCCATCTCCATATGCCATAATCAAGGTAGGAATTAAGCCTAATATTGGTTTTTGGTATATGCCAAATGATATAATTACTAATACTAATAAAGCAATTGCATAATATACGGTTCCTAATCCATCTTGTTCATCTCGCTCCATTACTTTTATTAAATCTCTTTTATAGGAAATATAGTTAATGATAACAAATGTAATCGGCACGAATATAGCAGACCATACATTCGTAAAAAAGCACATCGCAATAAACCACCAATTTCCTAACATGATATGTATAAATTTTCTACTTGCTTCTTTTCCTCTTTTTTCAAATTTCTTTGCTATTACTATAATCATTCCTATATATAAATATGATACTATAATTCCTATCCAATCCATGTTTTACTTCCTTATTATAATTTTTTGTTAAATTATCATACCATAAAGCAATTATTTTAGCAACCATAACAAAACAAGTTCAAAGTACCTGATACCTTGAACTTATCTATTAGTTTTGCATTTGTATTTGTTCTTCTTTTATTAATGGATATCTAATTATGATATCTTTATTCAAATCTTCTTTATGCATATCAATTGCTGTAATCTGATGATTATCATATGTTGTATAATAATAAATCCCTTTTTGTACGTTACAGCAAGAAGTATAAAGTGTTATTTCATATTTTCCTTCTCCCAAATCGCAACATCCTCTTTGTTGATCCACGCAATTAAGAATATGAAAGAACTGACTAACACTTTCTTTTTCTCCTTCTTTTGAGAGAGAATTCATTTTTACAAATGCTACTCTTACAAATCTTGATTGCGATGATAAGTCTCCTGGAAGTCCAATTGCTCCCATTCCACGACTATAGGCTTCTAAATTCAGCTCTTTTGCGAACTGATTTTTCGGTTCTTTTGTAGATACATGCATATAATTATTAAGATGAAACATTTGCATATCAAAAGGTGGATTATTCGTTAAAACCCCAACTGGGTTTTGATATATTTTTATTGCCTCTTTTTGTGGCTCAACTGTTATAGACTCTTGTTCATCTGAAATAATCCAATGTAGTTGTGCAACTGGTAGGTCTTCACGAAATGGCGTGTTTATAATATTAACTTTTTCTAACAATTTTCTTGCTTCCTTTACACAAGAACAGTTACAAAGAATCCATGGAATCACTTCAAATTGTGCTATATTATCTTTATTGCTTACCTCTTCATGATAATAAGCATTTCCCACAAAGTTTAATCCTGCCATTGCTAATCCCTTTTCATTGATTGCATCATAATATAGTGGATAATTGTTTTCTATGTGTGCCATACCAATCATTGCATAATGTGCATTAATTTTTCCTTTTTTCATAAAAGAAAAAGGATAATTTCGTGGTGTTATTGTAACTTCATCTCCATACGAAAATTCATAATCTAACGTACGTCCAAAATAAAAATCCTTTGTTTTATAAGTAGCTGCTGTGCACATATCATTCCTCCTTATCTAGTCATATTATTATTGTCTACTATTTTTATTTCTTTATACTAAAAAAGAAGAGTAGTTATCCAATAACCTCTCTTCTCTTTGTTATAAAAATTGTATTATCCCATTTTCCTTTTTCTTTTTGCTACGATGTTTGTGATAATCGTAAATCCAACGGCAAACAGTAACATAATTCCCATGTTTATAATAATTTCATGCATTGTTTCAAAATTAATTGCTTCTAACCCTTTTAGTAATTCGTTGTTTTTAATATAGTAATAAGATGGTAATATATGTGCTATTTTCAGTACTGTATCTGGTAACCATTCCATTGGTACAAACGCACCACATAAGAAGCTAGAACCAAGAGCTACTACATTGATAATTCCATTAATTGCATTTTTATTAGTTACCAAATTTCCTATTAAAAATGCTATTGTAAGTGCACATATAGTAAATATAAATGAATTTAAAATATAAGAAACTCCATGCATAGTAAACATGATATCTCCTACTAGTACAAAACTTAACAATACATAGCTTCCCCATAAAATAAAGGCAAATACGCTATTTGATAGTAGTAATTTTCTATTATGTGCTTTATAATTCATGCTACTAATAATGGTTCTTTTCGCTATTTTTTCTTCTTTAAAGCTAGATAATATTAAACAAAGAACATATACGCAACCTGCAAGTATACTGTAGTTTGCAAAATTATAGTAAAATGTTGCTTTTGATAATTGATTGGTATCTAACTTAGAGGTAATTTCTACTCGTGTTTGTTTTTCTAATGTGTCGTTTATTTTAGCTATTAATTCATCTTCTGAAGTTATTCTTTTTTGATAAATATTGGCTACTTTTATATATCTTTCTAAAAGCATATTGGCTAAACTTGACTGGTAATCTCCTGTGCTTTTTATATTAATTTCAGGATTTTTGCCCGCCAAAAAGTCCTGTCTATAGTTTTGGGGAATATAAACAATATAATTGACATCTCTATAAAACAATGCATCATCAATTGCTTCTTGGTTTTCTTCTATTTCTACTATATTACTATTGTTACTAATATAATCTATTAAATTTTTAGTAATCCCTTCTTCTATATCTTCATTAATCATTAATATGTCTGGTTTACTTGCTACAAAATTTGTACTATTATCAGTTGTTTGCATATTAAACCCAGCAAAGAAAATTAAAAATACAGTATACATGATAATTGGTGCTTTTGCTTTATTTAATACTTTTAAAAATGTTTTAAATACTGTCATATTTCTGCCTCCTTAAACAAATATAAGAAATGGCCATTGCAATGATAGCAAAAATGGCTAAGCTTGCAATATTAAAGAAATATCTATCTAATGTATCATAATAATATAATGCATAAAATCCATCTGTTATCATACTTGCTGGATTTATTTTATTTATAATTGGCACATTTTTATCTACTATATATTTCATGGTAATGCCCATCATTCCAGATAAAAAGCATCCAAGCATTGTAACAGAAATCATAATTCCTGTTTTTAAGGCCTCTCCTGCTTTTAAAACAGTACCAATCAATAATCCCATTGATAACCCCGCAAAGCTTCCTACTGCACCTAATAATATAATAAGTGGAAGGTTTGTTCCGTAGTCTACTTTTAGTACAAATATGGTATAAATAAACAATAGTGCTAAGCCTACTAATTGAGTGATATAGCCTGCAAGCATGCTGCTAAGTACTACTTTTCCTTTTGATGTTGGTGCAACACTTACACGTTTTCCTTGGCTTGACATATTTGCTAAATTTTGATTAATTGCTACCATTCCAAGTATTCCACCATATAAGCAAGTCATAGCAATTAGAGTATAGAATTCTATCATTGTGTAACTCAAATTGCTTCTAGATATATTATTAATTTTTGCTTCTTGATTTTTTGCTACTTCTAATACGTCTTTATAAATTTTTTCATAATCAATATGATAATTTCCTGCCATCATTTCTTTTTTTATTTCATCTTCAGCAAGGTTAGATACCATTTCACTTGTTTGTACAATTTCTTCTGTTACTTGTTTAAAAATGGTTTGGTCTATTCCACTTGTTGCAAATACTAAGTTTGGTTTTTCCTCTTCTAACACCATATAACCAACTATTTCACCATCTTGTAATAACCTTTCTGCTTCATCCATTGTTACATATTTTGTTGAAAATAATCTATCTTCATTTTCCTCATCGCTTAATGTTTTAAACGTTTCCATCCATATTTTACTATCATTAAATTCTTCATTATTAACAATAGCAATATTAATAATATCTAATTTTTCACTATTTTCAATATTAGAAAATGCCATATTGAAAAAGGTTCCTAATATAATTGGAAAGGCAAAAGTCCAAAATATTAGCATTTTATTTCGAAAGAGAGTTTTTAAGGCATATTTAAAATTATGAATAAACATTAGTCTCTAAGTTCCTTTCCTGTTAATTCTAGAAATACATCATTTAGTGTTGGTCTTTCAGAATAAATTTTATTGTATTTGATACTCTCTTTTTTCAAATAATCGATTAATTCGATTAAATTGTTTTTGCCTTTTTTATAGGTAACAAGTAAGATGTTTCCATTATAAGTTACCTCATCTACATGCTCTAATTTCTTAATTTCTTCCATATATTTTTCTTCTAGCTCATTTACCTCTACTGTTACCTTTTCTTCTATTTTTGCAAGTTCCTTTAATTCATCTGTTGTTCCTGTTGCAAGTACTTTTCCTTTGTCTAGAATAATAACTCTATCACAAATAATTTCTACTTCTTCCATATAATGAGTTGTATATAATATTGTTGCTCCATTATCTCTTAGCTTTTTAATACCATCTAATATATTATTTCTACTTTGTGGATCAACTGCAACAGTTGGTTCATCTAAAAATATAATGCTTGGTTTATGAGCGATTCCACAAGCAATATTTAAACGTCTTAATAGTCCTCCAGATAATTGTTTTGGATAAAACTTTCTAAATTCTTCTAGCCCTACTAATTCTATAGCATCATCAATATATTGTTTTCTCTTTTTCTTATCTTTAATATAAAGTCCGCAAAAATAGTCAATATTTTCATATACCGTTAATTCTTCAAATACTGCTACATCTTGAAATACCACTCCTATCTTCTCTTTTATGCTATAAGCATCTGGTTTCATTTCTTTTCCAAATATGGTAATACTTCCTTTACTAAAATTTAATAAAGATAAAATACAATTAATTGTTGTTGATTTTCCACTTCCATTTGGTCCGAAGTAATCCTAATATTTCTCCTTCATGAACTTCAAATGATAAATCATCAATTGCTTTTACTCCCTTATATTCCTTTGTTAGATTCCTAACTTCAATAATATTATTCACTCTTATTTCCCCTTTCCATTTTAAATCCTTTTAGCATTTCCAAAACTGTATTTCCTAGTAATTTGCTTATTTCTTCATTTGAAAATTCTACTGTTTTGGTAGCAACTAAACATGCAATTCCATGTGTAAATATCCATACTTTTATATGAAACTGTTTTTGTTCTTCAAATGATAATCCAGTTAATATTTGTCCTTTTTTAATAACGTCATCGCCAATTTTATCTGCCATAACAAAGTTTTCCGCATTTAAGTTCGTTTTTTGCATAAAGATAATTTTAAAAAATTCTGGATAGTCTTTTGCAAATTCAATATAGGACATTCCCATTTTCTTATAAGCTTTTTCTTCATTAGCACCGCTTAACATATATTCTTGGTATTTTCCGTATATTTTTTCATACACTGCTTTTTTTAACTCTTCCATATCTTTAAAATGGTTAAAAATAGGATGAACCGATGAGTTTAACTCACTTGCTATTCTTCTTGCATTAATGCCTTCAAAGCCTTCTTTTTCTACTATTTCATAAGCAGTATTTAGCACATCTTCTTTTTGAAACGTTATCTTTCTTGGCATTACATCATCTCCTTTTAAAATAACGTGTGTTACCTAACAATTGTTAGTATATCACTTGGTCGCATTTTTGTATATAGTTTTTTAAAATTTTGTTATCTATAAATATACATAAAAAGAAGGCAATTCTAATCACCTTCTTTTTATTGATTCTGTTTTATTATATAATTTGCTTCTTCTTTTGATAAATAATCATGTTTAATCATTTTCTCCATAACTTGTTTTTGTCTTTTTCTTGCAAGCTCTGGATTCTTTGTTGGCGAATAAACAGATGGAGCATTTGGAATTCCTGCAAGAAGTATTGCTTCATAGTCCGTCATTTGATTTAATTTTTTATTAAAATAACCTTTACATGCTTCTTTTACTGTATAATATCCATCTCCATAATAGCTAGTATTTAGATATAATTCTAGTATATTATCTTTACTGTAGTTTTTTTCTATTTCAAATGCCATAAATATTTCTGCAATTTTTCTTGTTATTTTCTTTTCTTGTGTAAAATACATGTTTTTAGCAAGTTGCTGAGTAATCGTGCTTCCACCCTCTACAAAATCCATTGCTTTTATGTCATTTATCATAGCTCTTACAATTGCAATAATATCAATCCCGCAATGCCTATAAAACCTATGATCTTCTACGGATATTACTGCATTTTTATATATTTTTGGCACTTCTTCTATTTTTGTATAATTTTCATTTTTTCTTATAGTTGCTACCTTTTCTTCTAAAGACATTTTATTCAATGCCTCTTTATACATATCATATCCATTTCCTACAACTACTACTGCTACACTTATTATAACTAATGATATTATTAAAACTATTTTTACAAATGTTTTCATATATACTAATACCTTACCTTCTACATTTACTTATAACTCTGTTGGACTTTATCTGGAAGTTCATCAAATTGTACTTCTTTCCAATTATGTACTCCCATAACTCTTACTTCTAGTAACAAGTATGCATCTTGCCTTAGTTCTCTACTTGTCTTAAATTTTATTTCTTTTTTACCACCATTTTTATTGTAACAATCTAAAGTATACTCATATCTCATATCATCAGTTGAAGTCATTTTAGCTATTTTAGAATTATCAATTTTAGTATAATAAACTGCCTCGTAATATTCTATAAAATATAATGCTACACCTAATACTAGTATTGATAATATTGTTATAATGATAATCGGTATTTTTTCTCTTATATCTTCCATTTTTCATTCCTCCTACACTTTTTATTTAATTTTATTATAGTTTATTTCTATTGCTCTTGCCATCGATTTACATTACAAAAACCTTACGAAATCGTAAGGTTTTTAATAATCACTTAATTTTCAAAAATTTGCTTATATCTATCTTTAGACATATATTTTTGTATAATTCCATAAGCCAAATATGCAATCCATACACCTATAATACCAAGTGGAGTATAACCTAATATAGTTGCTAAAATAATTTTAGCAATTGAACTGATTACATTTCTTTTAGCTAAAAACTTGAAGTCTCTAATTCCTCTTAATATCGCAAAATAATATGTAGCACTCATTGTTACATAAGTTCCAACTATTAGTAATGGCAATACTTTATAAAAAATAACTTGCAATTCAAACTCTTTTAATGAGATTTTCATAACAACTATGGCTATTAAAAATATAATAATAGGAAAAACAATAGAACATTTATTAATTAGTTTCTTTGCAACTTCTTTTACTTTATTCATACTACTATTACTTTTATCTCCTGATGCAATTCCTACTGTAATTGTAATTCCATCTCCAAACCCTTGTATAAATGCTTCATAAATATTGGCAATCTGAATTAAAATGACATGTACAGCATATTCCAAGCTTCCCATTCTTGCTACAATCAAATTGAATATGAAGTTATCTATTCTTGAAGCAATTCTTTCAACAAAATTCCATTTAAATAAATTACCTATTTCTTTAAATACTTTATTTACATATCGATATATTACCGTTTCTTTTGATTTTATTAGTAAACATATCATTAAAAATGTATCGATAAAAACTGTCACCCAAGCTACTCCTACAATTCCATACCCTAATTTTACTACTATTAAGTCTAATATTAAATTTAATACTACTGCAAAAATTCTTAAATTTAATATATTCCTTTGATTTCCTATTGTTCTTTGATGACCTGATAGAACAGTCACGATTGAAGTTTGTATAAAACCAATTAAACGGATTGTCAAATAAGTTATACACATCTTATCTACTTCAAACAAACTTGGAAAAATCGGCTGTATAGTAAATACTAAAATTACCGTTATAATTGAAATAATTAGAGTCATAATAATCGCATTTCCTGTAATTAGTTTTAATTTGTCTTTATCGTTTTCGCCAATTGCTTTGGCAACTAATGTGTTGTTTGAAACATTTATTGTTTGGATACTCATTTGCATTATATTTAATACAACACTCATAGCTCCAATTGCTCCTAATTCTGCGACTCCAATGGTAGATATAGCAAGTGTATCTACTAATGTCATAAGAATATTAATTAAGCTTTCAAATGCTATTGGTAATGATCTTTTCAATTGTTTTTTTACATTTATTTCTTCCATTTTTCTTTTCCTTTTTATTACGTTTCATTTAATGTTTTTATTATTTAAACAAATTATAACATTTCTTGTTTTTTTAATCTACTACTTATCAAATAAAATCAGTATATTGTTTAAGCTTCAGGTTATACTATTTTTATCTATGGAGGTGTTTTTATGAAATTAACAATATGTGAATTAAGTTATTTAAATGAATTAATTACAAGTTGCGTAAATACTATCACTTGTATGTCTTTATTTAAAAATCAAGTTACTAATGAAGAATTAAAATCTATGTTAAATACTCATTTTCCAGTTCATGTTGAAGATTACAATAAAAAAGTAGAATTTGTAAAAGATGTTGATACAGCAAGCGGTAAATTAAACGTTCCAGAATTAAATACTTCAATTTTTTCTGAAGATGTTAATTCTTCAAAACCTGCTACTCCTGTTACAGTAAATACAAATGTTACCACTTTAACAGATAGAGAAATTGCACTATCTTATTTTTTAACTCTTAAAAGAGCTGGTAAGGAATATGCGATTGCTTCTATGGAAGCAACCAATCCAAAATTAAGACAATTTTTAAAAGATGCTTACACAATGAGCTGTAATCATTCTTATGAAGTATATGAATGGATGGCAAAAAACAATTATTACCCACTCGTTATAGCAACAGGTGAACAAACTGGCAATATTGCAAGTATCTATAACCCAATTTCTTTATAAAATAAAATACACCAATTAATAAAATTAGTTGGTGTATTTTATTGTCCTATTCTTCTTTAATTACATTTTTACTTCCAAAATAAGTTGCCAAGAAATATGCTCCATATATTATTCCCATGACAATAACAGTTGCTATTATTGATGGAACTAAATCTTCTTTGCTTGCAAGACCAGACATTAAATTAATTGCAAATTGTATTCCAAAAATAGAATGTATTATGGCTAGTATTAGTGGTACTCCAAAGAAAATACCTATTTGTCTAAACAATGCTCTATTTATCATTTTCTCGTCACATCCAATTTTTCTTAAAATTGCATATCTTTGTTTATTATCTGAACTATCTGTTAGTTGCTTTAGGGCTAAAATTGCTGAACTTGCAATTAGAAATATAATTCCTAAATAGATTGCTATAAATGTTACTATTGTTGCTATTCCTATACTTGCTTCCATTATAGATATCTTAGTAAGTCCATCTATTTCTATTCCATTACTATCTAGATTTTGTATAAATCCTGAATCTCCACTTGAGAATAATTTCTCTATTCTCTCTTTTTCTTCATCTGTATCCACATTATAATTTGCTGCTAAAAATGCTATCTCTTTCATATCTTCTGTTAAAGGACAATTATCTGGAACCAATATGATTCCTGTATTTGTATGGCTTGTTGACATTACAATAAATCCACTTTTACATTCATTATATTTTGCTTTATATTGTTTTCCAGCAATTTTTAAAGTATGTTCTCCCTCTGCTAGCACTTTATTTCTTACTTCTTCTTGAGAAGTAAAATCACAAAGCACAATATATTCATCATCATTTAATTCATATTGCTCTATTCCATATAAGCTTGCTATTTTATTATAATCTGATATTTTTACAATTTCTTCTGTTGTGTCAAACATAAGATTTGGTAAAATAGCTTTTATTTCTTCATATTTTTCTCCAAAAAAATCTCTCCAAGTTAAATCTTTTGTAGCATATATTGGGATTTCTATATTGTCTTTTAATACATTCATATCTAAATTATTATTTACTAATGTTTCTTTAATTGATATTTTAGAATCTTCTCGTTGTTCTTTTGTATAATAAGTAGTTTTTCCATATCTATTTGTAATACTTTCTGGTAGATTTGCCGTTTTATATAAGTTTAAATCGACAGGTGTCATTTCAATAAGTTCTCTTTGCATTGTATTTCTTAACGCTAAACTTGACGAAAGTATCGATATGGTCATAAATAACATTAAACATATAACACTCATACTTACAACCATTGTATTGATTTTATTATTAATTTGTCTTAATACAAACATATTTGCGTCTCTTAAATATGTTTTTTTATGTTTTTGAACTATCTGTATAATAAAACCAGATAAAGACCAAAAAATTCCTATGGTTCCCACAATTCCCATTAAAATTGGTGGTAATAATTTATCTGCTGTTGTTAGTGAATTGAAATCTTTTGTTACTTTCCAATAAGCATAACCTAATAAGCTTGTAGCCACTATAAAAATTATTATACAAATAAATGGATTCTTTATTTTTACTTTTTCATTTTTCTTACTTGCATTTAATAAATTGATTAGTTTATATCTTGATACTATATATGTGTTAAAAATCATTACTGCTACATACATTACTGCAAAATATATACAAGTTTTAATACAAGCATCTTTTGAGAATACAAAATGGAATTCACTCATATCTGCTTCAAACATTTTTGCAACAAATATCGACATAAATTGAGAAGCAAATACTCCTATTACAATTCCTATCATTAGCGAGATAATACCTACAAATATTGTTTCCATTAAAATGATTTTTGATATTTGCCTTCTTCCCATTCCTAATGTCATATAAATTCCAAATTCTTTTTTTCTTCTGTTAATCAAGAAGTTGTTTGCATACACAATTAGTAATCCTAACACAATGGCAACAAATACTGACACAAATCCAAGCATAGATATCATAAGTTTTATAATCTCTCTTTGTGACCCGTGATACTTGTAACATTGCTTGTTGACTATCTAATGAATTAAACATGTAAAATATTGCAACACCTAGCACTAGGGTTAAAAAGTATATTGCATAATCTTTTATACTTTTTTTCATGTTTTCGAATGATAATTTAAATAACATCGTTCAAATCACCTCCAAGAAGTGTTTGTACCTCTATTATTTTTTCAAAAAATTGCTTTCTTGTATCATTTCCTTTTACAAGTTCATTAAATACTTTTCCGTCTTTAATGAATAAAATTCTATTTGCATAAGAAGCGGTAAATGCATCATGTGTTACCATTAAAATCGTTGCTCCTAATTTTTGATTTAAATACTCAAAGTTTTCTAATAATTGTCTTGCTGATTTTGAATCTAATGCACCTGTTGGCTCATCTGCAAGTACCAATTTTGGATTTGTTATAATTGCTCTTGCAGATGCAATTCTTTGTTTTTGTCCACCAGATACTTGATAAGGATATTTTTTAAGAATTTCTTTAATTCCTAATTTATCAGCAATTTCTTTTACTCTTTTATCAATTTCCTTTGCTTGTACTCTTCCGAATTGTTAATGCAAGAGCAATGTTTTCATACGCTGTTAAAGTATCTAGCAAATTAAAATCTTGAAAAATAAATCCTAATTCTTCTCTTCTAAATTTATTTAGCTTATTTCCTTTTAATTTAGTAATATCTTCACCATTAACAATAATGTGTCCTGCTGTAACTCTGTCTATTGTTGAAATTACATTTAAAAGTGTGCTTTTTCCTGATCCACTTGCTCCCATAATTCCAACAAATTCTTTCTTTTCTACTGCAAAGCTAATATTATCAATTGCCTTTGTTAGGTTTGTTTTATTTCCATAGTATTTTTCTATGTTTTTTACCTCTAAAATTTTCTCCATCATAATTATACCTCCTAGATTTAAGTATACAGTTATTTACTTATACTTGCCATCGATTTAGCTTACAGTTTTCTTACATTTTCGTAAGGTTCTGTATAACTTCCCATTGGAAATACAATTCTTGTTTGTGTTCCTTCGTTTTCTATAGAATTAATCTCTAATCCTATTCCTAATTTATCACATAGTTTTTTGCATAGATATAGCCCAATTCCTGTTGATTTTTTACCAATTAATCTTCCATTCGTTCCTGTAAATCCTTTTTCAAATACTTTTGTAATTTCTCCTTTTTTAATACCAATTCCGTTATCTTTAATGCATAATACTACATTTTGTTTGCCTTGCTTTGCATATATTTCTAATTCTAGCCCTTCACTTTGCTTTTTGTATTTTACACTGTTTGCAATAATTTGGTTTAAAATAAATATCATCCATTTACTGTCTGTATTTACTTCTAAGTCTAAATCATATATATTAAGTACTATTTTTTCTTGTATTAAAGCATTTTTATTTTTCTTGATGCTTTCATTTACTATATCTTTTAATGTGGTTTTTTTAATGTAGTAATCTTTTTCCACTGTATTGCTTCTTGCATAAAACAAAGCTTGTTCTATATAGTTTTCTACTTTGTCTAGTTCTTCATTAATACTTTTTGTTACTTCATTTTTATTGTTTTCGATTACCATTTTACTAGTAGCAATTGGTATTTTTATTTCGTGTATCCATAATTCTATATAATCCTTATAATCCTCTCCGTAAATACTTGTAATAATTCACATGCTCCAACATTGATTTATCAATCTCTTGTAATGTATCTTTTAAAAATTTGCCTTCTATAAAATTAGGTGTTTTTATAATTTCGGTAATTAGATATTTTTCATCTAATTCATCTAGCATATTGGTTAAACTTGAATAATAGTTCTTTTTGGTTAAATATTCTACTATTAATCCAATAGCATAACTTCCTAATATTGCTACTGGAATATATATTTTAATGAAGTTTCCTATTTGGTAAGGAATTAAAAATATTTGGCTTGTCACAATTGCAAATAATAATAAAGCAATTGCTAATATTTTGTCTTTTATAAAACTTTTTATATTCATTTAAATTTCTCCCTTTGCTTTATGTTATGTGGACGAACAATGCTCACCTCTACATTTTAATTTAAAATATCATACCTATTTTTTCAATAACATATAGCCTTGTCCTCTTTTGGTAACAATTAATTCCTTTAACCCCAATTCTGCTAGTTTATTTCTTAATCTTGTTATGTTTACAGTTAAGGTATTATCATCAATAAAGCTTTCATCATCCCATAAATATTCCATAATTTCTTCTCTTGATACAATCTTTTCTCTGTTTTGTATAAAGTATTTTAAAATCTTATATTCGTTTTTTGTTAATTCAATTGATTTGCCTTCTTTTTCTATGGTACTTTTAGCAGTGTTTAAAACAAAATCTTTAGCATCTATTTTTTCATTTATTTCACCTAACATATTTGTCCTTCTTAATAATGATGCAATTTTGGCAAGAAGGATTTGAATATTAAATGGTTTTGTAATATAGTGGTCTGCTCCATAATTAATCGAAATCAGTTCATCTAGTTCACTATCTCTACTTGTTATAATTATAATTGGCATATCTGATTGTTTCCTAATTTCTTTACAAATATACTCTCCATCTGTATTTGGTAAATTTATATCTAACAAAAGTAAATCTGGATTTACTTTTAAAATATCTTCTATGGTATTATCAAATTTTCTTAATCCTTCTGCTTTATACCCATTTTTGTTCAAAAATATCTCTAGTTCATCACGTAATTTTTCATCATCTTCTACAACTAATATTTTGTTCATAAATAAATCCCTCCTTTGCCATTATACCATAAACCACATAAACATAACCTTACATTTCTGTAAGGTTTATCATTATCTATTCTATATTTCAAGCTCATTATCTCTTTTTTTATCTATTCTCTTACTTCTTTCCTTATTTAATTTTATAAATTCCTCAATCGGTATTCCTATCATATTTTTATCTTCTCCTGCTCTTGGTATATTTGATATATCTTTTACAACATCTACTATCTCATCTTCTTTAAATTCTTGTAAAGATACACTCATATCAAATATCTTAAAACTCTCATCCTTCATAGATTCTAATTGTTCATAAAGCATTTCTAGTACCATATTCATATCTTCTGTTATAGCAAAACCATTTCTTAAAAGTTCTGGATAAAATAACTTAATATCCGCTCCTGAACGACAACGAATTGATATAATAGGATTAAAAACTTTTGCATCTGTAATATATCTTGAAATATATCCAATTAAACTCCTATGAAACATTGAATCATCGCCATACATAGTTATAACTTGATGAGGAGTAATTACAATCTCAGCTAACCCTTCAAAATCTTGACTAAAAAAATCTTTTATGTTAAATGCTCTTGTCATATTTATTATCGATTCTACAGTCATTTCTTTCCAGTCTTTCATGGCGTTTTTCAAAAACTCTGTTTCCATATTTTTACCTCTTTTTTTATTTTGTAAAATAGATACGTGTTCCATCACGATTGGTTAAAACGATGCTATTATTTTCTCCACTTTCTAAAAATTCCAATGTTTTTGTTTCTCCATTATTGGTTGTTAATAGTGCCTTTTCTCCAGTTCCATATGTCCTATAAGTTCCTTGTAAATCATTTATATTATCTTCTGAGTAAATTCCTATCAATTCTGTATATGTATTATCTTTATTTAGTATCAACTCTCCACCATATGTAATGCCACTTCCATATACCTCTCTTAAATTGATTTCTTTCCCTTTATATTCTGCCTTATATGGTTTCCATTTTCCAGCTAGTTTAGTTGTTGGTGTTTTTTCTATATTTGCGTTTATACATTCTGTATCATCGCCTAAGTATTCATAGTATTTTTCTGCTTCAGCCTCTAGTTTTTCTTGGTTAACTAAATTTTCGCTATCTTTTATCTTTTGTCTTATTTCTTTAGGGAAGATTTTCTCTATCGATTTTGCATAGCCTTCTCCATCTTCTGGAATCTCACAATTGATAATATTATTATCTTTTATTGTAAATTTATATGGCATTGAGCTTCCACTATTTGTTAATTCTTCTTGTACCGAATAGCTTTCAATTAATGCCCAAACATATACATAGGTCTCATCACCATTTTGTTCAATTCCTAGCTCTGCGATGTCTATAAAAGTTTTAAAATTATCCCCATTAATTACAAATTTTTCTCTTCCAATATGGTGATTTTCTTCTTCCTTCTTAATTAGATATTGTTTTGCTATCTCATATAGCTCTTGTTCCGTTGAATTAACTACTTTTGCACTTGTTTTTATAATAAAAGGACTAACCATACAGCCTAATATTAGCACAACCAATAGGATGATTGATGTTCGATATTTTTTTAGTTTTGTTGACCATTTTATTTTTTCAATTCTTCTCTCCATATTTTTGTTATTATCTGTAATGCACAACATTTTAGTTGCTATTTTTTGGGTCTCATAAGTTTGTAACAAACCAATTAAAGTTAGCCCGTATTGTTTCTTTTCTTCTTTATCCATTCTACTTAGTGCAATCTCATCTGTTGCAAGTTCCATTTCTTGTCTTATTTTCTTAAAAAATTGATAAACAAATGGATTAAACCAATGAATCGCTGTCATCATTAATAAAATAATATTAGTCATCATATCTTTTCTTTTATAGTGTGACAATTCGTGCATAAATACATGTTCAATAACTTCTCCACTGTTTTTAATAAACTCTTTGGATATTAATATATTAGGATGTATCATTCCGTAAATGCATGGTGATGTATTATCATTTTGTATTCGTATTCCTACCTTATTAGTAATTTGTAGCCTTCTTTTACAATTCATCAAAATAGAATCAATCTCACTATTCTTTAATTTTGGTGCTTTGTTAATTTTCTTCTTTAAACTTACATTTCCAACAAAAATAATGAGAATACTGATACTGGTTCCGATTAGCCATATGATTGGTAATAAGGCATTCCATGTAAATTGACTATTTTGCTTACTGTTTGTTGCACTAATACGGTCTGTTGTTTCACTGATACTTTGGTTTGGTTTTGCTTCTTCTTCTACCAATATAGATCCTGTTTGCATAAACGAAGTTTCTACTTTATCAATAACGGCTGTTGTCGGAAAGTCACTTGGTGTATGAATTTCTATTCGATTAATTGGTATCATAAGAAATATTACAGGAATTATCCACATAGCGCATTTCCATTTTGATGAAAGTTTATTGTCTAATAATTTAGTAATCGCTATCATTAGAATTCCTAATATGCTTCCTATTAGTGACATATATAATATTTTGTAAAATATAGGAGATAGTACATTACTCATGTTTATTAAAATTTCGAACATACTTATTCCTCACTCTCTAATATATCAATGAGTTTTTGTAATTCTTCTTTGGATATTTTCTTATTTTCTACAAAGTTTAATAACAAATTTCCCATTTTTCCATTATAAAGTTTTTTCAAGAAATTATCATTTTGACTAGATAAAAATTTATCTTTCTCTACTTTTGGAACGTAAACTGTATCTTTTGCTCCTATTTTTTGAGATTCCACAGAACCTTTTAACATCAATCTTCGTAATAGTGTTTTTACTGTATTTTTATTTTTATCTGTCTTACTATTTAATTCCTCTAGTATGGTATTTAAATCACATTGTTCATTTTTCCACAATACTTGCATAATCTCTAACTCTGCATCTGTTATATCATATTTATCTTGCATTGATAGTCTCCTTTCAGATTACATTTGTAATTTAACTATAGGTTACTCTACTTCTATTTTTTTGTCAAGCATTACTGTCGAATTTTCGTTTAAAAAGAAAATTTCGTACCATTTAATAAATGTGTAAATTGCCCATACTTTTTTATAGTTGTCTTTTTTTCCGTTTCTTATGCTGTTCTAATAATGTAAGTACATATTTTTGGTTAAAGAATTCTTTCACAAAACCTTGGCAAATCGTTTGTTTTATTTCATAATAGAAGTCTTCTTCTCCCATCCATTTTCTAAGTGGTACTGGAAAACCTAATTTCTTCTTTTCATATGCTTTACTTGGAATATCTTTTTTAGCAGCATCTCTTAATGCTATTTTTGTATTTGTTTTAGAAACCTTGTACTTTGTCAGTAAAGAACTTGCTATTTTAAATACTTCTTTATCAATAAATGGAGTTCTTCCTTCAATAGAATTTGCCATCGTCATTTTATCTGCTTTTAAAAGAATATCTCTTGTTAGCCAATTTTTGATATCAAGCGCTTGCATTTTTACAAGATTACTATTATCTTTATACTGCTGAAATATCGGTTTTGTAACTTCTTTGTTTTTTATGGTATCTGAAACAGCTAAAACCTTTTTTCTTTCCTTCTCACTAAATATTTTATTAACTCCAATATATTCATCTTCTAACTTATTTCCTCTTCGTACAATCATGTTTCTTCCTTTAAACTCTGGTAATTTTTCAAATAGAATTCCTAGAATATGGCGAATTGCAAATGGTATTTTGTTATACCATTTAAAATCAATTTCTTCGCGATATGTGTTATAACCGCCAAAAAATTCATCTGCTCCTTCTCCTGACATCACCACTTTAACATCTTTTCTTGCAAGTTTAGATACAAAATAAAGAGAGATAGCAGAGGCATCTGCTGACGGCTCGTCCATATAATATAAAATTTTCGGTACTGAATTTAAGTATTCTTGTTTCGTAATTTTTTGGCTAATATTTTGAATTCCTAATTTGTCAGTTAAACTTTTAGCATATTCAATTTCACTATATTTACTATCTTCATAACCAACGGTATAGGTTTTATTGGGTCTTGCTAAACTTACAATATAGGAAGAATCCACCCCGCTAGATAAAAACGAACCCACTTCTACATCACTTATCATATGGTATTTTACAGACTCTTTCATGGTTTTGCTAATTTCATCTACTGTTTTTTGATAGTTGGTATCTTTCTCATCAAACGATAATTCATAGTATTTGTTTATTGTTATATTATTGTTTTTAAATTCCAAACTTGTTCCTGGCTCTAAACAATACACTCCTTTAAAAAATGTTTCTTTACCTGGTGTAAAGCTAAAAGATAAATATGAAGCAAGTAGCTCTTTGTTTAATTTTTTTTCAAATTTGGGATGTTCTAAAAATGCTTTTATTTCAGAAGCAAATAGAAACACTCCTTTCTTTTGGTAATAATAAAATGGTTTTATTCCAAAATGATCTCTTGCACAAAATAGGTTGTTTGCTTTTTTATTCCAAATAGCAAATGCAAACATTCCTCGTAATTTTTTTGGTAAATCACGTCCCCACTCTTCATATCCATGTATTAATACTTCTGTATCACTATTGGTTATAAACTCATGTCCACTCTCTTCTAACTCTTTTTTTAATTCTAAATAATTATAAATCTCCCCATTAAATATCACTATTATATTTTCATTTTTACTAATCATTGGTTGGGTTCCACCTTGTAAATCAATAATGGATAATCTTCTATGTCCTAATGCTATTGTTTCATCCATATAATATCCTTCCTCATCTGGCCCACGATGAGATATTCTGTCTGTCATCTTTTTTATAATCGTTCCTTTATTTTCATCATTACTTGCAAAACCTACTATTCCACACATATTGCTCCTCCTAAAATTACATTTACTTTTGTAAGATTACAGTTGTAATCTTGTTACTAGGTTACAACTGTAATCTGTTTTTGTCAAGTACCTTAATATAATTTTAATTTTTTCACACATCCCTCTGTGGTTCAAGGTTTTCAAGCCAATTTACTGTTCATAAGTTTTCGTAAAATCAGGTAAATTCCTATTTAAAATCAAAAAATAGGAAAAAACCTATTTTTGATTTTCTCCTATTTCACCATATCTTCATATATTTTGTTAATGTCCATTTCGTCTTGGTATTTATTTTCCATTGGACACATTCCTGTTTGAGCGTTGTTTTTAATGTAATCTACTAGTACACCGTATGAATATTGTATCTTGGCATTCTCTAATACTGGAATTGCAATTTTACTTAATGTTTTTGCGTATATTTCCTTTACTCCTGCTACTACCATAACAGAGGTTGCTACTTTTCCGATTACCTTATCTGCAACAATACTTCCTTTTAGTGCCTCTTTGTTTTCTTTTAAGATAGAAACCAAATCAATAATTCTATTGTTGTAATATTCTTTTATGGTTCCATCTTGATATGCTACTACTAATGACGCATTTTTTTGCTTTAAAATCTCTTTTATCTCTTCTAATTTTGTCATATCTTAGTCTAATCTTACTCCCTTCTTAATTGCTTTTGCAATCAATGGTACAAAGCTAAGTTGGATGATAATTCCTGGCAATCCTACTTTTATACTTTCAATAACAGAAATCCCATAGGTTGGTAGTCCTAAACCATTTATCGCTACTGCTAATACTCCTGCATAAAGGATTCTACCTAGAATAATCGTTGCAATTAGTGATATATACGAGTTAAATTTTTTATTAAATATACTTAATAAAATAGCATATATAACAAGTTCAATTAACATATATGGTAATCGTGCAAGGCTTGGCATTCCTGTTAATAAGTAACTACATATAATTGAACTTCCTGCAACAATAGTACTGCTCGTAATTCCGAATGTTAATGCTGCAATTAAAACAGCTATATGCATTGGTAAGAATGTTGCTCCTGCGCTTGTTCCTGCAAGCACATGAAATATTCTAGGAAGTGTAATTCCAATACCACTTAATAAGATTGTTCCTATGATATATTTTGCCTTTGTAGATTGTAAGGTTTCTAATAAATGATTTTTGTTTTCTAATACTTTTTCTTTCATAATATTTTCCTCCTAATTGATAATTATAATTCGATAAGTTCATATTCTTTTGAACCAATTCCTAATTCTTCTGCTACATCAATAGTATGCGTTCCATGTCTTGATTCTACTCTTTCTAAGAAATGTGCTTTTCCTTCATCATCTGATTTTTTTACTAAATCGATACACGCTTGGTCAATAGCAACAGGGTCTAATGATGCTAAAATTCCAATATCTTTCATACAAGGATCTTCTGCCACTGCACAACAATCACAATCTACTGATAAATTACACATGATGTTAATATAAGCAATATTTTCTCCAAAGTATTTTGCAACACTACTTGCCGCATCTGCCATAGCTTCTAAAAATTTTAATTGTTCTACTTTAAACATATCTTCAAAAGTTCCATCTTCTTTTCCAATGCAATGAATATAGCTTTTTCCGTGACCTGATGCAACACCAATGGATAATTGTTTTAATGCTCCACCATAACCTCCCATTGGATGGCCTTTAAAATGAGATAATACAAGCATTGAATCGTAATGGTCAATGTTTTTTCCTACATAATTCTTTTTAATTATTTTTCCATTTGGAATTTCTAATACTTTGTCGTCTCCTTCTGCATCCATAATATCTACGTCAAAACACTTACTCCACCCATGTTTTTCCATTAATTTTTGATGTTTTTCCGTTGTGTCTCTTTCTCCTTCATAGGCTGTATTACATTCTACGATGGTTCCATTTATATGTTCTACCATTGGTTTCATAAATTCTGGGTGTAAATAGTTTTGGTTTCCTTCTTCTCCTGAATGAACTTTAACAGCAACTTTTCCTGGTAATTTTCTTCCTAATGCTTCATACATTTTAATTACATTTTCTGGAGTTATTTCCCTTGTAAAATAAACTTTTGCTTTTTCCATATTTTATTTCTCTCCTTTCAATTAGTTGGGTTGCATGATATGCAACCCCTACGTTTATGGTTCTTCTAAAAAGTCTTTTCTTTTTCCTGCTACAATATCATTATATACGGTAATTTTGTAATCTAATCGTTCAATTGTTTTTTCAATTTCTTCCTTCTTTTGGATTAACCTTTTTCTTTGTTCAATTAGCAATTCTCTTCTTGCATCTGCTGTTTTCTTTCCTTGATGAAACAATTTTACATACTCAAGTAGTACCTCAATTGGCATGCCTGCATTTCGCATACATTTCATAAATTCAATCCATTTACATGATTCTTCATCAAAATCTCGAATTCCACTTTTGGTTCTTGGTACAGCAGGAATTAGTCCTATTTTTTCGTAATATCGTATAGTATCTCCGTGTTAGGTCATATTTTTTGCCTACTTCTGCAATTGTCATATACTCCCTCCTTTTTTGTCTACTTATTATATATCATTTGGAGCTAGCTCTAAGTCAATAGTTTTTTAAAATTTTTTTATTTTTTCTAAGTAAGATAAAAAAGATGGCAAAATACAAAAAACGTATCTTGCCATCTTTTATTTTTCATCTCGTATTGTCTTTGACCCCATTGTTACGACAGAGGCGATTATCATAAATATTCCAGAAATTACAAACATTTTCTCTACTCCTATTTTTTCTGCAATTGGTGCTGTTAAGAATAGTCCAATTGGAGTTGCGAGTTGCATAAAACTCATTACAATTGAAAATACTCGTCCTTGCTTTTGTGGTTCTATTTTGGTTTGTAAGATAACTGTATATAGTCCTTCAAAAAATGGTCCCATTATTCCCATAATGAACGTTAATATAACAAATAACCAAAACATTGAAGTTGGTACAAGTCCTGATGCAATTAGTGCTACTGCAAAAATTAGCATTGCTACTAAAATCGTATATTGCTTTTTTCGAAATCCTACTTCTTTTGCCATTGCAATTCCTCCAATTAGCATGCCTATGGAAAATAGTACTTCCACAATACTAACGTGAATTGCTTCCAAACCAAAATAGTTTTTGGTAATTAGAGGATACATAGAAGCAATTGGCATGAAAATAAGACAAATAGCAATTACGTAGATGGTTAAGAGCCATAAAAATTTCGACTGTCTTATTTCTAAAAATCCTTCCTTCATCTCCTTTAAAATATTGCTTTTTTCTTCTTTCTTTTCTGGATTGGGAATTTGTACAATTGCAATACTTCCAATTCCAAATATTGCTCCAATAATATCTAAAAAAATAATATATGGTAATGGAATTGCTCCAAATAAAATTCCTGCAAGAATTGGTGCTACAATTAATGTTACTGAATTTATCATTTGGTTAATCCCAGATATTTTTACTAACATATCTTTTGGTGCAAGCATTGGAATAGAGGCGGTAAAACTTGGCGAATGAAATGTACTTCCTAATGAACGAATTGCCAAAACAATATACATTCCTGTCATTGATGGCTCGCCATATAGGAAAAATACACCCAAAATAAGTGTCGCAATCGCAATCATACCATCTGAATACATCATAATTTTCTTTCGGTCTAATCGGTCTATAATGACACCTGCAATTGGTCCTAATAAAATTTGTGGTAAAATCCCTGCAATTGTAGCAAGTGCTAAATCAATAGCAGAACCTGTTTTAAATGTAATATACCAAATAATTGCATACTGAACAATAGCACTTGTCAGTAACGACATCGTTTGTCCTATAAATATTGTTGCAAATATCTTTTTCAAGTTCTTCACTTAAGTCCACTCTCCTTCGCTTCTATTTTAGCATATATACAATTTGTTGTATACGTTTTTATGTCTATTCTTTAATATATATTTCGTATAATTTTAATTTATTTGTACATACTATATGTACATAGTATTGACATTGCACATATAATATAGTAAAATTACAAGAAAGGAGATGATAATATGGCTACTACAAATGTGACAATTCGTATGGATGAAGAATTAAAAAAACAAGCAGAAGACTTATTTTCCGCTTTGGGTTTAAATATGACAACTGCTCTTATTTCTTTCATTAAACAATCTGTTCGTGAACAAAGAATACCTTTTATTTTATCAAGGGATATACCAAATGAAGAAACAAAATTAGCAATTCAAGAAGTGCAAGAAATGAAGAAAAATCCTAATAAAAAAACGTATTCTTCCTTTTCCGAACTTGTAGAGGAGGTGCAAAATGAAATATAACATTGTACCTTCTAACAAATTCAAAAAAGATTTAAAATTAGCCATTAAAAGAGGTTATGACATTTCTCTACTTGAAATCATTGTAAACACTTTAGCAAATGGTCAAAAACTCCCCACAATAAATAAAGACCATGCTTTATCTGGTAATTATTCTAATTGTAGAGAATGTCATATTACTTCCGATTGGCTGCTAGTATATGAAATTTCTGAAAGTGAATTAATATTATATCTTACTAGAACTGGTAGTCATAGTGATTTATTTTAGTTTCTATATTTCGATCTGCCAATTTATAATACTCACCCTTTTTTGCTAATAATTCCTGGTGTGTTCCTTGTTCAATAATATTTCCCTTTTCTAATACAATAATTTGATTACACTCTTGTATGGTTGATAATCTGTGTGCAATAATAATAGCTATTTTGCCTTTTGTAATTTGTCTCATTGCGTTTTTTAATAGCATTTCTGAACGATAACTAAGAGATGAAGTTACCTCATCTAAAATAATTACATCTGGATTAATTGCCATAATTCTTGCAAAATTAATTAACTGTTTTTCCCCTTTCGATAAAATGTCTGGATTATGATAAATATCAGTTTCATAAGCATCTGGTAAACTCATTATTTTTTCGTGTAAGTTTAGTTTCTTAAAAATCTCTTCTATTTCTTCTTCTGAAATTGCTTCATTTGCATAACGAATATTATCTATAATTGTATTTTTTAGTATAGTAACATCTTGCATAACATATCCAATTTTTGCACGTAGACTTTGTAAATTATAATCTCCGTATTTCTTCCTTATTTATCAAAATACTTCCATTTGTTGCCTTATAAAACCCACATATTAGATTAACAATAGTACTTTTTCCACTTCCTGTTCTTCCAACTAATGCAATTTGTTGTTTTGGTCCAATTTTTAAATTAAATTTTTCTAATACTTTTTGATGTTCATTATATCCAAATTCTACATTTTCAAATTCAATAGATGTAATTTTATTTACTTGTTTTCCCTCTTTCGTCTTTTCTATGTCTTCAATATTTAAAAAATCTAATATTTTACAAAACGCCATATAACAACGGCTAAAGTTAGTAAGATGCTTCAAAAACCAGTGTATATCCGATTCTAATGTATCTCTCCATTCTATCATAATCATAACAAGACCATAACTGATAATTCCTTTTGTTAACCCTATAGTTCCTACAGTTATTAGCCATATGAACGAACATGCAGTAATAATTGTAAACATTGCATTATAAAATGCAATCTGTTTATTTAATTTTTGTGATACCTTATTATATTCTTGTATCGTTTCATCTAGTTTTTCAATTTTCTCTTTTTCAATTTGCGAGCTTTTAATTGTTGTAAATCCACTAATCCCCTCGTTCATTTGGTTTAATACTTCGATTGTAATAAGACGTACTTTCTTTAGTAAAGTAATGGTCTTTCGGTTTAATAGAATAGTTACAAAAATTCCCAACAAATAACTAATAACAATTCCCATTCCTATTTGTATATTAGTTACTAGCAATAATATAGAAAAAGCAAGGCTTCGAAATAACCCCATAACAAACATTTCTACTGCAATCCATGGCATAAATTCTCCTGCATCTTTTGCATCATTTGATAAGAATTGTAGAATTGTCCCTGTTGTATTTTGGTCATAAAATTTCGTATCAATTTGCATTAGTTTGTGAAAAATGTCTTTCTTTAATTCTCCTGTTATTTGATATCCCAAATTAAGCCTTACAATACAATATTTTAAAACAAAGTAACATGATATCATATTAGCAATAGCGTATAATCCACCAAAAATAAGAATTCCGCCATATATTTTCATTTGGAATTTCAACATCTAGTATTTGCTTTGTAAAAAAAGGTATTGTCATTACTTCAAAAACAAAACAAAATATAATAAGAGCTATTAGAAAGTTTACTTTTTTATTGTAGTTTTTATAACGATACATTTGAAATAACTTATTTTTCTTCATCTTTTATACCTTATCCTTATTTATTTCCATCATATTTCTATAATCTTTATTTTTTATTAATTCTTCATGAGTTCCTACATATGTTGTCCCATTATTGAAAAATACGATTTGATTCATTTTCTCCAATAATGAAAAATCATGAGTAATTAGTATAACTGTCTTACTATTATCTACTACTACATTTTTAAATACTTCAATTTTTGTTTTTTCATCTAACTTATTTATTGCCTCATCTAGTAATAAAATTGGTTTATCACTAGCAATTGCTCTTGCTAATGCAATTCTTTGTTTCTGCCCACCAGATAATGTGATTCCTTTTTCGCCTACGTATGTTTCTTCTTTTTTATCAAACTGTTCAATATCCATTTTTAAACTTACTGTACTTATAATATTGTTTAATTCTTCTTGTTCTAATTTGTGTTCAAAATCAATATTTTCACGAATTGTGCCAGAAAAAATAAAAGGATCTTCTGGTACAAAAGCAATTTCATTTCGTAATATTTGTTTATTATGATTTTCAATGTGATGATGATTAAAATAGATATCCCCTTCATAATTATAAAAACCTAAAAGGGTTTTTACAAATATACTTTTTCCACTTCCATTTTCTCCTACAATTGCTATTTTCTCTCCTGGCTTTATATGTAGATTAATATTATTTAGTATTTCTTTTTCTCCTACTTCTATTTTAAGATTAAATAATATTAATTCTTTTAATTTCTCAACCTTACTTTCGTTTACTTTCTTTTCTTCTTGAAGATTAAATAGTCGATTTAATAATTTATTTATAACAATAAAATTGTCAATCTCATCTAAATTATTGCCTAAACGAACAAAATAGCCCATAACCGTTTGTGCAAAGCTCACAAGAACGGTAAGAGAGCCTAAGCTTAAGCTTCCGTTTTATAACTAATATTCCGCCAATCATAAAAATAATAGGGCTCGCTAAATATTGAATGTGGTCTGTAATAATTTCGTGAAATAACACTAGATTAATAAATCTTCTTTGGTCTTTTACATGAACTTCGTTTAATGTATCATATTGTCCCATTTCACTTTCTTGTTTGTTAAACATACGTATCATCTTAAAATTATTTACACAGTAAGTTGTTTTTGCTAGCATTTCTTTATTACTTTTTACCATTTTTCTAATTTTATGTCCTAGTTTATTAAAATACCAAATTCCAAATAGCAAAATAGCGCTTACACTAATAATAATGTAAATGGTAATAACTGTATTTAATATCATTCCTTGATAAATAACATAAATTATAATAAAGAAACTATCTAATATTAAGTTCAAACTTGTTTGAAAAAAGTTTGAAAATGTATTAGCATCATCTCTAATTCTTTGTAACATTTCGTTTTTGTCATAGGAATAGTAACTTTCATACTCCAGATTTTGAATATGTTTAAAAATTGTCATGCGAACATTATAATTTATCTTCAGTGTAAATTTAGAGGTAATTTGACTACGTATATATGATATTGCTGAAATACATAAATAAATAAAAATTAAATAAATTGAAAGTATTAGTATGTTTTGGATTTTTTCTGTTCCAAACCATCTTATTAAAAAATTAGGAATTACACTCATATCTCCGAAAGCAATCCCATCTATTCCATATTTAATACACATAGGTATTTGTAATTCTAAAAATGTAATTGCTGCACTTAATAATGGTATTATTAACATATATCGTTTTGTATTAAAAAGTGAATCTATTATTATTTTTTTCTTCTTCATTTCTTATTCCTTACTTTTTATGATTGATATCTTTATTATATCGTTACATAAAAACAAAAACCAAACTTTTTATTATCTAAAAAAGTTTGGTTTATTGTTTCTTCTTAACTGGTATTCCGTATTCACACCAGTTATTATAATAAATTTCAATATTGTAATAAGGATAGACATATTCATATTCAGAGTTTGGTAACCACTTTAAAAAAATCTGATTAATTGTTTCTAAAATATCTTTTTGCTTATTTGAATCTACTTTAAATAAAGCCCATGTTGCTTTTGGTATCACTACCTTTGAAAAATCCTGTCGTTTTTCTTTTCCTAAAATATAATAATGCATTTTATCTTCTTCTTGACCCATTCTCATCTCTTCTATGTTCGTATAAATGGATGCTCCATAATAAAATGAAGTTGAAGTTCGTTTTATATAATCTAATGTTCCATCTTGGTGTACCTTATCCCATAATTCTGCAATTGTTCTTGAATTAGTTGTTTTAATCAGTTTTGTACTTTTCCCATAAAATGTTTGTTGTTCTAATGGAACGATTCTATATTCTAGTTTTTGAGATGGGACCTTAATATTATCAAATGTTAATTTAGGAAATATCTTTAATGAATTAGGGGTTTGTTTTGCTTTGCTTGGTGCTATGTCATACATTTTCTTAAATGCTCTTGTAAAGGAAATTGGTGAATCATATTGGTATTTCAATGCTACATCAATTACTTTTTCTCCTTTTGCTAACTCTTGCATAGCACAAGAAAGTCTTCTTTTTCTAACATATTCTGTTAATGTCATATCACCAACCAAAAAAGAAAAAATCCTTTGTAATGCATAATCTGTTATCCCTGCTATTTTTGCAATTTCTTTATAATCAATTTCTTCTGTTAAATGACTTTCTATATCTTCAATGACTTGATTTAATACTTCATTATAATTTTTCAAGTTTCTCACCTTATGTAACATAATAGCATAGATGTACTGATTTGTAAATAGAGCCGCATCACACAGCAGAAGACCAACATTATTATAAAACTAATGTTGGTCTTCTGCTTGTTAAACTTTTTAACCCTCTCTCCCTTTAATATTCAATTTTTATTTGCTGCTTGCTTAGAACTTTCCCAATCCATACTTTTCATCATACTCTTCTGCATACTTAGTTGAGAAGAAATCTTCCGAAGGTATGTCGAAAAGTTCTTCTCCATCAAGCATTTGTGCTGCAACGTTCTTACCCGGATCTCCAGCTTCCCTTGCTAACCTGTGTGCAAAGTGCTCCACATCCGTAAAAAGCTGAGCATTGTTTAAATATGAAGACGTTCCCCACATAGCAGTTGCCATGCAACTACCTTCTGCAATCTCTTCGTCTGTCAACATAAGCTCATAATCAGATTCCATGAGGAAATCAGAAAACTTCTTTGACGTATGGCATTCAACTGCCGCCAATTCTTCTGAACGATTTGCCTTGAATAAGTCATCGATGTGTTCTTCTTCCCTTAACCGCTTTGTTTCTTTTTGAATAAATTTTACTGCCTCTTGTCTTTCCATAGTCCTTCTCCTTTATTCTTTTTATTTAAACCAATTTGTTTGGGAGAGAATTTTCAAATCAGTTTATGCTACTATTATACCTCATTATGTTAAATAACGCAATCACTTTATGTAAAACATGTATCATTGTAGCAATGCATATATTTTCTTTGTTTTCATATACATATTACGAGGTGTATTCGATTGTTTATTCGTTCTGTTAAAATCAATAAATCGTATTTACTATTTGTAAGTATTGTAATTTCTATTTTGCTTATTTTAATTGTGGTATCTGCCTTATATCCTATCTCTCTTCCTGTTAATTCTTCTGGATTAATTTGGGGAAATACGATAGAAGAAACTACAAAAAAGAATTATATTAAGTGGGTCGATTTTAATGCTACTTATGACGTTTTAGATAAGACTTCAAAGTTTGATATTAATTCTCATAATAACGGAGAAGCAGTACAATTTAATTGGATTGAGCTTCTTTCTTATCTTGCTTGTAAATATGGTGGAAATTTTAAAAAATTTCAGCAAAATGATTTAATTTCTTTGACAAATAAGTTAAAAGATGGTGCTACGATGGAAGAATTAACCAAGAATATGAAAAATTATGCTTATTACTATCAAGCCTTTGATGCTATTCTACATGAGTTTATTGGAGAATATGAAATAGAAGTTCCTAATGCAGGAACAGAAGAAAAAACTTATATCAAAAAATATGGTGTAAAAGCCTTCCTTCCGATTGCTAAAAATTACAGTTTTAGTCATTACGATGATTTTGGAAATGCAAGGTCCTATGGGTTTAAACGTGTTCATTTAGGAAATGATTTAATGGGTGCTATTGGTACTCCAATTATTGCAGTCGAATCTGGAATTGTAGAAGCACTTGGTTGGAACCAATATGGTGGATGGCGAATTGGAATCCGTAGTTTTGATAAAAAACGTTATTACTATTATGCTCATCTTCGTAAAGACCACCCTTATGTTAAAGACTTACAGGAAGGTCAGATTGTAAAAGCAGGTGATGTAATTGGTTATCTTGGTATGACTGGATATAGCACAAAAGAAAATGTAAATAATATTAATGTTCCTCATCTCCATTTTGGAATGCAACTTATTTTTGATGAATGTCAAAAAGACGGAGTAAATCAAATTTGGATTGATGTTTACCAAATTATTGAATTCTTAAGAAAAAACAAATCTGAAGTTGTAAGAGAAAATAGTGATACAAAAGATTTTGTAAGAAAATATGATTTGCAAGATCCTAGTATTTCAGAATAAGGGGGAAAATTTTGAAAATTCATTTTCATATTATAAAATTAAATTATAAAGTGATGATTAGTTTTCTTATACTTTTTCTTATCTCTTCTTGTATTTTTGCCTATTCTTTTACAAAAGCATCTTCTGATGAAGAGGGTATTAAAGTTCCTATCATTATGTATCATAGCATTTTAAAAGATACAAAAAGAAGTGGAAAATATATCATTACTCCTAATGTTTTAGAAGAAGATTTACAATATATCTTTAACCATAACTATACCACGATTACCATGTCAGATTTAATTAACTATGTGTACAATAATACTCCTCTACCACAAAAACCAATTATGATTACATTTGATGACGGACATTACAATAACCTTGGCTATGCAGTACCTTTACTTGAAAAATATAATATGAAAGCCGTTATTTCAGTAGTAGGTTCTTATACTGATACCTTTTCTAAAACGGATGAAGCAAATTTAAATTATAGTTACTTACGTTGGAAAGATATCAAAGAATTAATGGATTCTGGAACGATTGAATTTCAAAATCACACAGACAATTTACATTCTTCTACAAATGGTAGAATGGGATGCTCTAAAAAATCCTATGAATCTAATGAAAGCTATACAAAACTCTTATCAAAAGATCTTATGAGCTTACAAGAAAAGTTTCAAGAAAATACTGGATATACCCCAAATACGTTTACCTATCCTTTTGGTTCCATTAGTAAAGCCTCTTTACCTGTTATCAAAAACTTAGGTTTTAAAGCCAGTCTTTCTTGTGCAAGTGGCATAAACAACATCACCAAAGACCCAAATTGCCTATATTGCTTAAAGCGTAATAACCGTGCTTCTGGTATTTCTAGTAATGATTTCTTTAAAAAAATACTAAAGTAGGCTCATCTGTCGAAAATAGCTTTTCCTACTCCCTTATCTATCATAGTAGAAAAGATATTTTTCAATATAATTAAAACAATTGGTCCAATAAACATTCCTAATACTCCTATTGCTTTAAATCCTGTATACATAGCAATTAAGGTAAAAATTGGATGAATTCCTATATGATGGCTTACCACTCTTGGTTCTGCAAATTGCCTTACAACAGACATAATAATCCACAGCACTAAAATAGCAATGGCAAGCGAAATATCACCACTGGCAGCGGAAATGACTGCCCATGGAATCATGGCGGTTCCAGAACCAAGGATTGGAAGAGCATCTACAAATCCAATGGCTAATGCAGCAAGAAGTGGATAGCTAATATGAAATCCTGAAAATTTTAAAATATATAACCCAATTAGAGATACAATAAACGAAATTAATACTAAAGTCATCTCAGCTTTTAAATAGGCACCTAAGCTTGCAATTAATTCTCGTATATGCTTTCCGATGCGTTTTACCCATTCTCTTGGCAGATGATGTTCTAATTGGTCAATCATATATAATTTATCGGTACATATAAAATAAATGGCAACAAAACAAATTCCGACATAGATTGCAATGGTTGGAATCTCTGTTAAAAAGTTCATCATAGAAGTTAAAAAATTCTTTACCCAAGCTGAAACCGTTCCAATAAAATCCCATAACGAATTTTGTATAATACCAGTTACTTCAACAGGTATTTTTAATTTTTCAAAATTAATGTTTTGAATCACATTTTGAATTTGATTGTAGGCCATCTCGATATATTGATTTAGACTTTGTAACAAATTTGTTGTTTCTTGAATTAATACCGTTATTCCCCAAACAATAAGAGCAATTAATAAAACCGATACGATAACCAATACTACTATGGCACTTGTTTTCCTTGTTAAACTTGTCCTTTTATTTACAAATTTAATCAATGGTTCAATTAATAACGAAATAATAAAAGCAATTAAAAATGGCATGTAAAATACAGCTAATTTAAATGCTAGGTATATGCCGATAATACTAATGATAAGTACAATAATTCTTTTTGCTACTTTTGTCCAATATCCCATATCAATAACCATCATTTTCCTCTTTTCCTATGTATGATATTTTTAAAATAATAAATAATAGAAGTAGGTAATCCTACTTCTATTATTATATGATTTGTTCATTAAATTATTCGGCGTTTTTGCTATTATTTCCACACTGACATATATTTTCTAACGTATTACACACCTCTTGTGTTCCTACTGTTTTATCGTGATGTGCCAAATCTCCTAATGATAAAATTCCAACAATTTTATTGTTTTGGTCACAAACGGGAATTCTACGAATTTGAAAATCTGACATTAATTTGGTTGCTTCCTCAATTGAGGTATCTGGTTTACAACAGCAAACTCCACAAGTCATCACTTCAGAAACTGGTGTTGTTTTTGCATCTTTATCACATGAAATCGTTCTTAAAATAACATCACGATCTGTTAATACTCCAACAACACAATTTTTATCATCACAAACAGGAATACATCCTACGTGATTATCACACATTAGCTTTGCCGCTTCTGCTACATTTACTTCTGGTGTACAATAACATACATTTTTGGTCATACAATCTTTAACATCCATACTTACATACTTCCTTTCAAAATTTTATACAAATTTAGTTTGTGCATTTTAGAAAAAAGTATGTGAGTTTAAATTTTCTAAATTTCAAAATAATATCCATCTTCAGGAACAATTAAATTGGTAATTTTTTCATTTTTTAATGCTTCTCTAGTAGTATCTCTTAAATGTGTTGCAATAATGTTTTTGTTACTGTTGCTAAGTAAGTCTTTGATATCATCAATTCCCATATGCATCTCTTTGCCTTGTCTAAATGAAGTATCTGCAATCATAATTTTGCTATTATCTCTAATTTCTCTTATTGCATCACAAATGCCACTATCCCCTGTAAGGCCTAGCGTATTGTTAATAATATATCCGTACGCTGGCTTTAAGTCACCATGTGCAACCTCTATTGGCTTTATATGATATTTATCTAATATCTCTATTTCCTCACCTGAATTTTCTATTTCAATAATATTTATGGTTGGTTTCCAATCAAAATCATTTGAATTATATACATCAAATAATCTTTTAATCTGCTCTTTTGCGCCCTTTGGTGCTATGATGATTAATGGTTCCAAAAGTTTTAATGCAAATCGATGCCTTACTAAAAATGGAAGATCTGCAAAATGGTCTCCGTGAAAATGTGTAATCGCAACTGCTTTTACTTTTTCGATTTTATATCCCATCTTTAAAAGTTGTTTATGACATCCATTTGGAATATCAATTAGTAATTCTTCGTTGACTAATGTACTTGCACTATTATACTTGGTATATATTGATCCAGTTCCAATTAAATCTACTCTCATTTTTATTGCTCTCCTAATTGTTTTTTATACTATACCACATTATTTATTAAACCGCAACATAATATGGTACCTATAAACAGTAAAAAAGCATCTTATCGATGCTTTTTTACTGTTTTAAAAATCTCGTGGTCTTATTGGTCCACCTGGAAACGGTGGTCTTGGCCCTCCTCCTGGTCCTCCTGGAAATGGTGGACGTGGTCCTGGCATTGGTGGTCTTGGTGGATGTGGTGGTCTTGGTCTTGAGCCTCCTCCCAATAACTCTTTTAAAATTAAAATTCGAATTAAATCACGTAAAAAGTTGTTTCTTCCACCGAACCTGTCTATCTTCTTGTCTTACATTTTTTGTTTCAATTTTCAAATCAATTTCAATTGCTTGATAAACATTCTCTGTCATTTTCTCTAATAGCTCATTTGTTAGCTGTGTATTCATACCTCTACATTCTTTACAGATTAAAGGATATATTTTGTGGTAAATTTCTGGATACATTTCATTACATTGCTCTTCTTGCATTATCGGACTTGTCGTTGTTTGTATTATGTAATAATCATCTGGTGCATATACATTCTCACTTCCATATGTTGGTCGATATCCTAACACACTTCTCATATATTCTTCATACGAAGTTTCATCATACATATAATCCCTCCTATTATCTTGATATATTACAATATGAAACATACGTAAAAAGAGTGACAAAAAGAAGCAATTTCTTGCTTCTTTTAGGTTAAATCATTTACTAATTTTTTAAAGGTATTGCCTCTTTCTTCAAAGTTTTTGAACAAATCAAAACTTGCACTAGCTGGTGAAAATAATACTACTTGACCTGATTTTGCAACTTCTCTTGCTACTTCTACAATTTGTGGAAATTCATTACATTGGTAAATATCTAATTGTTTTCCTTGACTTTGTAATTCTTTTTCTACCGCTTCACGGATTTTTACAGATGTTTGACCAATTAAAATAAGTGCTTTTACTTTATCGACAATTGGTTTTGCAAGTGGTTCGTATTCTAAATGTTTATCATATCCTCCTGCTATTAACACAATTTCTTCTTCAAATGATTTTAGTCCTGCCATCGTTCTTGTTGGACTTGTTCCAATAGAATCATTATACCACTTTACACCATCTAGCTCTCTTATTAATTCTATACGATGAGAAACTCCCTTAAAATTCTTAACAGCTTCTACAATCGTATCCATATCAACAAATGATTTCGTTGCAGCAATTGCTGCAGATACATTTTCGTAATTATGCATTCCTCTTAAATGAATTTCTTTGGTATTAATAATGTGCTTTCTCAAACGGTCTTCACATTCTTTAATCACTTCATTATCCACAATAATTCCATTATCTAATTTTTCTTTACTACTAAAATAAATGACTTTTCCATTTGCCTCTTTTTTACATTCTCTTGTAATTTCATTATCGTAGTTTAATACTAAAATACCATCTTCTTTTTGGTTTTTAAAGATATTCTTTTTTGCTTCTATATATTCTTCATAGTCTTTATGAATATTTAGATGATTTGGTGATACATTTGTAATAACGGATATATCTGGGCTTACTGTCATATTCATTAATTGAAAACTACTTAATTCTAATACAATTATATCATCCTCTTGCATTTGTTCCAGTTTTGTAAATAATGGATATCCAATGTTTCCTCCAAGATAAGCATTGTACCCTGCTTTTTTTGCAATTTCATAAATTAAACTCGTTGTTGTTGTTTTTCCGTCACTTCCTGTAACACCAATTATTTTACATGGTGCCATTTCCATTAACATTTCAATTTCAGAAGTAACAATGGCACCTCTTTTGGCTTCTTCTACCAATTCTTTCTTCGTTGGCATGCAACTTGGTGAACGGAAAATCAAATCAAATCCTACTAACTTCGACAAGTTGTTTTCTCCAAATGAAAATTCAAAGCCATATGTTGTAATTTTATTCATTACTTCTTTTGGTATTTGTTCCATTGTTCTATCATCAAATACTGTTACTTTAGATGATAAATTGTATAGATATTCTAAAAGTGGTAAGTTACTTACACCAAGACCAATTACAGCTACTCTTCTGTTTTTTAAATATGTATTAAATTCCTTTAGCTTTTCGTTCAAGAAAATCCTCTCCTCTTATTTTAATTCTTGTGGTATTTTGATATAGTCTAATACTTTATTGGTTGATTCTTCTACAGTTTTACAATCTGTTACATCAATTGTAATTGTTTTATCGCTTAACTCATAAAATCCGGCTTTTTTTTGTAATTCATCACGTTTCTTAATATGCTCGGTTAATTCTTCTACATCAACTTCACCTTTATATTGTATGCTTTTTCTTCTAGCGCGTTCCTCTAAGCTTGCTGTTACAAAAAAGTGATAATCGGTTTTAGGATAAATTTGCATAATTGCTCTACCAGAAACAATAATATTATGCTCTATTTTTAAAGTATCAATCAGATTTCTTGCAAAAACGAATAATGCTTCATTATTTGCTTTTCCACCAACTTCCGATACTGCAATGGAAGATTCTTTCGATTGTAATTCATCTTCTTCCATTAACTTACCATCCATATATATTTTTGTTTCATTATCTTCCACTTTTAATTCAATTTTAAACAAATCCATCATTGTTTTAATATCAATTTTGTTTGCTTGTGATTTTATCGTTTCTAAATTTGCTCCACTTTTCATCATCACATAAACAATTGCTCTATACAAATTTCCACCATTTAACAAAATCGTATCTGGTAAAATTTTTATTAATTCCCTACAAATAGAAGTTTTTCCAGCTCCTACTAATCCTTCAATTCCAATCACAATATGTTCCATAATTTATTTCTCCTATGTTTTAAATTTATTCGCTACACATTATATCATAGATTTTAGTATATGTTAATTTTTTTCATTACAATTTACTTTGTTTTTGAATATTTTTTTCGTTTTTTGTAAAAACTATTCATAAGAAAATCGAAACATCTTATATGTTTAAGCTTTCTTAAAATACCTAAATAAATGGAGGTGCTTTTTATGGCAAAGAATAACAAAAACAACCAAAACCAAAACAATAACAAAAACAATCAAAATAGAAATGAAAACCAAAACAAAAATAACCAAAACAACAACAACGAAAACTGTAGATAAGTATATCTAATTAAATAGTCATAAACAAATTGATATAGAAATAGTTTGTTTATGACTATTTTTATCATATTTTGTCGAAATCTTTTTCTTGCATTTTCCTGTTTTTACAATTATAATAATCTTAGTTATAGTCTTTCAACTTATGTGTTTTCTTGATAATTTCACTTTATTTATATCTTTTATTTTTCCAAAGATATTATTTACAAAATAACAAAATTATATTTATTTTTTTTTCACAATTGTGTTATAATTGGAAAGGAGGTAAAATGCCTACAATTAGTATGTTCTATGGTATTATTATTCGTATGTATTTTGACGATCATAATCCACCACATTTTCATGCCTATTATGGCAATTATAAAGCCATGTTTGATTTTAATTCCAACTTGCTTCAAGGTTATCTTCCTTCACGTCAAATTAAGCTAATTCAAGCTTGGTCATTATTACCTAAAGATGAATTAGTAGCAAATTGGGAATTATGCAAAAGTAATGAACAATTATTTTATATTAATCCACTTCAATAGGAGGTTATTATTTTGAGAGAAATTATTGATGTAAAGCCATTGAAAGACTATAAGTTACTTTTAACTTTTGATAATAAAGAGCAAAAAATTAAAGATATGAAACCTTATTTAAATAAGGGTGTATTTAAAAAATTAAATAATCTTAATGTTTTTAATAGTGTAAAGATTGCTTTTGGTACTATTTCATGGGGAGATATCGATATGTGTGCAGATGCATTATATGAAAGTAGTAAAGAAATAAAAGAAGACATTTAGCAACTAAATGTCTTCTTTTATCTCTTACTCCAAATATTTCTTCAAAAATCTTCCTGTATGGCTTTGTTCATTTCTTACTACTTGTTCTGGTGTT
>CATLHF010000013.1 GCA_949948835.1 uncultured Clostridia bacterium | reverse complement strand
TTTGATTTATACAAATTAGATGCATATAGAGAATATTTAGAATTAAATGAAGCAAGAAAACAAATTATTGATGAGATGAAAAAATAAAGGAATGGTGTAGTATGGAAAACGAAGCTGTTATTATTAACAAGTATGAAAGTATACAAAAGTGTATTAAAAGAATAGAAGAAGAATACGAAGGGAAAATAGATAATTTATATGATTATAGAAAACTAGATCCAATTGTATTAAATCTTCAAAGAGCATGTGAAGCGGCAATTGATATTGCTATGTATATTGTTGCAAATAGAAAATTAGGAGTTCCACAAACCAAAAAAGAAGCATTTATAAAGTTAGAAGAAAATGGACTTATTTCAAAAGAAGTAAGTACTAATATGCAAAAAATGATAGGATTTAGGAATATTGCAATTCATGATTATAAACAAATTGATGAAGAAGTGCTTGCAGATGTAATTCAAAATCATTTAACAGACCTAGTAGAATTCGCAAAAGAAATATTAAATTTAAAACGATAAGAAATACTAAAAAGAATACTTGCAAAGTATTCTTTTTTAATACTAATCAGAGAACTCATAAAAATTCAAAAACGGTTGACAATAGCAAAGTGATTATATAAAATGAGAATATAGAAATCATATATAAACATAAGATAAGGAGTACGAGTTTTATGAAAAGAGAAAGTAATAATGGGATTACTTTGGTTGCCTTAGTAATAACAATAATTTTAATGATAATACTTGCAGGAATAGTTTTAAGTTTGACTTTAGGAGAAAATGGATTATTTAAAATAGCAAAATATGCAGAACAAAAAAATAGTGAAGAAACAGCAAGAGAAAAATTAGAAATAGCATTAGCTGATTTACAAGCCCATAAGTATTCAAATAAAGATTACAATGAAAATGAATATATAGATGACTATTTATCAAAGGTAGGAATGAAAGTAAAACAAGATATTGTTTTGGTAGATAATTGGGAGTTTGAGATAGATAGAACGATACCTAGAATAATAGCAAGTGTTAATAAAATAGACAACAATAAAAGTTTATTTGGAGAAATATCGTATATCACAAAAGATGGGTATTATGAAGTAAAAATTAATGAAGAGTCAGAAGATGAAACAGTTAGACAATCAAAATATAATTTACATGTAATATATCATAATGGCGATTTGGTATTAGATGGCACAAGTCAAGTAAAAGGTTCAACACTGAATGATAAGATATACGAATTTGGAGATAAAAACACAGATGTAGCAACAGAAAATGAAGATGCAAAAAATACAGTAGTATTAAAAGTAGATGGCAACCTAACTATTAATGAAGGAGTAACATTAACAGCTTGTAAAAGTGACGAAGGATATGGTGGACCAAAAGGAATGATAATAAGCTGTAGTGGAACAATAACCAATAAAGGGATTATCAGTATGACGTCAAGAGGAGCAAAAGCAGAGGGAGAGAATGTATATTTATGGCAAAATGAAGATAAAACATATGAATATGTTCTAGCAATAGGTGGACGAGGAGGAGCAGGAGTATCGGCTTCTGGAAATGTGAATGGAAAAGCAGGAAACAATGCGAAAGACCGTCAAACAGGTGGTGGTGGATCTGGAAGTGCTAGAGGTGCGTACTCAGGACCAGGAGGAAATGGAACATCTTATTCTGGAGGAACCGGAGGAGGAGGAGCTCATGGACGAAGTAATAAAAATGCTACAGGAGGTTCTAATACTGGTGGAATAGGAGGAAATGGGGGCATATATCAAGATTCATCTGCTTGGATTGCTTTAGGTGGAGTTGGAAATCATGGAGGAGAAAGTAAGAATTGGGACAGGAAATACCTTGATATAATGGATGGAGCAAATGGAACTGGAGGATTACTCATAATTTTTACAAGAAATTTTAACAATAAAGGAGAGATAACTTCTAATGGAATGGATAATGGTAGCCTTGAATATTTAAATTGGGGAGTTGGAGGATCTTCAGGAGGAGGAAGTATAAATATTTTTTATAACAATCTAATTTCCAAAGGAAATATTACTGCTAATGGTGGACAATCAGTAGGAAACGATAGTAAAAGTGGAGCAGGAGGAACAGGAAGTATTACAGTAGGTTCTATTGCAACAGGAAGCTTTGTACCTGAATATAAAAATTATTAAATAATCTTAAAGAGAATACTTGCAAAGTATTCTTTTTTGATATAGAATTAAAACGTTCAGAAATGGGCAAAATATATAAAAGATACTTACTAAGTATCGGAAATTGGAGGAATTTAAAATGGCAATTAGAGTTGGAATTAACGGATTCGGAAGAATTGGAAATTTAACATTCCAAGCAGCATTAAAAAAAGGAGATGTAGAAGTTGTAGCAATTAACGATCCTTTTATTACAGCTGATTACATGGCTTACATGGTAAAATATGATTCAGTACATGGAAAATTCGAAGGAGAAGTAAAAGAAGAAAACGGAAAATTAGTAGTAGATGGAAAAGAAATTAAAGTATATAACGAAATGGACCCAAAAAATATTCCTTGGGGAGCAGATGGAGTTGACTATGTATTAGAATGTTCAGGAGTATTTACAACGCTAGAAAAAGCACAAGCTCATATTGATGCAGGAGCTAAAAAAGTAATTATTAGTGCACCATCAAAAGATGCACCAATGTTTGTTATGGGAGTAAACAATGAAACATATGACCCAAGTATGAACATTGTTTCTAATGCATCTTGTACAACAAACTGTTTAGCACCACTTGCTAAAGTTATTAATGATAACTTTGGAATTAAAGACGGTCTTATGACAACAGTTCATGCAACAACAGCAACACAAAAAACAGTAGATGGGGCATCTAAAAAAGATTGGAGAGGAGGACGTGCAGCAGCAGCTAACATTATTCCTTCTTCAACAGGAGCTGCAAAAGCAGTAGGAAAAGTTATTCCATCATTAAACGGAAAATTAACAGGTATGGCATTTAGAGTACCAACACCAGATGTTTCTGTTGTAGACTTAACATGTAACCTAGAAAAACCAACAACGTATGAAGAAATTTGTGCGGCTATGAAAAAAGCATCTGAAAATGAATTTAAAGGAATTATTGAGTATGTTGAAGACCCAGTTGTTTCAACAGATTTTGTAAATGATGAACATACATCAATCTTTGATGCAACAGCAGGAATTCAATTAACAGATACATTTGTAAAATTAGTTGCTTGGTATGATAACGAATGGGGATATTCAAATAAATTAGTAGACTTAGCAAGATATATGGCAACACGTGGATAATACCATACAATCTAAATTGTAGGGTTTGTAGGGGCAAGCCCAAGAGGGCTTACCCCTATTTATATAAAAGGCATATATATTAGCATAAAAAAGATATGGTAATATATATACCTTTTGTATATAATTGGTATTAAATCGATATAATAAAAATAGGAGGGTTTTACGATGAATAAGAAAACAGTAAGAGATATTGATGTAAAAGGAAAAAAAGTATTGGTTCGTTGCGATTTTAACGTACCACAAGATGAAAATGGAACTATTACAGATACAAGAAGAATTGTATCTTCATTACCAACTATAAAATATTTGTTAGAAAATGGAGCCAAAGTAATTCTTTGTTCCCATTTAGGTAGACCAAAAGGAGAAGTGAAAAAAGAATTTTCACTTGCACCTGTAGCAAAAGAACTATCAAAAGAATTAGGAATAGAAGTAAAGCTAGCAGGTGATATTGTAGGAGAAAGTGCAAAAAGTTTAACAGCTAATATGAAAGAGGGAGAAGTAGTTCTACTTGAAAATGTACGTTTTGATGCAAGAGAAGAAAAAAATGATCCTGAAATGGCTCGTGAATTAGCATCTCTTGCTGAAATATATGTAAATGATGCATTTGGAACATCTCATAGAGCACATGCTTCAACTGCAGGTGTTGCAGATTATTTACCAGCAGTATCAGGATTTTTAATTGAAAAAGAAATTGATTTTATGGGAAATGCTTTAGAAAATCCTAAAAGACCATTTGTTGCTATTTTAGGAGGAAAAAAGGTTTCAGATAAAATTGGAGTTATAAATTCACTACTTGAAAAAGTAGATACATTAATGATTGGTGGAGCAATGGCATATACTTTCTTTAAAGCACAAGGATATGAAGTAGGAAACTCAATTTGTGAATTAGATAAACTTGACTTAGCAAACGAATTAATGGAAAAGGCAAAGAAAAACGGAGTAAAATTGATGCTTCCAGTCGATACCAAATTAGGAAAAGAATTTGATAAAGATACCGAAAGTAAAACCGTAAAATCAAGTGAAATTCCAGAAGGATGGGAAGGTTTTGATATCGGAGAAGAAACGATTAAACTATACAAAGAAGAATTAAAAAATGCAAAAACAATCGTATGGAATGGACCTTTAGGATTGTTTGAATTTGACCAATTTGCAATAGGAACAAATGAAATTGCAAAAACATTAGCCGAGGTTGATGCAATTACAATCATTGGTGGAGGAGATTCGGCAGCAGCTATCGAAAAAGCAGGATTAGCAGATAAGATGACACATATTTCAACTGGTGGTGGAGCAAGCTTAGAATTTTTAGAAGGTAAAAAATTACCAGGAATTGAGTGCTTACAAGACAAATAGTATAAAATAAAAGGACGTAGAATATATGAAAAATTATTTGCAACAAAGTTTTATGCAATATGTGGAACAAAAAAATGAGCAAAGAGAAGTAATTGATTTATATGATGAAAATAGAAATTATATAAGAACGATTTATCGAGGAAATGAAATAAAACAAAATGAATGGAAAAAATGTGTTCTGTGCTTTGTTATTGATGTTCATGGAAATGTTATAGTAGAAATGAAAGAAGATAATAAAAAAGATGTATGTTCTGGACATATAAAGCATAATGAAGTGGCTACACAAGCAATTTTAAGAGAATTATATGAAGAATATGCAATTTCTATTGAAGAAGCAATGCAAATAAAGCATCTAGATTATATAAAAGTTGGTTTTGAAGAAACAAATCAAGATTTGCAATGCTTTTTAGATGTGTTTTGCCTAATAAGAACACAAGAAAGACCAATCCATGTAAATGAAAACGAAATGAAAGGAATTCAAAGAATACCATTTAAAAAATTTATAGAAGCGTTCTTAAATAATGAAATTTTCCCATGTATAGAAGCATATAAACCTATTATAGAAAAGCTAGAAAAACTATATCAAGAAAAATTTGAAAAGAATGAGATTCCGGTGGAAATAGAAAGATAGAAAATGAGGAGAGAAAGAGTATGAGAAGAAAAGTAATTGCAGGAAACTGGAAAATGAATAAAAACCCAGAAGAGGCAAAAACATATTTAAAAGAAATTATACCTATGGTAAAAGATGCAAAAAGTGAAGTGGTTCTTTGTGTGCCATACATTGATTTAAAATGTATGGTAAAACATGCAAGTGGAAGTAATGTAAAAATAGGTGCACAAAATATGCACTGGGAAGAAGCAGGAGCATATACAGGCGAAGTTTCTGGTTCTATGTTAAAATCAATTGGCGTAGAATATGTTATTATTGGTCACTCAGAAAGAAGACAATATTTTGCAGAAACAGATGAAACAGTAAATAAAAAAGTAAAAGCAGCTTTTACAAATGAATTAAAACCGATCGTATGTGTTGGGGAAAGTTTAGAACAAAGAGAAGAAGGTAAAACAAAAGAAGTAATTACAAGGCAAACAAGACTTGCCCTAGAAGGGTTGACAGATGAGCAAGTGGAGAATACGATCATTGCATATGAACCAATTTGGGCAATTGGAACAGGAAAAACAGCAACAAGTGAAGATGCTAATAATAGTATTAAAGAAATTCGTGACGAAATTTGTAAAATATATGGACAAATGACAGCCGAAAGAGTTATAATCCAATATGGCGGAAGTGTAAAACCAACAAATGCAAAAGAACTATTTACTACATCAGATATCGATGGAGCATTAGTTGGCGGAGCAAGCTTAAAGCCAGAAGATTTTGCAGGAATCGTAAATTATTAGAATAACGAATTATATAACGAAAATAAAAGGAAGGTAAAAACATGGAAAACAAACTAACAATGCTAATGATTTTAGACGGATTTGGAGAGAATGCAAATGAAAAAGGAAATGCAGTAAAAGAGGCAAACACACCAAATATTGATAAAATAATGAAATTATGTCCAACAACCGATATGTATACAAGTGGATTAAATGTAGGACTTCCAGATGGACAAATGGGAAATTCTGAAGTTGGTCATACTAATATTGGAGCAGGAAGAATTGTATACCAAGAATTAACAAGAATTACAAAATCCATTGAAGATGGAGACTTCTTTAGTGTAAAAGAATTTGAAGAAGCAGTAGAAAATTGTAAGAACAATAACTCTAGTTTACACATTATGGGATTATTATCGGATGGTGGAGTTCATAGCCATATTCGTCATTTATATGCATTATTAGAACTTGCTAAAAGAAAAGGAATTGAAAATGTTTATGTACATGCATTTTTAGATGGAAGAGATACACCACCAGCATCAGCTGAAGGGTATATTACAAAACTAGAAGAAAAAATGAAAGAAAAAGAGATTGGTAAAATTGCAAGTATTACTGGTAGATTTTATGCAATGGATCGTGATAAACGATGGGAAAGAGTAAGTAAAGCATATAATGCTTTAGTAAATGGCGAAGGTGTAAAAGCACCAACCGCAATTAGTGCTATTGAAGCATCTTATCAAAAAGAAATTTTTGATGAATTTGTAGAACCAACTTTAATTTGTAATGGTGATACACCAATTGCAACCATTAATAAAAATGATTCCGTTATTTTCTTTAACTTTAGACCAGATAGAGCAAGAGAAATTACAAGAGCTTTAGTAGATAATGAATTTGATGGATTTGAAACAAAACCATTAGAGTTATATTTTGTATGTATGACTCCATATGATGAAACAATGCCAAATGTAAAGGTTGCATTCAAAAAAGAAGCATTAAGTAACACCTTTGGAGAATATATTAGTAACTTGGGTTACACACAACTTCGTATTGCAGAAACAGAAAAATATGCACATGTTACATTCTTCTTTAATGGAGGAGAAGAAAAACAATACAAAGGAGAAGATAGAATTTTAGTACCATCTCCAAAAGTAGAAACCTATGATTTGAAACCAGAAATGAGTGCATATGAAGTAACAGATAAAGTACTAGAAGCAATTGAAAGTAACAAATATAATGCAATTATCTTAAACTATGCAAACCCAGACATGGTAGGACATACTGGAAGTTTAGAAGCAGCGATAAAAGCAATAGAAACCATTGATGAATGTGTAGGAAAAGTAGTAGAAGCAGTAGAAAAAGTAAATGGTGTTTTATTAATGACAGCAGACCATGGAAATGCAGAGCAAATGATTGACTATAAAACAGGAGAGCCACATACGGCTCATACAACAAATCCTGTTCCATTAATGCTTGTGGGCATGAATGATGTAACACTAAAACCAGGAAAATTAGCAGATTTAGCACCAACTATGTTAGATATTATGGGATTAGAAAAGCCAGAAGAGATGACAGGAGAAAGCATTATAATTAGAAATAAATAAACATGGGGGCATATATGCTAACAACATCGAATATACGAAATGCATATGAACAGATACAAAAACAATTATTTTACATGATTCCTGAAAAATGGGATCGTGTGTATCTTTATGCTTCTGTGGTAGACCATTTTAATGGACTACAAACAGGAGAGATGTTTTTTTATTATTTTCCAAAGAGTATTTTTAAAAAGAATCCAGTAAATGTTTATGAGGTACCAAGCAAGTTTAATATTGACGAATCTGCTTATTTAAAATTAGCAGAGAAGTTATATGGAGAAATAAAAAAATTAAGAAAAGAACTTGTAACAATTGGAGAAAAACCATGGAGTAGTGTAACGATTTCAATTGAAAATTTTAAGTTTAATGCTAAATACGAATATGAAAATTTGCAAGATTCAAACTATACAAGTTATGATAGGCATTTGATTTGGAGATATCAATATTTGGATATTCCATTATCGAGCTATTCTAGAAAAGAAAGAAAAATGATAGAAGAATATCTTAACAATCAAAAACATAACAATAAAAATAGTGTTACATATCAAGAGGGAATTTATAAAAAAACAGTTAGTAATATTACAGAGTATAATCGACCACAAGAACCTGTCAAAAACGAAATAGACAAATTAGAAATAATAGAAAAAACAAAAAAAGGCAATGTAGGGGTTGACATTCACGTCGACCTGGAAAATAAAAAAGAACCAATTATTAAGAGTCAAATTCTTAATATGAATCATTAACGTTTTCAAAATTTTTAATATATAATCGAATGCTAGAAAGGAGCAATTAAAATGATTTATTCAAAAGAAGTAGAAGAAATGTGTCCAGTAGCAAAAGGAGTGGACCATGGACCAGCACCAATTCCAGAAGAAGGACGTTGGGTAAAAGCAAAAGAAATTAAAGATATATCAGGGTTAACACACGGTATTGGTTGGTGTGCACCTCAACAAGGAGCATGTAAATTAACTCTAAATATCAAAGAAGGAATTATTCAAGAAGCATTAGTAGAAACAATAGGATGTTCAGGAATGACACATTCAGCAGCAATGGCAGGAGAAATATTAGTAGGAAAAACAATTCTAGAAGCATTAAACACAGACTTAGTTTGTGATGCAATTAATACTGCTATGAGAGAATTATTCTTACAAATCGTATATGGTAGATCTCAATCTGCATTCTCAGAAGGAGGATTACAAATTGGAGCAGGGCTTGAAGATTTAGGAAAAGGACATAGAAGTCAAGTTGGAACAATTTATTCAACACTTGCAAAAGGACCAAGATACTTAGAACTTGCAGAAGGATACATAGTAGAAATCGGTCTTGATAAAGACAACCAAATCATAGGATACAAATACGTAAACCTAGGAAAAATGATGGAAAACATTAAAAAAGGAATTGAACCAATGGAAGCAATTGAAAAAGCAAGTGGAAAATACGGAAGATTCGACGAAGCTGTTAAAAAGATTGATCCAAGAAAAGAATAGAAAATAGTAATAGGAGGTAAGAATAATTATGGCAGTAACATTTGAAAGTTATGAAAGAAGAATAGACCAAATTAAACCCGTAATGGAAAAATACGGAATTAAAGATTTTGAAGATGCACTAAATATTTGTAAAGAAAAAGGATTTAATCCATATGATATTACAAAAAGTGTTCAACCAATTTGTTTTGAAAATGCATGTTGGGCATATACATTAGGTGCGGCAATTGCAATTAAAACAGGATGCACAAAAGCTGCAGATGCTGCAAAAGCAATTGGAGAAGGATTACAAGCATTCTGTATCCCTGGTTCTGTTGCAGATGACAGAAAAGTAGGATTAGGACATGGAAATTTAGCATCTATGTTATTATCAGAAGAAACAAAATGTTTTGCATTCTTAGCAGGACATGAATCATTTGCTGCTGCAGAAGGAGCAATTGGTATTGCAAAATCTGCAAACAAAGTAAGAAAAGAACCATTAAGAGTTATCTTAAATGGACTTGGAAAAGATGCAGCACAAGTTATCTCAAGAATTAATGGATTTACGTATGTACAAACAGACTTTGATTTCTTCACAGGAAAAGTAAATGTAGTGAAAGAAATTGCATATTCAGATGGAGAAAGAGCAAAAGTTAGATGTTATGGTGCAAACGATGTTAGAGAAGGTGTAGCAATCATGCACATGGAAGGAGTAGATGTATCAATTACAGGTAACTCTACAAACCCAACAAGATTCCAACATCCAGTTGCAGGTACATACAAAAAAGAATGTATTGAACAAGGTAAAAAATACTTCTCAGTAGCATCTGGTGGAGGAACAGGAAGAACACTTCACCCAGACAATATGGCAGCAGGACCTGCTTCCTATGGTATGACAGATACTATGGGAAGAATGCATTCAGATGCACAATTTGCAGGATCATCATCAGTTCCAGCACACGTTGAAATGATGGGATTAATTGGTATGGGTAACAACCCAATGGTTGGATGTACCGTATCAGTAGCAGTTGCTGTAGAAGAAGCTATGAAATAAATCCAAAACCGCACATAAACGTGCGGTTTTTGTTGTATTATTGATAAGCTTATGATATACTCATAAAAGTAATAGTGCTAGGAGGAAAACTAAAATGAATTGTGAATTAGTTAATGAATTAATGAGTTGGACGTTAGAAGCTGTTTTAAAACCAGATATACAACAATTACAAAATATTAAATTAAAAGCATTACAACAAGGAGATACGCAATTAGTAGAGTTTTGTAATGAATTTGAAAAAGCAATACAAAACAAACAGTCAATACAACCGATCTTTCAAAAGTTATTAGCAGTGAATAATAGAAACATATTAGGAAGAGCAGAAACTAAAAGAACACATGTGAAACCACCAGAAGATTTAGAAATTTAAAAGAAGAATTCTAACCCCGCATATTTATATGCGGGGGTTAACTACTCATTTGCAATATTATGTAAAATGTTATATAATATAAACAGATACTAGTATTTTCTTACAATTTTATTTTAGTAAGAGAATATGAAACAAATATAAAAATAAAAAGGAGAGAAGACATGAGGAAAAAAGTAATAGGTATAGGAGTAGCAGTGTTAAGCATTTTTTTATTGGGTATTTGTTTCATGGTTATAAGCAAACCGTGGCGGTATGTATCCATAAAAAAGAGCACAGAAGTATCTAAAGAGGACTTCATGCAGAAAATGGAGAAATTAGATGAGTATTATAGTACAACTAATTTTTCGGAAAATGCAGAGCAACTCTTAAGGACGGCACAGGAAAAAGGATACAATGAATACATTGCTCCCGCTATCATGTGCATTTCTACCGAAGCCAATGAGGATAGAAATTATAATTATTGGCAGGTAAATACATTGATTGATAAGAGAGTCGAATATATGTTAGGAGGCACAAAGATAAGCCTTTCATTTTTAACTCCGGAAACTTCAATTGAATATTTCTTCGATGTACTTGAAAAGTGGGGAGATGAAAAAAATGAAATAACATATGAAGAATTTTCACGAAAGTGGATTTCAATCGGAAAAGTATCGTATTCTCCAATCAAAGAATGGAAAACAATTGAGAGCGATATATATGGAAAGAAACTGTACGAAAAGGTACGGTGGATAAAAAGCTTATAATCATTACCAAAAGGTACTGGATACTCCAGTACTTTTTTGGTATTATCGGCATAGATAATTTGCAATATTATGTAAAATATTATATAATATAAACAGATACTGGTGTTTTTCTGCAAGTTTATTTGAGCAGAAAAATATTAAAAATAATATATAAAAAAGGAAAAGGAGATTACATCATGAAAAAAAGAATCACAGCAATCATCATTTTAGGAGTCGCAGCTTTATGTATTATTCGGTTTGCGGTTGTAAAGGAACAACAAAAATCGGAGTATGAGCAATGCATAATGGCATATGTTAATGCAAAAATAGAGGAGCAAGAAAAAAGCATGAATCTATATTGCATACAACATGGAGGAGAATTCTCGGCGGAGGATTCGAATGAAAATGCAAAAGAAGAAAGCTTGTCACAACAGCTTTCACAAGAGGAGCAGCAACTGGTTGATGAAGTAATATCGAAGATACCGATTAAACAATCAGTTGGACTTACGAAAGAGCAATTTGTATCAAAAATGGAAAAACTGGATAAGATTTTAGGTAATGGCACAGTCTATTTAGAAAATGCCGATGCACTCTTTCAAATAGCACAAGAAGAAAATTGCAACGAATACTTATTACCTGCTATATGGTGGATTGAAACAGTTGGAGGAAAGTGCACACAAGGAGACTTTAATTACTACAATGCAACTGAAACAATTACCACAGAAGATGGAGAAGTCATAATGGTTTATGATAAAGATACCAAAAAGCCAATATGGAAAAACTTCAATTCAGGTGAAGATTGTATTCAAACATTTTTTGAAAGCTTGGATTTGAACTACAAATCAGCTACAACTTTAACGCAATTTAGTGCAAAATTTGCTCCCAATACAGCGATGTATCCACACCAAGCAGAAGACTTTGCAATAAGATTGTATTACACAATGATTGAAATTAGTAATTTATAATCGCAACACAAAAGCACTGGAAAACTCCGGTGCTTTTTGGTTGTTTTATTTGTAAATTTATGATATGATACAAAAGTACAAAAAAGATACTAAATAGAAAGTGAAAGAGAATATGAAAGTATTAGTAGCAACTAAAAATCAAGGAAAAATAGAAGGTGCCAAAAAAGCACTAGAAAGATATTTTGAAAATATTGAAATTGAAGGAATTCCAGTAGAGTCTAATGTTGGAGATGAACCAGTAAATGAAGAAATTTATATTGGTGCTAAAAATAGAGTTAAAAATTTAAAAACATATTGTAAAGAGCACAATATAACAGCAGATTTGTATTTATCGATTGAAGGAGGTGTTTATAACTCTTTAGGAAGATGGATGAATACAGGTATTGCAGTAATTGAAGATAACGGTGATTTTGAAAGTTATGGAACAAGTCCATCTTTTCCAGTACCAGAAAGATTAGTAAAGGAAATTATCGATACAGATTTAAGCCAAGTAATGAATAGATTATTTTGGGAAGATAAGGAAAGACATAATAAAGGTGGAGGAATCCAACTTTTAACACATAATCAAGTATCAAGAATTGATTTAACGGAATCTGCATTTGTTATGGCATTAACAAAATATATTAATGAAGAAAAATGGAAATAAATGTGAAGGAGAAATTTAAAATGGATTTAGAAAAAGAAATTGAACAAATTAAACAAAGAAATAAGAAGGTAGAATTGGATAAGAAATGGGAAACATGTTGGACTAGAAGAATCTGCATTTGTGTATTAACGTATATAGTTGTTATTATATATTCTTACTTAGTAAGAAATTACGATAATATATTATTAAGTTCGTTGGTACCAGTGATTGGCTTTACGTTATCAACAGCGTCGTTAAAAGTGGTAAGAAAGATTTGGGAGAAAAGAGGTAAATAAAATGGAGAATTATTTTATAATTCATGGGTCATTTAGTAGCCCATATTCAAATTGGTTTGGATGGTTGCATGGCTTTTTAGAAAAGGAAGGAAAAGAATGTTATGTGCCAGATTTTCCAAGCGGAGTAGGAGTCCAAAATTATGAAAATTGGAGTAAGTTATTAAAGTACTATGTTGATTTGGGACTTATTACAGAAAATACCACCATAATAGGACATAGTATTGCACCAGCATTTGTTTCCAAATTTTTAGTAAAAAATAAAATAAAAGTTAAAAAATGTATATTTGTATGTGGGTTTAATAATTACTTGGGAATTGATAAAGATTATGATGCAGTAAATGAATCGATGTATTTTGCTAATTTAGCCGATGTGAAAAATTATAGTAAAGAAATCATTTGTTTTTATTCAGATAATGACCCATATGTAAAATATGATGCAGAAAAAGAATTTGCAAATGCAGTTACAACAAAGCAAGTGCTAATGCCAAAGGCAGGACATATCAATTTAGAGGCAGGATATGATACATTTGAAGATATTGTAAATTATTTGTAAATAAAAAAGGATAATAAGTTACATAATGCATTGACTTATGTAACTTATTATTATATAATGGATTTATGGAATTTATTAAGCAACTAAAAAACAGGAGGAAATGATTATGACAATGAAAGAAAAGTATGAATCCACATTACAGCAAATGCAAAAAGATGCGACCATCCGGTTAAAGGCAGCAAACGACAGCCTAATTGAGAAACAGGAGGAATACAAGGACTGTCTTCAGCGTATTGCGGACTTACAGCAAACCGAATGTACTTCACGGAAGCAATTCTTAGAAGTAGGAAAAGCGATAATTGCAATGTATTTTAGAAAGACGCAAACTCCAGAGGAAGTGCAGGCAATCATTGAGCCATGCAACAGCTATGTTGCAGCAGCAGGCGCACTGCCTTTAGAAAAGGAAACGTTAGTAGACCTTGGACAGAAACAGGCACAGGCACAGGATAGACAGTTTAAAGAAAGAGAACTGTTTTCAGCTGTAGAGAAGGTTTTGAACAGCCTTCCTGAAGAAGAATAAGTTGTACACTAAAAAGGACACCGTAATGGTGTCCTTTTTGGGTGTATGAAAGAACATAGCTTTTATCTCTTAGACAACTTTTGATTCTTTTTTCTCAAAACGATCAATTGCTTCCACATCTTTAAAACAATCAGAATCGAAAAAATCTTTTAACTCAATATTTAAACCTTCACAAATATGAATAATCGAACTAACAGAAAGTTCCTTTACTTTTCCTCTTTTACAATCACTAATAATAGAATTAGAAATTCCTGCACGATAAGAAAGTTTGTAAGCAGTTAGATTATTTTCTCTTAATAATTCACGAATTCTAAAATTAATAGCATCGGATATTAGCATAAATAAATTTACCTCCTAGTATTACTTAATTAAAAGTATAGCAAAATAATTAAGAAACCTATTCGGAAACAACCTAATAGTTGCATAGGATGTTTTGCAAGAAAAAATTTATTATGGTATAATGTGCCTAAATAAAATAGGAGAAAAGAAATGGAAAAGAGTAAGAAAAAATTACATGAATTAATACAAAAACAAATGCAAGGAGAAGAAGTAGGAGAACAGCTATATGAAGGATATCATCAATTAATTTACCAAATTGCTTTTTCTATTTTAAAGAACAAAGAAAATGCGGAAGATGTAATGCAAAATGTGTTTGCTAAATTAATGACAATTCCAAAAGAAAAATTACCAACAAAATATGAGATGAGTTGGTTATATTCAGTAACAAAAAACGAAGCAATCAATGAAATTAGAAAACATAAAAAAGAAGTATGTGTAGATGAAATTTATGAATTTGTGGGTGAAGATACCAATATTTGCGAAGTGATTGAAAAAGAAGATTATCAAAGACTAATTCGGAGGATTAACAAAAGAAGAACAAGAGATTGTATCGTTAAAAGTATTGTCAAAACTAAACTTTAGGCAAATTGCTATCTTATTAAATATGCCAATAGGAACAGTGCAATGGAAATATTATAAAGCAATAAAAGCATTAAAAATATCATTAGGAAATTTAACAGCAAGTTTATTGTTTGCAATTGCATATGTATTAAATGGAACAATGAGAAAAAAAGAAAATGTTATTAAGGAAAACACAACTACCAGTACAAATGAGAAAAATGAAATTCAAGACCAAGAAACGAAACGAGAAGAAGAAACCAAAAAAGAGGAAGGAATTCAAGAATCAGTAAAAAACATGCTACAAGATAATAGTATGGAAAACGAAAGAGTAGAAAACATTATTCAAATGCCAGAACAAGCAGTAGAACCAACAAAAGTACATAATGAATATTTGTTAGGAATTTCAATTATATTTCTTATCCTTTCAATTATCTTTTTCATTATTTTTGAAAAACGCCAACAAAAAAGAAAAATAAAAATGTCTAAATAGTGAAAGGGAAAAGGTGAGAAAATGAAAAAGATAATAGGAATAAAGATTATTTTAATACTAATTGCAATTTTACTATTTGGTATGCTATTTTTTACAATTACAAAAACCCATTTTAAGAAGTGCGAAGAACATTTAGAGAATGAAAAACAGATAAATCAAGATAAAGAACAAAATTCAAAGTATGTTTCATTAGAACAATTACCAAAGGAATATACATTTGAGCAAGCATTAAATGATGGATGTTTTATTATTTCGCATAAAACAATATATAACAAAGAAAAATTGAATGAGTTTATTGCAAATACACAGAAGAATAGTAATAATAGAATTGCAGATACGATAAGAATCGTTCAGTTTACGATGGAAGGAGATATGATTTTTACTGATATCGAGTATACAGAAGAAGGAAAATATAAAATAATGCATGATAATACGAGAGACCAGTTTTTAGCAAAAGAGGATAGAAAAATAACACTAGAAGATGATTTTTCAGGAGAAATTTATGGGATTCTAGAAATAGAAGAGGGAGAGGATATTCATTTAGAACTAGCTCTTTATGCTATTATTGAAGATGTAGATTCAACTGTTAAAAGATATGAAAATGAAATAATTTGTAGATATCCTAAAGATGTTACTGTCTATAAGTTTGGTCCAACATTTATAGCAACAGTATTAGATGTAAGAGATAAATGGGTTTTAGTGAAACCAAAAGAAACAAAATATTTAGGGGATAAAGTAAGCCTTGGTATTCCAAATGATGAAAAGATTACAATTGGGGATACTGTAGAAATTACTTATACAGGAGATGTTATGGAATCATATCCTGTTCAGGTAAAAGCAATGAAAATAGAGAAGATAAAAGAATAAAAATAAAAAAGTAAGTATAGATTTTTCTATATTTACTTTTTTTATCTAATATACCTTGACAGATAAGGTATATTAGAGTTATAATGTATTTGTAAAGAAGGTAGGTGATACAATGTCAATTCGAGCAGACATTATTCGTGGACATACAGAAACCATTATTTTAGCACATTTAATGAAAGGCAATAGCTATGGATATGAAATTAACAAATCTATTAAAGAAAAAACCAATAATCGCTATGAATTGAATGATGCTACATTATATTGTGCGTTTAGAAGACTAGAAGAGTCAGGATATATTACATCATTTTGGGGTGAAGGAAATAGTGGAGCAAGAAGAAGATATTATTCCATTACAAACCAAGGGATTGAATTTTATAAAAAAAATATAGAAGAATGGAATTTAACAAAAGAGTTAATTGATAAGTTAATATAGAAAGGAGAAAAAAGATGCAAAAGAAATTGTACAAAATTGAACAAGGCAAAAAAATAGATGGCGTATGTGGAGGAATTGCAGAGTATTTTGATATTGATCCAACACTAATACGCTTAATTTGGATTGTGTTTTCTTGTTGGGGTGGTAGTGGTATAGTAGCGTACATCATAGCCGCTATTGTTATGCCAAGAAAATCAGATGTTATGTGAAAAAAAGGGGGAAATAAAACGATGAATGAAAAAATTAGAAAAGAAGTTAATACTTTATTTGAAAATGCTCCAAATACAAAAAGAGCAAATGATTTAAAAGATGAAATTATTTCAAATGCAGAAGATAAATATGAAGATTTAGTAAAACAAGGGAAAAAAGAAGAAGAGGCTTTACAAACGGTTATGAAAGAAATTGGAGATGTAGATGAACTAATTGAAGAATTAAATAAGACCAATCCAATTCATAAAGAATACAGAGAAGAAGCTAGAAAAAAGACTGGTTTAACTGTTTCTATTTGTGTTGGATTATATATTTTAAGTGTTATTACATGTGTAGTATTAGATGAATTAGAATTACCAGACTTTGTAACAGTATCTGGATTTCTTGCTATTGCAGGGTTAGCTACTTGTGTTTTAATCTATCATTTTATGACAAAACCGAAATATACAAAATATGAAGATACTATGGTAGAAGAGTTTAAAGAATGGAAAGGAAAAAAAGATAAAAACAAGGAAATAAAAAAAGCAATTGATTCCATTTTATGGACATTAACAGTTATTATTTATTTAATTGTTAGCTTCACATTTGGTATATGGTATATTTCTTGGATTATTTTCTTAATTGCATCTTTAATCGAAAATATTATTAAGTTATTATTTAAATTGGGGGAGGAATAAGATGAGAAAACTAGGAATTATTTTACTAATTATTATACTAATTAGCATGATAGCTGGACTTTGTAAAGTACTATTATTTGCAATACATAATAATGATTGGAATTGGTTTATGAGTTTTGGAAGTTCACAAACCGTTCGAAAAGAAGAATATATTCGAAAAGAACAAAAAATTTCTGTATTCGATTTAAATAAAGTTAGTTTAGAATTTAAGTCATCTAACTTAAACGTGTTTTTTACAGAAGATACCGAAATACGAGTGGTACAATATTCTTATAAAGAGTTAGAAGATGAAGATTTATTTAGAGTAGATAAATCAGGATCTCATATAACTGTTTCAGAAAGTAATAAGCTACAATTTCACTTTTTCTACATTGGATTTATGGAAGATTCCTTATATGACGTGTATATTCCAAAATCATATGAAGGAAGCTTAGATATTAAATCTGTATCGGGAGATGTAGAAGTAGAGGAAAATTTAAAATTTGATGATTTAACAATATCTTCAACAAGTGGAGATGTTAAAATGGGAAATATAGAAGCAAAGAATATTAAAATTGAAACAATTTCTGGTGATATTAAATTACAACAATTAGAAAATGAAGATTTAAAATTAAAAACAGTTTCTGGAGATATTTTAGTAGCTTCAGCAAAAGGAAATGTAGAAGCAAAAACAACTTCAGGACAAATTGAAATTGAAAAAATTGATGGAAATATAGAATTATCAAGTATTTCAGGAGATATTAAAAGTGAAGATTTTAAAATAACAGGAGATTCGAAAGTAAAGACTACTTCTGGAAATGTAAAGATGTATTTAAACCAAGAATCCAATTATGAAATTCAAACAAAAAGTGTATCTGGTAATGTGACCCTTCCAAATAAAAGAAACGTAATGGGGCAAGAACCATATGTAGAATTAAACATCGAAACGATTTCTGGAAATATAAGATTAGAAAAATAAAAAAATTAGCTAAGCATTTTGCTTAGTTAATTTTTTATTTGACAAGCAATAAAAATAGAGATAAGATAGTAACATTATAAAAGTGAGGAGGAGCTATATGGCACTTGAAGTTATTTGGATTATAGTAGGATTTGTATTGTTAATAAAAGGTGCAGACTTTTTAGTAGATGGAGCATCAAATGTTGCAAAAAAATTTCATATACCAGAAATTATTATTGGACTTACAATTGTATCTATTGGAACGTCTATGCCAGAATTGTTTGTTAGTATTACTTCAGCAATACAAGGGTATCCAGATATGGCAGTAGGAAATGTAATTGGAAGTAATTTGTGTAATTTGTTACTAATTTTAGGACTGTCTGCTATCATTCAATCGATTGAATTTAAAAGAGAAACAAGACTAATTGAAATTCCTATGACACTTGCTGTTACTTTTGTACTATTTGTAATATGCAATATAGGAGCTAATATTACTAAAATAGAGGGAATGATATTAATTCTATTATTTGTATTATTTATTGGCTATACCATTTATATGGGGAAAAAGGGAGAGAAATTTGAGAAAAAAGATACAATCATAGAAGTGCAAACAGAAGAAAATAATTTAACTATAAAATCCATTTTATGGATTATTCTAGGAATAATCGGATTAAAAATTGGTGGTGATTTAACGGTAAATCACTGTGTTACAATTGCAAAAGCAATTGGTATTAGTGAAAAAGTAATTAGTTTAACGATTATTGCGATTGGGACAAGTTTGCCAGAACTTGTAACATCGGTAACAGCGGCGTTTAAGGGAAATAGTGACATTGCTATACGGAAACATTCTAGGTTCGAATATTTTTAATATTTTACTTATTTTAGGAGTATCAGCAATCATTGCACCAATTACTTATGCAACAAGTTATAATAATCAAATACTAGTATTAATTGTTGCAACGGTATTATTGGCACTATTTCCATTTATTGGAGCTAAAAATAAAATGACAAGATTAAATGGAATTGCCTATTTAATCATATATGCCATTTATATGGTAGGATTATTTATAGGATAAAGATAACCAAAATAAAATTTATATCATAAGATAGAGTAGAGTTTTCTACTCTATTTTTTGATGAAGGAGGTCATAATGAAAAAGAAATGTTTTAAAGTGATACTTTTATTATGGTTATTTTTATTATCTTCTTTTACTATGTGTTATCCAGTGTTTGCTTTATCACCTGCAAGTGATACCATTTACCAAGGAATTGATGTGAGTGCATACCAAGGAAGAATTGATTATAATAAAGTAAAAAATGCAGGAATTGATATTGTGTACATAAAAGCAAGTGAAGGAGAACATCTAGAAGATCCAGAATTTCGAAACAATTATGAAAAAGCTAAACAAAATGGATTAAACATAGGGTTTTATCACTTTGTTCGAGCAAGAAGTGAGGAACAAGCAATAAAAGAAGCTGAGTTCTTCAGCAGAGTAATTTCTGGAACGCAACCGAATTGTAAGCTTGCCATGGACTTTGAAGTGTTTGGAAACCTAACAGAGAATGAAATTAATAACATATCTAGAGTATTCTTAGAAAGAACTGAGGAATTAACAGGAAAAGAAATGGTAATTTATTCAAATACCTATGATGCAAGGACTATTTTTTCCTATGAATTAGCAAATAAGTATCCGCTATGGGTTGCACAATATGGAGTAAACACACCAAGTGATAATGGAAAATGGTCAAATTGGGTTGGGTTTCAATATTGGGATAAAGGAAGGATTGCAGGAATTAATGGAAATGTTGATTTAGACCGATTTACCAAAGAAATTTTTTTAAGCAATAGTGGAGAAATTCCTGCACCAATTAATCCATCACCAGAAGAAATTAAGAATGTTATATACTATACCGTAAGAAGGGGAGATACCTTATCTAAAATTGCGGCTTCATATGGAACAACAGTAGAAGAAATTGTAAGATTAAATAACATTCAAAACCCAAATTTAATTTTTGTAGGAGAAGTTCTACAAATTACAACATCTGATAAGCCAAATAGAGAACCAACGTCTACAACAACTACAGATTATACTGTAAAAAGAGGAGACAATTTATGGAGAATTGCAAGGAGATATGGAACTACCATTAGTAGTATCGTTAGCCTTAACAATATTCAAAATCCAAACTTAATTTATCCGCGGTCAAATTCTAAAAATTAGAAGAGATGTACGTCCTAATGATACCCATTCAGCAGGGGGAACGTATTATATGGTAGGAAGAGGAGATAACTTAACTTACATCGCAAACCGTTACCATACAACGGTTGCAAATATTGTAAGATTAAACAATATTCAAAATCCAAACTTAATCTTTCATCGGTCAAATTCTTCGTATTAGCAACAGTTAGTGTTACATAACTTGAAAAAAGTTAAGAAATATGTTATAATAATATTATATCAAATCGTATAGGAGGAAAATTTATGAATGAACTTACAAATTTAAAAATGACGCCCGTAAACAATCTCCGGGGAGGAAAGGGAATAATACTCGTTTCCGATGATATTGAAGTTGATGATGTGATTTTGTCAGTTATGGAAATTATGCCAGGTCACTCCATTGGAATGCATGAGCATCCGCTTGATGACGGTATAACAGAAGTTTATCAGGTCGTTAAAGGGAGTGCACCGCTCATTAATGGGGTTCGGACAAAAGTTGCAGTATGCCGTCCAGGCGAGAGCCACGACTTGGTAAACGATACCGATGGTTGTATTACACTACTGGCGACGAAATCAAAATGACTTTGAAAAGAGGAGGTGAAAAGAATTTCACCCCTTTTTTTATTATTTAAGATTTAACTGACCGCACAGTACAATAGTAAAATTTACTTTTCTAGTGTATGATAATAACAGATTATCATAAAAGGAGATAAATTATGAATCAAAAAAGAATATTGTACCAAGCTAAAGAATATAGAGACATAAGAGAACTAGTAAACGATGCGGTTAAAACGTATCCTAATAACATTGCGTTTATTGTAAAAGAAAAAAAGGAAGAGGTAACTTATAACAATATTACCTACAAAATGTTACAAGAAGATATTAACAAATTAGGAACAGCGTTAATAGATTTGGGATTAGAGGGAAAGAAAATTGCTATTATTTCCAATAACCGTTATGAATGGTGTTTAGCATATCTTGCTACACTTTGCGGTGTAGGAATTGTAGTACCGCTTGATAAATCACTACCTGCAGGAGAAATTGAAAGTTTAATTAAGAGAAGTTATGCAAATGCTGTTATTTTTGAAGATAAATATAGTGATATTATGAAAGAAATAAAAAATAACAGTCAAAATTGTGTAGAGCAGTATATCTGTATGGATAAAGAAAATCAATATGGTTTTATGTCATTACAAGATTTATTAATTAGAGGAGAAGAGTTATTACAAAATAACGATACTCGTTTTGAAAATGCAACCATTAATCCAGAAATTATGAATATTATTCTGTTTACTTCTGGAACAACGTCAGCATCAAAAGCAGTTATGTTATCACAAAAAAATATTGTGTCTAATATACATTCTCTAAATTCAATTATAAAAATATATGATACAGATCGAAACTTAGCGTTTTTACCATTACACCATACGTTTGGTTCTACTGGACTATTATTCTTTATCAGTAATGGTGTAACAAATGTATTTTGTGATGGATTAAAATATATTCAAAAGAATTTACAAGAATACCATGTTACTGTGTTCGTAACAGTGCCTTTATTATTAGAAGCAATGAATAAAAAGATATTAAAAGAGATTGAGAAACAAGGAAAAACAAAATTAATCAAAATAGCAACAAAAGTAAGTAACTTCTTATTAAAATTTGGAATTGATATTAGGAGAAAACTATTTAAAGATATTATTAACAACTTGGGTGGACTTAGAATGGTAGTAAGTGGAGCAGCAGCAATTGATAAAACTGTTGTAGAAAACTTCACAAACTTTGGAATTAAAACGGTTCAAGGGTATGGGTTAACAGAAACTGCCCCTGTTATTACAGCAGAAAATGACGAAAATATTCGCTTTGGTTCTGTTGGATTTCCACTAAAAAATGAAGAAATTAAAATTTTTGAACCAAATGAACAAGGAATTGGGGAAATTATAGCAAAAGGACCAAATGTGATGCTTGGTTATTTTGAAAACGAAGAGGCAACCAATGAAGTATTAGTAGATGGATGGTTCCATACAGGTGATTTAGGTTATATTGATAAAGATGGATTTTTATTTATTACTGGACGTAAAAAGAATGTCATTGTTATGAAAAATGGAAAAAATATTTATCCAGAAGAATTAGAAGTATTAATTTCAAAACTTCCATATGTAGTAGAAAATATAGTATTTGGAATTCCAACGAAAGATAACGACTTAGATTTAGCAACCAAAATTGTATATAATAAGGAATATGTAGAAGATACATTTGGGAAAATTTCAGAAGAAGAATTAAAAGAAAAAATTTGGCAAGATATTAAACAAATCAACAAAACAATGCCACCATATAAGTACATAAGAGAAATCATTGTAACAGATGAGCCGATGATTAAAACAACAACACAAAAAGTAAAGAGATTTGAAGAGATTAAGAAAATTTTACAAGAAAAATAAAAGTAAGAACCCTTAACATAGTTTAAGGGTTCTTTTAAAAATGATAATCGATTTTAAATTCTTTATGATTTAGATAATTTAGTATACCAGCATCTTTCGTAAAGTTAAATTTCATTTTATAGCTACATAATTTTTGAGTTTTTGCTCCATACATTTTATTTATTTCATTTTTTCCATATTTCCCATCACCAATAATTGGATAACCAATGTGTGCTAAATGAGCTCGAATTTGATGGGTTCTACCAGTATGTAAAGTTACATCTAATAAACAAGTATTATCTTCAAGTTCTTTAAATACTTCATAACCTGTTATTATTTTCCTATAGCCAGATTCTTGCTTATCTGAAATATAAACAAGGGATTTTTTTGAATCTTTAAAAAGATATGCAGTTAAGGTTTGTTTTTTTGTATTTGGAATTCCATAAACACGACAAACATAATGCTTAGAAATTTCTGTATTTTTAAATTTATCGAATAAAACATTTAAAGCTTCTTTCGTCTTTGCAAATAAAACAAGTCCAGTCGTATTACGGTCTAATCGGTGACAAGGATAAACATCTTGCAAAAGTTTATCACAAAGCAAAGTTGTTATACTGTTTTCACCAACTACTTCAATACCAGACGGTTTATCCACCACTAAAATAAAGTCATCTTCATATACAATAGTACAATCTTTTTTACCATACAATAAAGAATCTACAATATAAATAGTAACAGCATCTCCTGTAAGAAGAGTAATATCTGTATTAACACGTTTTCCATTTACTTTAATATCTTTTTTACGTAAAGTCTTATAAATTGTATTAATAGAAAGTGATGGAAATTCACTTTGCAACACATTATTTAATTTCTTATTATTATATTTTTCATCAATTATTAAAGTTTTCATATAAACATTATATATAATCAGGAAGAATTTTACAAGAAAATTAAGAAATTGTTAAAAAAGTAGTGCAATTTTTAAAAGATATATGATAGAATAGGGAACGAAAAAATATAATTTAGGGAGAGTGTATTTTAAGTGGAAGACATGAAGTATAAAAGAGTACTATTAAAACTAAGTGGAGAAGCATTAGCAGGAGACAGAAAAACAGGAATTGATGCAGATACAGTAGGAAGTATTTGTGACCAAGTAAAAAAATTAACCGAAATGGGAGTAGAAGTTGCAATTGTTGTTGGTGGTGGAAACTTCTGGAGAGGAAAATATGGACATCAAATGGAAAGAACAACATCAGACTATATGGGAATGCTTGCAACAACCATGAATGCATTAGCACTTCAAGATGCATTAGAAGCAAGAGAATTAAAAACAAGAGTACAAACAGCAATTGAAATGAGACAAATTGCAGAGCCATACATTCGTAGAAAAGCTGTAAAACATTTAGAAAGAGGAAGAGTTGTTATATTTGCTTGTGGAACAGGAAACCCATATTTCTCAACCGATACAGGAGCAGCACTTCGTGCAGCAGAAATTAATGCAGAAGTTATTTTACTTGCTAAAACAATTGATGGTGTATATTCTGCAGACCCAAAAGTAGATCCTACAGCTATTAAATATGATGAAATTTCTTATACTGATATTTTAACAAAAGATTTAAAAGTAATGGATTCAACAGCAACAGCGCTTTGTAGAGATAATCAAATTCCATTAATGGTATTTGGAATTGATAAACCAGAAAATATGATTAAGATTGTAAAAGGCGAAAAAATTGGAACAATCGTAAAATAATGAAAAGTGAATGATGATTTTAGGGACGGGGGTAAAAATCATCATTCATAAAAAAGGTGATTTTTACCCCCGTCCCTAAAATCATCAAAAAGGAGAGAAATGATTATGGATTATAAGTTTATGGAAGAAAAAATGGAGAAATCAATTAATGTATATGCAGAGAATTTAGCGACAGTAAGAGCAGGAAGGGCAAACCCTGCTATTCTAAATAAAGTAAAAGTAGATTATTACGGAGTGGAAACACCAATTAGCCAAGTGGCTGGAATCTCTGTTCCAGAAGCAAGACTAATTGTTATTCAACCATGGGATGCAAGTATTTTAAAAGAAATTGAAAGAGCAATTTTAGCATCTGATATAGGAATTAATCCAAATAATGATGGAAAAGTAATTCGTCTATCCTTCCCAGAATTAAATGAGGAAAGAAGAAAAGAATTAGTAAAAGATATTAAAAAAATGGCAGAAGAAGCAAAAGTTGCGATTCGTTCGATTCGTAGAGATGGAATTGATGAATTTAAAAAACAACAAAAAGAATCTCTTATTACAGAAGATGATTTAAGAAATGCTGAAGAAAATATTCAAAAAATAACCGATAAAAAAATAGAAGAAATTGATTCTATTACAGCAAATAAAGAAAAAGAAATTATGAGTGTATAGGAGATAATTATGACAATACAAGAAATTGACCAAGAGAGATTACCAAGTCATATTGCTATTATTATGGATGGAAATCGTACTTGGGCAAGAAAACGAGGGTTAGACCCAAAGCTTGGACATAAAGAAGGAGCTAAAGTATTAGAAAATATGGTAAGATACGCCAATAAAATTGGAATTAAACATCTTACTGTATATGCTTTTTCTACTGAAAATTGGAATCGTACCAAAGAGGAAGTAGGGGCATTAATGCTTTTACTACAAACTTATTTAGATGATTTTGCAAAACGTGCAGATACTGAAAATATTCGAGTAAAAATGTTAGGCGATAAATCTGCTTTATCAAAAGGACTACAAAGAAGTATTGATAATGCCATTAAAAGGACAAAAAATAATACAGGAGTTACTTTTAATGTTGCTTTAAATTATGGTGGAAGAGCAGAAATCGTAAAAGCAGTAAAAGAAATTGCAGAAGAAGCAAAAAATGGTAACATATCAATAGAAGATATTTCAGAAGAAATGGTAACAAATCACCTATATACCAAAGAACAACCAGATCCAGATTTGGTAATTCGAACAAGTGGACAAATTCGAACAAGTGGATTTTTACCATGGCAAACGATTTATTCTGAGTTCTTATTTATGGAAAAAAATTGGCCAGATTTTACAGAAGAAGATTTGCTATTTGCGATAAAGGAATATCAAAATAGAACAATTAAAAAAGGAAAATAAAGAAAGGGTAAGATACATATGGATATAAAAAGATGGGTTTCTGCACTTGTTGGTATGCCACTTGTGGTTATAATTTTGGTTTTAGGTAATACTTATGTAGTAGATATTACATTTGCAATTGTGGCAGGATTAAGTTTACATGAATATTTTAATGCGTTCAAAGGAAAAGCAAATCCCGTTATTTGGATGGGATATATTGCATCTGCATTGATTGCCTTAATTCATGTTATTCCAGTACAACATGCTATTACGATTGTTAGTGTGTTAATGCCAGTGGGAATTACCATATTATTCTTACAAGTTATTTTAAGTAATATGAAAACCAATATAAACGATATTGCTATTACCTTTTTTGGGATTTGCTATATTTCATTATTCTTAATGTTTGTACCATTAATTCATGCTATGGAATACGGAAAATTTTTAGTATGGTTTGTATTGGCTGCTGCATGGGGAACCGATATATTTGCTTATTTAATTGGAAAAGGATTTGGTAAACACAAATTCAGCAAAATTAGTCCAAACAAAACGATTGAAGGGTGTATTGGAGGAATATTTGGTGCTATTCTTTTTGGAGTAGGATTGGCCTTCTTTTTTAACATGGTATTTCACATGAATTTTTCATACATAACAATAGTATTAGTTGAAATTGTACTAAGTGTTGTTGGACAGATTGGAGATTTTGCAGCATCTAGCATTAAAAGACATGTAGGAATAAAGGATTTTAGCAACTTAATTCCAGGGCATGGTGGAATGCTTGATAGACTAGATAGTGTGATTTTTATTGCACCGTTTGCATATATGCTTTTAAGATTATTATAGGAGGAAACGATTTGTTAAGTTTTTTAGTAATAGCCATAAAAGTAATCTTTTTATTAGGATTTCTTATCTTTATTCATGAAGGAGGACATTTTCTGGTTGCAAAACTTTGTAAGGTAACGGTAAATGAGTTTGCTATTGGATTTGGACCTACGATATGGAGAAGTAAAAATACAAAAACAAAGTACGCATTAAGACTAATACCACTAGGTGGTTTTGTTAGCATGGAAGGTGAAGAAGAACGTTCAGATGTTGAAGGGTCTTTTAGTAAAACGAGTATTCCAAGAAGAATTGCGATTGTACTTGCTGGAGGAATAGTAAATATCATATTTGGATTATTGGTATATTTTTGTTTGGTTTCTACAGTGGGTGGAAATGTATCACAAAAAATTGAAATGGTAGAACCAAATTATGCTGCAGAACAAGTAGGTATTCTTGCGGGAGATGAAATCATTCGAATTAATGGAAAAAGAATTCATCAAAAACAAGATGTTACCGATATTATGCAAGCATCAGAGGGAAAAGAAGTTGTAATACAGGTAAAAAGAAATGGAGAATTGCTAGAATATCATGTACAACCAAAAACAGTAGAAGGAAAAGATACAGGTATTTATTTGGGGGTAGAAGGAGAAAATCTAACAACTGAAATTGTTGCATTATATCCGAATAGTCCAGCAGAAAAAAGTGGAATTGAAGTAGGAGATGTGATTCTACAAGTAAATGGAAAAGAGGTAGGAGAAAATCCATATCAAGTTGTAACATTCATTAACGAGGCAGAAACGAATGAGATTTTATTTACGATCAAACGAAAAGAAGAAATAAAAGAAATTAAAGTAGAAGCAAATGTATCATATACCTATTTGTTAGGAATTAATTTTGAACAAGCGGAAGATACTTTTGTAAACAATATCTATTATGGATTCTGGAACACGGTCGATTTTTCAACATCCATTATCGAAAATCTAAAAATGTTATTTACAGGAAAAGTATCAACCAACCAATTAACAGGACCAATTGGAATTTCTACTATGGTTGCAAAAACACAAGGAATAGAAGATTTTATTTACCTACTTGCACTTATTTCGTTATCTCTTGGTGTTACAAATTTACTACCATTCCCACCATTAGATGGAGGAAAAGTAGTTATCTACTTAATAGAAGCAATTCGTAGAAAACCAATGAAAGAAAAAACAGAAATCAATATTCAAATGATAGGATTTGCTATTTTAATTGGATTAACCATTTTTGTAACATATAATGATATATTAAGAATATTTTAACAAAAAAGGGTCGACAAAAATCGACTCTTTTTTTGCTAAGAAAGGAAGTGAAGGAAAATCATAAATGTACGAGAATTAAAATTAAAGAAGATATTTAATTTAAAAGAGTATCTAGAAGAAAAAGTATGACAAGATAAAGAGTATAAGGAATTTGTAAGACAATCACTTAGAGAAGTAGAAGAAGATTTTGCGGCAGGACGATATTATACGTATGAGGAATTAGTAAAAGAATTTGAACAAGATATCGAAGAATTTGAGATGATGCAAAATGAATAGAGCTATTTATTCAGAGAAATTCAGAGAATCAATGAGAAGAATAAATGAAAGTCAATATTATATTCAAAAGAATTTTTATCATATTATTTTATCAAAACAGAGGACCTTAAAATATTTCCTAAAATGTATCCGAGGTTTTGAGAAGTTCCATATCGAAAAATTTCAATTCAAAATGATATGGTTTTATACATAACAGAAAAAGATACAATTCGTGTTTCTGATATTTTTCAGTAAAGTCTAAATATTCTAATCACATATATTTAAAATACAATCAAAATTACAACTTAAATAAAATCCAAAACAAATTTTAAAAATTAAATATTTGCTGTTCCATATTTTTATTTGATATGATACAATAGTCCTTAAGTTTAAGGGAGGCATTATAAATGGCAGAAAATATGAAAACAGTAGGAGAAATTTTTGGCGATTATCAGACGGAATCTAAGTTAAAACAAGCGAATATTAAAGAAATCAATTTGTTTAAAAAAAGTAATAAACTTGAAATTGATTTGTTTTCGCATGCCTATCTTATGCCAAATGATTTATTAACATTTGAAAAATATTTAAAAGAACGTTTTAATATTGAAAATATAGAAATTGATGTACAATACGATGAAAGTGTTGCTATACCAGAAATTAGTAAAGAATGGAAACAGATTGTAAAATATGTAGCACATAAGTATCCGTTTACTGAATTTTTATTACATAATAGCAAAATAAATATAAAAGATAATTTTGCACAAGTTTTACTTGCAGTAAAAGGTGCTGATTTTTTGACAGCAAGAGGATTTGATAAAGCTTTAGAAAACACACTAAAAAGTTTATATGGAAAATCATATAAGGTAACCTATGTAGAAGAATTACAAGAAGAAGAAATGAAAAAAATACAGCAAAAATGTGAATTAACTCAGAAATACGAAATTGAAAAAGCAATTAGTGAAGCTATTCTGGAGGAAGAAGCAGAAGAAGTATTGGAAGAAAAGGCAATGGAAGAAATAACAACCCAAGAAGAGCCATTACCAATACAAGAAGAGCCAGAAGAAAAGACACCATTAATTTTAGGAAGAAATGCCAACATAAAAGATACACTTGTGAAAGTGAATGATATCTCAATTGATAGTGGAAAAGTTGCCATAGAAGGTGAAATACTAAACATCGATTCAAGGCAATTAAAGAGTGGTAAATTTTTAGTAATGTTTGATGTATATGATGGAACAAGTACAATTACCTGCAAAGCTTTTGTAGAAGAAGAAAAAACACCAAAAGTAATGGCAAGATTAAAAGAAGCGAGTGCAGTTAGACTTTCTGGAACAGCTCAATTTGACCCATTTGCAAAAGAAATTGGAATGATTGCAAATGTTATTGTAGAAGCACCAGGTAAGAAAAAACAAGAAAGGCAAGACCATGCTGAAGTAAAAAGAGTCGAACTACATATGCATACACAAATGAGCCAAATGGATGGAATGACATCTGCAGCAGACCTAATTAAAAGAGCAATGAAATGGGGATGGAAATCGATTGCCATTACTGACCATGGAGTAGTACAAGCTTTCCCAGAAGCATACAAACTACTAGGTAGAGATAACAAAGACATGAAAGTAATTTATGGAGTAGAAGCTTATCTTGTTCCAGATAAAACACCAAGTGTATCATTTCCAAAAAAACAAAGCATTGATACGGAATATTGTGTATTAGACATTGAAACAACAGGATTATCGTTTCGTACCAATAAAATTACAGAATTAGGAGCAGTTATATACAAAAATGGCGAAGTAGTAGAAGAATTTGAACACTTTGTAAATCCAGAAATGCCAATTCCAGAAGAAGTAGTAGAAGTTACTCACATTACAGATGATATGGTGAAAGATGCTCCAACCATTGAAGAAATCTTACCAAAATTTTTAGAATTTATTGGAGACAGGGTAATTGTAGCTCACAATGCGGATTTTGATGTGGGATTTATTAAATATTATGCGGAAAAGTTAGGATATAAATTAGAAAATACATATATTGATACCCTTCGTTTAGCAAAAGACTTATTTCCAGATTATAAAAAATATAAACTAGGTATTATTGCTGATAAATTAGGGATACAAGTTGATGTTGCACATCGTGCATTAGATGATGTTATTACCCTAGTAAAAGTATTTAAAGTTATGTTAGATATGCTAAAAGAAAAGGGTGCAAAAATAGTAGATGATATTGATAAATTAGAAGAAGGACAAGCAGATTTTAAAAAACTACCTAGTTATCATGCTATTATCTTAGCAACCAACTATGTAGGACTTAAAAATTTATATAAGCTAATTTCACTTTCACATTTACACTATTTTTATAAGAAACCAAGAATTTTAAAATCCATTTATAAGCAATATTCAGAAGGACTTATTATAGGAAGTGCTTGTGAGGCAGGAGAATTGTACCGTGCTATTGTTGCAGGAAAATCTGATGAAGAAGTGGAAGCTATTGCAAAAGACTATGATTATTTAGAAATCCAACCAAATGGAAACAATATGTTTATGGTCCGAAATGGAACTGTCCCAGATGAAAAAGCACTAGAAGATATCAATAAAAAGATTGTGGCTTTAGGAGAAAAATTAGGAAAATTAGTAGTTGCTACTTGTGATGTTCATTTTATGGATCCACAAGATGAAATTTATAGAAGAATTTTAATGGCAGGGCAAGGGTATGATGATGCAGACGAACAAGCACCATTATACTTAAGAACTACCAATGAAATGATAGAAGAATTTAAATATTTAGGGTTAGATAAAGCATATGAAGTTGTTGTAACCAATACCAATAAAATTGCAGATTTATGTGAAAATATTAGTCCGATTTCACCAGAAAAATGCCCACCATATATTGAAGGATGTGAACAACAAATTGAAGATATTGCTATGACAAAAGCAAAAGAACTATATGGTGACCCATTACCTGACCTTGTAAAAGAACGTTTAGACAAAGAGTTACAATCCATTATTAAAAATGGGTTCTCAGTTATGTACATTATTGCACAAAAACTAGTGTGGAAATCGAATGAAGATGGTTATATTGTAGGCTCAAGAGGGTCTGTAGGTTCTTCTTTTGTGGCAAACATGACAGGAATTACCGAAGTAAATTCACTACCACCACATTATAGATGTCCAAATTGTAAGTATTCGGATTTTACCGATTATGGCTATAAAAATGGGTTTGACTTACCAGATAAAGAATGTCCGCAATGTGGACACAAACTAGATAAAGATGGTATGGATATTCCATTTGAAACATTCTTGGGATTTAATGGAGACAAAGAACCAGATATTGACTTAAACTTTTCTGGAGATTACCAAGCAAAAGCTCATAAATATACAGAAGTTATTTTTGGAAAAGGAACTACCTTTAAAGCAGGAACGGTTGGTACAGTTGCTGATAAAACAGCTTATGGCTATGTTAAAAAGTATTATGAAGAACGACAAGTGCCAGTAAATAGTGCAGAAGTGCTTCGTATTTCAAAAGGATGTACAGGAATTAAAAGAACCACAGGACAGCATCCAGGAGGAATTATTGTTGTACCAAAAGGAAGAGAAATTTACGAATTTTGCCCAGTACAACACCCTGCAGATGACCCAAAATCGGATATTATTACAACCCATTTTGATTACCATTCAATTGACCAAAATTTATTAAAACTAGATATACTAGGACACGACGATCCGACGGTTATTCGTATGTTGCAAGATATTACTGGAATTGACCCAACGAAAATACCATTAGATGATAAAGAGACCATGTCAATTTTTTCTTCAACAGATGCATTGGGCGTAACGCCAGAACAAATTCATTCAGAAGTAGGAAGCTTTGGTGTTCCAGAGTTTGGAACTAAATTCGTTCGTGGTATGTTACTAGATACAAAACCAAAAACCTTTGATGAATTAATTCGTATTTCTGGATTATCCCATGGTACCGATGTATGGCTTGGAAATGCACAAAGTTTAATTCAGGAAGGAACTGTAACCTTAAATGAAGCTATATGTTGCCGTGATGATATTATGATTTACCTTATGAAAAAAGGATTAGAACCGAATCCAGCATTTAAAATTATGGAGACAGTGCGTAAAGGAAAAGCATTAAAAGACCCAGAAAAATGGGCAGGATATGTCAAAATGATGAAAGAACATAATGTACCAGATTGGTATATCAAATCTTGTGAAAAGATTAAATACATGTTCCCAAAAGCCCATGCGGCAGCATATGTAACAAATGCTTTTCGTATTGCATGGTTTAAAGTACATAAACCGCTTGCTTATTATGCAGCATATTTTTCTATTCGTTCTAAAGCATTTGATAGTGATGTTATGTGTCATGGAAAAGAAAAAGTAAAAAACAAGATGAAAGAAATTGAAATGATGGGAAATTCAGCAACCCAAAAAGATAAGGATATGTATGACGATTTAGAAATTGTGTGGGAAATGTATGAAAGAGGATTCGAATTTTTACCAATTGACCTTTATAACTCCCATTCAAAGAATTTCTTAATCCAAGACGAAAAAATAAGGCCACCGCTAAGTAGTATACCAGGACTTGGAGGAGTTGCAGCAGACAGTATTGTGGAAGCAAGAAAAGACGGAAAATTCATGTCTATTGATGACCTGAAAATTCGTTCAAAAGCAGGAAAGTCAGTAATAGAAATGCTTACGAACGCAGGCTGTTTAGATGGAATGAGTCAATCAAACCAAATGAGTTTATTTGGGTAAAAAAGTTGACAAGTGTAAATAAAAAATAGTATAATGAATATACTATTAAAAGAATAACGGAAGTTATTTAAAAGAGGTGTACCACTACCAATAAGTGTGGAGCTTTAAAAGAAGCTAAAAGACTGTTGTTGCAGGTCATAAAACAAGCAAAGCATTAAAAGAGGTGTACCACTACCAACAAGTGTGGAGCTTTAAAATAATAGGGGGAATAGTTTAAAAAAACTGTTTCTCCTATTTTTGAATTATAGGAGGTAACCAATGCAACAAAAATTATATTTTTATGAAGTAGAGGACGATTATATAGAATATCTTTCAAAATTTGATATTAAAATAATGTATTCAAAATGTGAGAACAGGAAATTTAAAAGAAAATACATAGGAATATTGTTCAAAATAGATAATAAGCACTATATTGCACCACTTTCTAGTTTTAAAGAAAAACATAAAGAAATAGAAGAGAGAATTGATTTTATAAAAATAGGAGATAAGGCGGTTATTAATTTAAACAATATGTTTCCAGTTAGATTAGAACAAATAAAAAAGGTTGAAATTGAAGAGGAAAAGGATTATAATTATAAAGAATTACTGAGAAATGAATATAAACTTTGCTTGCCTAAATTTAAAAAAATTATTACTAGTGCAAATATATTATATAGACAGGTAACAGTATATAAAATGAAAATATCTGGAAGATGTTGTGATTTTAAGTTGTTAGAAGAAAAATGTGAAATATATAAAAAGGAGAGAAATTAGTATGCAAGAATTTAGTGATATAATTCAAACAATATTAGCATGGCAAAATATTTTAATTTATTTAATCAGCATTAATTTAATTGGATTTTTTGTGATGTGGTTAGATAAGAGAAAGGCACAACATGCGAAATGGAGAATTAAAGAAAGTACATTGTTGCTTGTGGCAGCACTTGGTGGAGGAATTGGTACAATTGCAGGTATGTATACTTTTAGACATAAAACACAAAAAGCAAAATTTGTGTTTGGATTTCCAGCTATTATTGTAATACAAATTCTGATCGCAATTATGATTATTTTTAAGATTTAAACAAAAACATATAGCAAAAGGCCCATTTACTTAAGGGGGCTGGCGCGTGAAACGCGACTGGGGGTTCTACAAAAAGAGGAGGTTATGATAAACATAACCTCCTTTACTATTTAACAAAAAGAAACAAGTGTGCTGTACACATAATTACTATAATAAAATAAAAATAAAACAAGAAACATAATTCGGCATGAAAATTGTGAATAAAGTGTGTCCAAAAAGTGGCGAAAAATAGTTATTCACAGAGTTATCCACATTATCCACACATAACAAAACGGGAAAGAGAACATAAAATGGTAAACAAAAAAGGATACATAACGCTAGTAACTTTGAAACAAAATTGAAACATTACAAACACATAATTGAAATAATTATGTAATATTTACTAAAATTTTTACGATATAAAGTAAAAAAGTAGAAAAATATGACGAAAAAATGCAAAAATAAATGACAAATATATGACAAAACAAAGACAACCTGCATACAATATACCGTAATAAAGGATAATAAAAAGAGGGGTAATTATGAAAATAAAACAAATTTCAAAACAAGTAAAACATGTTTTTACAAATCACTTTTTTCGATATGAAGACCAAATAAGCTATATGGAAGCTCGCCAAATGATGAGAGACAATCCATTAGCAATCTTACTAGATGTTAGAAGTAAACAAGAATATGATGAATATCATTTAGATGGTGCAGTTTGCATTCCAACATATGAATTAACAAACGAAATTTCAAACATTACAATGGGGAAAGAACAAACCATCATTTGTTATTGCCAAAGCGGTGCAAGAAGTAGAAAAGCTGTTAACCTTTTAAGAAAAATGGGATATCAAAACTTGTATGAAATTAAAGGCGGAATTGACAATTTATAAATTTTTAAAAATGACTTGTAAATATTTTGATTATTGGTATAATAATACTGTTAGAAATCAAAAGGAGATGTGAAATCATGGTAAAAAAAGTAGCAATATTAACAAATGGTGGAGACGCACCAGGACTAAACGCAGTTATTCGTGCCATTGTAAAAACAGCAGAAACAAATGGTATTGAATGTTATGGATATATCGAAGGATATAGAGGATTATTAAACAATAACTATGTAAAATTAGATTCAACCAAAAATGCATCTGGACTTCTTCATCGTGGAGGAACTATTATTGGAACTTCAAACAGCACAAACGTATTTAATTTAAAAGTAGAGGAAAATGGACAAACTGTTTATAAAGATATGTCTGAACAATGTATCAATAATATTAAAGAAGCAGGATTTGATTGTATCTTTACATTAGGTGGAGATGGAACACAAAAATCAGCAAGAGATTTTTCATTAAGAGGAGTAAATGTAATTGGTGTACCAAAAACAATTGATAATGACGTTGCAAGCACAGATATTACTTTTGGATATAATACAGCAGTATCTGTTGCAACAGAAGCATTAGACCGTTTACACACAACAGCAGAATCTCACCATAGAATTATGGTATTAGAAGTAATGGGAAGATATGCAGGATGGATTGCATTAGAATCTGCCATTGCAGGTGGAGCAGATGCATGCTTAATTCCAGAAATACCATATGACATTAACAAGGTTGCTGAAAAAGTAAACCAAAGAAGAGCACAAGGAAAAGACTTTAGTATTATTGTTGTTTCTGAAGGAGCAAAACCAATTGATGGAGAGATTGTAGTAAAGAAAAAATTAGACGATGGAAAAGGTCTTGATAATATTCGTTTAGGTGGAATTGGAGAAAAGGTAGCAAACGACCTAGAAGAATTAACAGGATTAACGGCAAGAAATACCGTACTTGGATATGTACAAAGAGGAGGAACACCAACTTCTTATGACCGTGTATTATCTAGTAAGTATGGTGTAAAAGCAATGAGACTTGCGATGAAAGGAACCTTTAATGTGCTAGTAAATTACCGTAATGGAAAAATGGGACATGTATCATTAGAAGAGGTTGTTGGAAACAATAAAGTTATTGGTGCTGCATCTGGTAATACAAAAGAAAGCAATATTCGTAAAATTGAAAAAGATGATGATTTAATTAAAACAGCAAAAAGTTTAGGAATTTCATTAGGAGAATAAAAACGAAATACCAAACATACAAATAGAAGGAGGAGAAAAAGTATGGAAGAAAAGAAAAATGAAGAACAAATTAACACAGAAGAAATTAAAAAAGAAACAGTGGAAACGGTTAATCAAGTAAAAGAGACGATTAAAAATGTGGATATTAAAAATGATGCAAAAGAAGCAACAGGATTTGTGAGCTCTATGTTTAAAGATCCATTTGCTACTATTAAACAAATTGTTAATGATAAGACGAATAAACATTTTAAAACTGCTATTATTTTTGTAGTTATATGGATGGCAGCAGGATTACTTGCTACATTGTTTGGAAGCTATTATTCATTTAATAGATTTTCATTTGATTTAGCTTTTAGACAAATATTAGCGATTGTAAAGGCAGTGATTGCCCCAGCTTTAAGTGTTTTAATACTTTCTGGAATTGTTTATGTTATGAATAAAGAAAATAAGAAATCGATGATTACAATTTTAACAGCAATTGTAACCGCTAAGATTCCAGTTATTGTTGCATCTGTTATTAGTTTGTTAACAATTATTGATTCAAAAGTATCGCTTGTTACAAGCCCATTTGCATCACTTTGTAGTGTTGTTAGTGTTGTGCTAACTTACTTTACAGCAAAAACGATTTTTGGAGAAGAGCAAAATTCGAAATTCTTTAAGAAGTTTGTAATAATTGAAGCGGTTTATTATGTGTGCTATGTGGTTGTTTCTTTGCTTGGGATTTATATTAGATAATTAGATGGTTGTTACTATAATGAAATAGAACTACGAAGCCTTACAAGAAACCTCCTTTAACAAGGGAGGTTAAGATAGCTGTTAACGAACGTTAGTGAGTGTTACAGATATCTTATGCAGTGGCTGGCAGTCCGAAGGACTGACGGAGGGTTCTTAAAGTTATAAAAGAACCCCCAGTCGCCTATCGGCGACAGCCCCCTTATTAAAGGGGCTTTTCTGCTAAGCTTCGTAAGATTCTTGAGAAATTTAATCTGAATAGCAACAAATAAATAACAATAATTTTAATAAAAAAGCATAAAAACCTTTTGTTTTTATGCTTTTTTTGATATAATGTAGAACATAATTTGAGAATAAGGAACTGGTGAATTAAATGAAGGATTTTAAAGAACAAATTGCGGAGTGTTTTGCAAAAGTAATTGAGATTAGTCAAGATGAATTAAAACATATGATTGAAATACCAAAAGATGAAAAAATGGGGGATTATGCACTTCCTTGTTTTCGTTTTGCAAAGATGTTTGGAAAAGCTCCAGGACTAATTGCAGAGGATTTAAAGGGAAAGATAGATTTTGCAAATACTGATATAGAGAAAATAGAAATAGTAGGTGCTTATTTAAATATTACTATCAAACAACAAGCGTTAGCAGAAGATGTGCTAAAAGAAATTAGTGCTCAAAATGAGAATTATGGAAAACAACAAATTGGAAATGGTAAAAATGTTATTGTGGAATATTCTTCTCCAAATATTGCAAAGCCATTTCATATTGGTCATTTAAGAACAACTTTAATTGGTAGAGCTTTATATAACATATACCAAACACTTGGGTATAAGACGATTGGAATTAACCATTTAGGGGATTATGGAACACAGTTTGGAAAAATGATAGAAGGATATAAAAGATGGGGAGAAGAATATAACCTAGAAGAAAATCCAATTGAACAACTAATGCAAATTTATGTAAGAATTAATGAACTTTGTAAAGAAGATGAAAGTGTTCTAGAAGCATCTAGAGAGAATTTTAAAAAGCTAGAAGAGGGAGACGAATATTGTACAAACCTTTGGCAAAAATTTCGTGACCTTAGTTTAAAAGAGTTTTATCGTATTTATGACTTATTAGATATACATTTCGATTCTTTAAACGGAGAAGCATTTTATGCTGATAAAACAGATGAAGTAATTGAAATATTAGAAAAAACAGGAAAACTAGTAGAATCAGAAGGAGCTAGAATTATCGATTTAGAAGAACAAAACATGTCACCATGTATGATTTGTAAATCGAATGGCTCAACCATTTATGCAACAAGAGATTTAGCAGCAATCCTTTACCGTGCAAGAACCTATGATTTTGATAAATGCTTATATGTAGTAGCATATGAACAAAACTTACACTTTAAACAAATATTTGAAGTAGCAAAATTACTTGGAATACCAGAAAAATGTCAAAAGGGATTAGAACATATTTCTTATGGAATGGTACATTTAAAAAGTGGTAAAATGTCAACACGTGAAGGAAATGTTATTAAAGTAGAAGAATTATTACAAGAAGCCATTAGCCGTGTAAGGACAATTATGGAAGAAAAGAATCCAGAACTAACCGAAGAAGAAAAAGACAATATTGCAAAAAAGGTAGGAATTGGAGCAGTTATCTATAATGACCTTGCAGGAAGCAGAATTAAAGATGAAATTTTTGATTGGGATACCATTCTTAACTTTAATGGAGAAACAGGGCCATATATTCAATATACATATGTACGTACCAATAGTGTACTAAAAAAGGTAAACGACCTTCCAGAACTTTCAAACGTAAATACCAAGCTTTTATTAGATGAACAATCGTACAAAGTATTAAAACTATTATACTCTTACCCAGAAGTAATTCGAAATGCGGCCGATAAAAACGAACCATCTATTATATCAAGATTTTTAATAGACCTATCAAAGGCTTTCAGTAGCTTTTACAATGAAAACAAAATTATGGTAGATGAACAAGACGTTCAAGATGCAAGAATATACTTAACTTACATGGTAAATCTAGTATTAAAAAATGGAGCAAGCCTATTAGGAATTAACATGCCAGAAAAAATGTAAGGAGGTTTTTTGTGGAACCATTATTTATGAAACCAACCTATAAAGATTATATTTGGGGCGGAACAAGATTAAAAGAGGTTTTTGAAAAAGATAGCCCCTTTGAAATAACAGCAGAAAGCTGGGAAATATCAACAAATGATGCAGGTTTAAGTACGGTAAAAAATTTAAATGGAATGACATTAAAGGAATTGTTTGATGATAAAGAAAAACGAGAAGAGATCTTTGGAATAAAAACGAAGGATATGGAGCGTTTTCCATTGTTAATTAAATTTATTGATGCCAAAGACAATTTATCGGTTCAAGTACATCCAGATGATGAATACGCTTCTCAATATGAAAATGACACAGGAAAAACAGAAATGTGGTATGTGATGGATTGCGACGAAGAGGCGAGCATTATTTGTGGAATGAAAGAAACTGTGAAACAAGAAGAAATTGCAGAGATTATTCGAAGAGGAAATATACGAAACAATTTAAAACAAGTACCAATTCATAAAGGAGATGTTATCTATATTCCATCTGGAACAGTACATGCTATTTTAAAAGATACTCTAATTTGTGAAATACAACAAAACAGCAACTTAACCTATCGTGTATATGATTGGGATCGAATTGGAAAAGATGGAAAACCAAGACAATTACATATTGAAAAAGCGATTGATGTTATCAAACAAGATACAAAATATAGTATAACATCAACTAATCATCAAGAAGAGGTTAGCAAAAATGTAATTGATGGTGATTATTTTAAGGTGGATTCCGTTAAAATTAAATCTACCTATCAATCAAAATCCAATAAAGAATCTTTTGAAGCATATATGGTAGTAGAAGGAAACGGAATTATTAAAACCAATAGTAAGGAATATGAAATAAGAGTAGGAGATAGTTTTATTGTTCCGGCAAATTTAGGAGAATATGAAATAAAAGGGGAACTAAAATTACTAAAAGCATATTTGTAAAAAGTGCTGGCAAGTAATATAATATATTGTTTTCAATTACTTGCTTAGATGAAATAGGAGATGAAGTAAAAATGAACGAAACAAAGAAAAAATCGGGATTAAGGACTTTGGGAAAAGTAATGTTAATTATTGTACTAATTCTTATTATTTTACTTGGAATTGGTGCAGGAGTTGGCGTTTGGTATGTGCATGATAAATTAGGAAGACTAAACTATGTTGATATTGACGAAAACGAGATTGAAGTAAATACGGGAATCGATAATGAATTAAAAGGATACCGTACCATTGCGATTTTTGGAGTAGATAGTAGAAGTAATGAACTAGTAAAAGGAACTAGAAGTGATTGTATTATTCTTGCAACTATCAACGAGAATACCAAAGAAGTTAATTTAACATCAGTATACCGTGACACTTACCTAGAAATAACAGGAAGAGACTTAGATAAGATAACACATGCATATGCTTATGGTGGAGCAACACTAGCAATGAGTACATTAAACACAAATCTAGATTTAAACATAAAAGAATTTGTGACTGTAAACTTTGAATCCGTTGTAGATATTGTAGATGCGGTGGGTGGTGTTAATATGAACATTACAAGTGCAGAATTACAACAGATTAATGGAATTATAAATGAAACTAATCGAATAACAGGAAAAAACGCAAGCCACATTTCTAAAACAGGAAATCAAACTCTAAATGGTGTGCAAGCACTAGCTTATGGAAGAATTCGTTATACAGCAGGTGGAGACTACAAACGTACCGAAAGAATGAGAGATATTATGATGGCGGTCGTAAACAAAGCAAAAAGAATGAGTGTATCACAATTAAATGCACTTGCAGATAAACTTCTTCCAATTGTGTACACTAATATAAATGCAAGCGAAATTATTTCGCTAATCCCACAACTTGCAACTTACAAAATAACAGATTCAACTGGTTGGCCATATGATACAAAAGGAGCAACCATTAAAGGAGTGTGGTATGGACCGCCAATTACGTTAGAATCTAACGTAAAAGAATTACATGAAAAAGTATATGGGCAAACAGACTACGAACCAAGCGAAAAAGTAAAAGAAATTAGCGATAAGATAGTGAAGAAAACAGGGTATAGTAAATAAAGAAAGCGAAGTGGAAAAGAAAAATTCGAAAAGCAATAGAAAGAATTGAATTCTATTGCTTTTTTCGATATAATAATGTCGAAATAGGTAGGAGAAATATATGGGATTTGAAAAGGACAAATTAGAAAGAAAAAAATATGCAGATATTCTAACAGAAATTATAAATAAACCAGAAAAATATAAAAGAAACTCAGATAGTGATTCCTTTACGATGGCAATTGATTCTAGCTGGGGGACAGGAAAAACAGAGTTTTTGAAGATGTGGGAAGAGAAACTAAAAGAGCAAAAGAATGAAAATGGGAAAGAACAATATATCGTCATTTCCTATAATGCGTGGGAAAATGACTTTTCAGAAAATCCACTAGAAACGGTCATTTACTCAATATTAACCAATCCGGTTTTCCAAGTAACAAATGACAAAGAAAATGGAAAAGATGGGATAAAGTCAGTATTTGAAACGATTATTAAATTTAGTAAAAAAGCTCTTCCAGGCGGAGAAATACTGCAAACAGGAATACAAGGGATTCAAGAAGTGGGAAAAATTATGAACCGAGAAACTTGTATGGACGATATGTTAAATGAATATATTGACTATAAAGAAAAGTTAAGTAAAGTGAAAAAAATGCTTGAAAAAATAACAAATCAAACTAAAATTATTATTATGATTGACGAACTAGATCGATGCAAGCCACTGTTTGCGATTAAATTATTAGAAGCAATCAAACATATTTTTAATGTAAAAAACATGAACTTTGTATTTGCGCTAGATATGACACAACTAAGTTATTCGGTTAAAAAAGTATATGGAACAGAAATTGATGCTGCAGGATATATTTGTCGTTTTTTCGACTACATCACAAAAATGCCAAAACCAAACTTGGAAAATTATATTGGTTACATTATGGATAAAAGAAAACCAATTCGTAAAGAAATAGAAGTTTCCAGTTCGGATCCAAATTATCGTTTTACAGTAGGAGATATAAAATGGGATTTAAAAGATATGTTGATCAATTTTTCACAAGTTTACAATTTGTCATTAAGAGATGTAAACACTATCTATAATAACTTTTTGGTGTTAGAGGAAAGAGAATTAAAAGAAATAGAAACAGTAGAAGGATATGCTTTATATCTATATTTCATTCTTTTAAAATATAAAAATTTAGAACTATTTAATCGAATTTTTATAACTAATGATGTTGTGGAAGGTAAAGAAGCAGATATCGAAAAACTTGATCATTGTAGTTGGATAAAAAAAGAGACTATTTATGAAATTAGTGAAAATAGAAAAATAGAAGACATGCATTTTAAAGATGAAGAAAATACGAGATATAGAATTAGAGCAGTAAATAAAAATACAACATCTTACAAAGTTAATTATGGACTATCAAGAGGACAATCCTATGTTAAAAAATTTAATACCCATACAGCATTATCCTTCTGCTTTTTCTATCCAGACCTAATAAACTACAACCAAATAAAAGAAAAAACATTAGCACAGCACATTCATGAAAAGTTGGAATTATTTGATTTTGAATGGGATAAGCAATAGGGAAGAATTATGTCACATAATAATATCTAATTATTACAAAACGATGACATTTGTGTTGAAAAACTTGAATAAGCTCTAAAGTTGTAGTATTATTAGAAAGAAGCTAGAAAAACCTTGAAATCATGAAGAAAATATGCTATAATAGATAAGATGAGAGATTACAAATGAACATAAAACAAAAAAGGGGAAGTTTTATAAAATGAAATTAATAAGGAAACATAGAAATATTATTTTAAAAATGATGGACATTGCAATTATTGCAATGGCCTATTATATGGCTGAAATAGTTATAAATGACACAGGAATTATAGGGGGAGAATTAAATAGAAGAATTATCAATACAATTATATTAGCAGTTGTTATATATATGACATTATTGCACATATTTAAGACATACAAAAATATTACAAGATATGAGAATGGAAATGATTATTTGGTGTATATTTTGGTATGTCTAATTTCGTATACAATAATAACACTATTTGAACTTATTTTACCTTCATATATAGTAACAATGAGGGTGCATATAATTGCTTCTCTTATTATTGTAGTTTCTATTATTAGTTATAGAGTGATATTAAGACTAATGTTAACAGATGCTAGTGCTTTCAAGGTACAAAATACTAACAAAAAGAAGAATGTATTAATTATTGGAGCTGGAGGAGCAGCGAAAATGATAATTAGTACAATAAAAAAAGAAATGAACGATGTATATAACATTGTTGGATTAACAGATGATAATTCTAACAAACTAAATTATGCAATATCAGGCAATAGAATATTAGGAACAAGATATGACATACCAAGAATTTGCAAGGAAAATAATGTTGAATTAATATTTTTCTCAATTTCGAAAATATCAAAGAAAGAAAGAAAGAAAATATTAGAGATTTGCCAAGAAACAGAATGTAAAGTTAGGATGTTACCAGGAATAACAGATCTTATTCAAAATAAGAATTTGATGGATAACTTTAGAGATGTGGAAATAGAGGATTTATTAGGTAGAGATTCGATAGAACTAGATAACAGAAATATAAAAGAATTAATCGAGAACAAAACGATATTAGTAACTGGTGGTGGAGGTTCAATAGGTTCAGAACTTTGTAGACAAATTGTTACCTATAATCCTCAAAGGCTAGTTATGGTAGATATATATGAAAATAGCTTATACGACATTGAACAAGAATTAAAGAGAAATTATCCGGATTTAGAAATATGTGCAATAGTAGCAAGTGTAAGAGATAAAAAAAGATTAGAAGAAATATTTTTACAATACAAACCATACTTAGTATTTCATGCAGCAGCACATAAACATGTTCCTTTAATGGAAACAAGTCCATTAGAAGCGATTAAAAATAATGTATTTGGAACATACAATGTAGCAAACTGTGCAGATAAATATGGAGTAAAAAGATTTGTATTAATATCAACAGATAAAGCGGTTAACCCAACTAATATAATGGGAGCAACAAAAAGACTTTGCGAAATGATTATACAAGCAAAAAACAAAGAAAGTAAAACAGAATTTGCGGCAGTAAGATTTGGAAATGTATTAGGAAGTAACGGTTCTGTAGTTCCACTATTTAAAAAACAAATTAAAGAAGGTGGACCAGTTACAGTAACACATAAAGATATAACAAGATTTTTTATGACAATACCAGAAGCTGTTTCATTAGTGCTTCAAGCTATGACGTATGCAGAAGGTGGAGAAATTTTTGTGCTAGATATGGGAGAGCCAGTTAAAATTTATGATATGGCTGTAAACTTAATTAAGCTATCTGGACTAGAACCAAATGTAGATATACAAATAAAAGTGACTGGGTTAAGACCAGGAGAAAAACTTTATGAGGAATTACTTATGGCAGAAGAGGGGTTAGAACAAACAAAACATGATAAAATTTATATCGCAGAACCAATAAATATAAATATGAACATGATAAAAGAAAAATTATCTGAATTAGATGTTTTATTACAAAGTACAACTAATGATCAAAAAGATAAAATAAAAGCAGTTATAAAAGAGGTTGTTCCTACATTTAAAGAGGAAAAAATAAAAGAAATTACAAAGTAAAATTTTAGTAAAGGAAGCGTAAAAAATGAAAGATATCAAATTTTCACCACCAGATATAACAGACGCTGAAATAAATGAAGTAATCGATACATTAAAATCTGGTTGGATTACTACTGGACCAAAAACAAAGTTATTTGAGAATAAAATTGCAGAGTATTGTGGAGTTAATAAAACTGTGTGCTTAAATTCAAATACAGCTGGATTAGAACTAATACTAAGATTATTTGAAATAGGAGCAGGTGATGAAGTAATAGTGCCTGTATATACATATACTGCTAGTGCAAGCGTTATTAATCATGTAGGAGCAAAAATAGTATTTGTAGATTGTGCTAAAGATTCTTTTGAAATGGATTATAACAAAGTTAAAGAAGCGATTACAGAAAAAACAAAAGCAATAATTGCAGTGAACTTTGCTGGAATAGTTGCAAATTTTGATAGAATATATGAAATAGTAGAAGAAAGAAAAAATCTATTTAAACCATCAAGTAAAATGCAAGAAAAACTAGGAAGAATTCTTGTAATAGCAGATGCGGCACATTCATTTGGAGCTACAAGAAATGGAAAAAAAACTGGTTCAATCGCAGATTTTTCAAGTTTTTCATTCCATGCAGTTAAAAATTTAACAACAGCAGAAGGTGGAGCAGTTACATGGAAAACGATTCCAGAAGTTGATGATGAAGAGATTTACAAAATGTTTATGCTATATTCTTTACATGGACAAAACAAAGACGCATTAAGCAAAACTAAAGTAGGACAATGGGAATATGATATAAAAATACCAGGATATAAGTGTAATATGACAGATATAATGGCAGCAATTGGGATTGCACAGCTTGGAAGATATGAACAAATACTTGCAAGAAGAAAACAAATAATTGAAATGTACAATGAAGGATTAAAAGACTTACCTATAACACATTTACAACATTATACAGACAATTCATCTGGAAGTGGACATTTATATATTACAAGAGTTAATGGAATTGATGTAGAAAGAAGAAATGAAATGATAGGTAAATTAGCTGAAATGGGAGTGACGACAAATGTACATTACAAGCCATTAGCTATGATGACAGCATATAAAGAGTTAGGATATGATATAAAAGATTATCCTAATGCATACGATATGTACAAAAATGAAATTACATTACCGCTACATACATTGTTAACAGATGAGGAAGTGGAATATGTGATTAGGTGTGTAAAAGAAGTTTTGGGAGGTTAGTATGGTGCTAAAAAAATGGGAAGATATACCTGAAACTATAAAGAATGAAGATACATATACATATTATAAAAAACTAGAAAAGAGAAAATTTAGCTTGATAGTTAAAAGAGTTTTTGATATATTAGTTTCATTAATGTTATTAATTATATTGTTACCTATTTTTATTATACTAGCCGTGCTTATAAAATTAGATTCTAAAGGACCAGTATTTTATAGACAAGAAAGAGTAACGCAATATAATAGAAACTTTAAAATATTTAAATTTAGAACAATGGTAGTAAATGCAGATAAAATAGGATCATTAATAACATTAGGTGACGATTCAAGAATAACAAGAATAGGAAAAATTATAAGAAAATTTAGATTAGACGAAGTTCCACAACTGATTAATATTTTAATTGGGGATATGTCATTTGTGGGAACAAGACCTGAAGTAAGAAAATATGTAGACAACTATTCTGATGAAATGAAAGCAACATTACTTATGCCAGCGGGTGTTACATCTGAAGCTAGTATTAACTTCAAAGATGAGGATAAAACTGTAAATACATATTTATCAAAAGGGGAAAAGGTTGATGAAATATACATTAACAGAATTTTACCAGAAAAGATGAAATATAATTTAAAATACGTAAATACATTTACTTTCTTCAAAGATATAAAAATAACTATAAAGACGGTATTTGCTATTTTAAGTATAAAAAAAATAAGTAACACAGTAAATACAAATAATGTAAACGATGCCAATATTGAAAAAACGAAAATAAGTAAATAGGAGTAAATAATGGATGAAAAATTAGTATCAATAATAATGCCAACATACAATTGTGCTAAATTTATTGGAAAAACAATAGAAACAGTAATCAATCAAACCTATAAAAATTGGGAACTAGTGATTGTTGATGACTGTTCTAAAGATAATACAGAAGAAATTGTTAATGATTATATAAAAGAAGACCAAAGAATTAAGTATTATAGATTTAATATTAATCAAGGCGCTGCAAAAGCAAGGACAAAGGCTATGGAACTAGCAACTGGAAACTATATGGCATTTTTGGATAGTGATGATTTATGGAAAAAAGACAAGCTAGAGAAACAGATAAAATTTATGGAAGAAAACAATTATAATTTTACTTGCACAGCATATGAACAAATTGATGAAAATGGAAATATCTTAAACAAAGTAATAAAAACAATTTCAAAAGCTGATTATAATAGGATTTTATTAGATTGCCCTGTTGGAAATTCAACAGTAATGTATAACGTGGATAAACTAGGGAAATTTGAGGTTCCTAATATAAGAAAGAGAAATGATGATGCTTTATGGCTTCAGATATTAAAAAAAGAAAAGTATATACATGGTATGAATGAAATTTTGATGGAATATAGAATTCGATCAAATTCCATATCTAGCAATAAAATTGACCTGGTAAAGTATCATTGGCAATTATACAGAAAAATAGAACACTTATCTATAATACGATCTGTTTTTCACATTTGTTATTGGGGAGTTATAAAAATTTTTCATATAAAATAGTCATTAAATAAGTAATTTTAGGGAGAAAAGTGCAAATGATTAAGGTTTTACATATAAATTCTACTATTTATATTAACAGTGGTGTTATGAGTGTAATAATGAACTATTATAAAAATATAGATAAGGATAAGATACAATTTGATTTTCTATATTTTAAAAAGATGCCACAAAATGCTGTAACCTACGAAAATACAATAAAGGAAAATGGAGGTAAAGTTTTCGAGTGCTCGAATTTAAAACATTTATATCTATTTAATAAAAAATTAGATAAAATACTCAAAGAAAATAAATATGATATTGTTCATATTCATGATGCATTTATTTTAAAGTTTGTTTACAAAACAATACGAAAATATAAAAACATTAAAATTATTATTCACAGTCATGCAACAGAATGGTCAGATAAAAAAATAAATGCTTTAAGAAATAAGTTATTATGCTATAACAATTATAAATATGCTGATTATTTATTTGCGTGTTCCAATGCAGCAGGAAAATTTATGTTTAAAAATAAAGATTTTTATATTTTAAATAATGCTATAGATATTACTAAATTTGCATATGATGATCAAAAGAGAAAAAAAATTAGAAATGAATTAAAAATAGATGATAA
>CATLHF010000012.1 GCA_949948835.1 uncultured Clostridia bacterium | reverse complement strand
GTTTTGATTTCATATCTTGCTGTATATTCTTTGTCTCCTACATCTTCTGGTGTGATTTTTTCTACTTTGTTTCCATCTTTATCATACCATCCAGTAAAGTTATATCCTTCTTTTTCTGGGGTTGGTAATGGTTTTTCTTCTCCATAGGTAAACTCAATATTTTCGCTTCCTTCTGGTAAAGTTCCATCACCTGGGTTTAGGGTTACATGATACGTGTTTCTATCGTAATACATACGTAACACTAAACTTCCGTCTCCTGCAATCGTTCCGTTTGTTACACTTGATGCCCCATTTAAATGAAATCCAACATAAGCTTTATCTTCTGCTGTTACTGTTGCTCCTGTTGTTCCTGCTAGCGTCTTAGAGTCTGCTTCTACTTTATCGTATCCGTTTTTTGCTAGGTTTTGTTTATAGTACTCTACTTTGTATGCCACATTGTTACTAGATTCCCATTTTGCATAATATGTTTTATCTTCTGTCTCGGTTGTACTAATTTTGGTTACTGGGGTTCCTGTACATTCTGGATTTGTATACCATCCACCAAATGTATATCCTGGTTTTGTTGGTGTTGGTAAGTTTACCTCTATACCATAGTAATAATACATTACATTACTTCCTAAAGGAATCGTTCCTCCATTTGCGTCAAGCTCTACGCTATATCGATTTCTATCGTAATATCTTGTTAATACTAAACTTCCATCTCCAGCTATTACTCCAAATGGCATTTTTCCTGTTTCTGTATAGCTTTTTTCAGTAAATCCAATATATGCTTTTTCTTCTGCTGTTACTGTTGTTCCTGTTGTTCCCGTTAATGTTTTCAAATCTGCTTCTACTTTATCATAACCATTCCTTTGTGTGTTTTGTTTATAATATTCTACTTTATAGGATGCCGTACCTTCTAACCATTTTGCATAATATGTTTTATCTTCCGTTTCGGTTGCGCTAATTTTAGTTATCTGATTTCCTACGCCTGCAGTATTTGTATACCATCCATCAAAAATATAACCTTGTTTTGTTACATTGGTTGGTAAAGTAGTTTCTACACCATAATTATAACTTGTTATATTACCACTATTAATTGTACCACCACGAGCATCTAGACTTACTTGGTATGTATTTCTATCATAATATAATTTTAATACTAAACTACCATCTGCTGCTACTGTTCCAGTTGCTTTTCTTCCACTATGGCTTGTGTTCTCTGTAAATCCTGTATATGTTCTTGGTCTTGCTGTAACGTTTGTTCCTGTTAATTCTCTTAAATTGTCTGTAGTTTCTAATTCATATCTTGTCTTTGTTTCGTTTTGTTTATAATGTTCTACTTTATAGGCTACTTGAACTGGTTCAAATTTTGCGTAATATGTTTTTGTTCCTTCATCAATAGCACTTGTATCCCATATAGGAGTACTTGTTAAGCCAGCATCTGTACACCATCCTCTAAAGATATAACCTTGTTTTCTGACGGTAGATAATGGTGATGTTTGTTTTCTCCAACGATAAGTAGGTTCATCTATAACAATAGTTCCTCCATTTAGAACATAATTAATCGGATAATCAATTCTTGGAACTGGGATAAGATGTGGATAATAATTTTGGTAAAATCCTTCACATTCATCTCCTAATTGGCCAACATCATTATATCCACATGACCATACTGTGTTAAGAGTATCAATTGCTAATGTATGACTTGTTCCTCCTGATATATTTGTAAATTTTGCTCCAACTCTTGTCTCATCTTGGTATGCTGCTATTTGAACAGGAACATTAGAATCTTTTGTTAAATGATTTCCCAATTGGCCCTGAGTGTTTCTACCCCATGCCCATAAGTTCTTGTCTGTATCAATCGCTAAAGTGTGACTATCTCCTGCTTCTACTTTGGAAAATTTCGTTCCACTCTTTATAATTACTGGTATTGTCTGAATAACATCTTCTTCGGAACCTCCATTTATTATGGCATTTCCTGTTCCTCCGTTTCCTAATTGTCCTTCTTTGTTATATCCCCAAGCCCATAAGTTTCCAGACGTATCGATTGCTAATGTGTGACCAAATCCAGCAGAAACTTCACTAAACTTTGTTCCATTTTGTATTTGTATAGGTACATTTGAAGCTAATACAGTTCCTTTTCCAAGCTGTCCATATACATTAGCTCCCCAACCCCACAAATTTCCAGAAGTATCAATTGCAAAACTAGTTTGACTGTTGGTAGAAATTTTGGAAAATTTGGTTCCAGATTTTATTTGGATTGGTAATGATATTGTATCGTTTGATGCATCAGAACCATCGCCTAATATTCCTCCATATTGCCATCCCCAACCCCATAAATTATTATTTGTATCAATTGCTAAACAATGGTATCTTCCTACTGCTATTTCTTTAAACCTTGTTCCTGATTTTATTTGAATTGGTATATAAGAATCTATCTCTGTTCCATTTGCTAATTGTCCATAGTTATTATATCCCCAACCCCATAAATTTCCAGAAGTGTCAATTGCTAAACTAGTAAAATATCCTGCTGAAATCTTTGAAAATCTTGTTCCAGATTTTATTTGAATTGGTTGAAAAGAATTTGTATTGGTTCCATTTCCTAATTGCCCATTTGTATTATCTCCCCAGGCCCATAAATTTCCAGACGTATCGATTGCCAAACTATGTTTTGTTCCAGCAGATACTTCTTTAAATTCTTTTGAGATTGTAGTTGCTTGTAATTTATTTTGTTCTCGTTTTTCTAGTTTTGCAACGCCTTGATAGCTTGCTGCCAAACTAGTAACTCCTAATATTGCAATTGCTAACCCTACCTTTGTGAATTTGAATAATTTCTTCTTTGTTTGTTCTAACATGGCTTTTCCTCCATTAATAAAGATAATTTATTAGTTATACTTTAAAATATATTATAAAATATTGCAATATCAACATTTTCCTATTTTTCCAATTATTACGAAAAATCCGCTAAACCCATTTACGGAAGCTCGTTTTCCTAGCTTTGTTCTGCTACTTATTACATTTATTTTTCATTTTTGTTACATTCAATTTAATGAAAAAAAGAAAGAACAAATCGTGTTTGTCCTTTCTTTTTTTCTTAATGTTTGTCATCATAAATCTTTTTTTGTGTGTTATTTAGTATATTAAACAAAATGAGGACCCTTTCTTTGGATCCTCTACTTCTTATTTTATTTGTATATTTCTATATTTCATATAAGCAATTACGGCAATTACGCTGATAACTGCAATACTTGCAATAATTCCTACTTCTTCCCCAGTTTTTGGTAAATTTGTATTTGGTTTTTCTGGAACTACTGTAGTTGTTGTTTCTTTTTGTATAATTACAGATGTATTTTGTACCGTAATGTCTCCTGTTCCTCCTACATCTACTGCTCCCCCAGATGCTGATATATCTTTTATCGTAACTGTTGTAGAATTGACATTCACTGGATTTTTTACTTTTAATGTTATTTTTAATACATCGCTTGGAGTATTTACTTTTGCAGATTTTGTCATAGTAAATATTTGCGTAGTTGCATCATAGATATTTACATTCCATTGGTTTAATCCTACAAAATTATTTTGTGTTACTTGTTCAAAAACATTTTTATCATAGTCTAAAGATGCAACAATAGCATCGATTCCTTCTCCTGCACTAATGTTTCCTATTTTTAGCGTTACTTCAATGGTATCTCCCGCTTTTAGTTTTGATGAACTATTTAATGTTACCCCAACAGACGCTGCATTTACTACACTTGCATAACTTATTATGATAAATGCTATCATTAAGATAGTTACTATTTTTGCTGTTTTTTTCATATGTCGCTCTCCTCTCTCTTATGTACCATATTTTATCTTTCTATATAGTAATATACATTTAATATTTTTATTTGTCAATATTAATTTTACGTTTCTTTTTGTTTTTATTATAAGCATTTCTTATTTTTTTATTCTTTTAATGCTTTTTTTATCTTTTTATATTCTGGCATATAGGTTTCTACCAAATTCCAAAATTCTTTACTATGGTTCATGTATTTTAAATGAGCTAGTTCATGTAAAATAACATATCGAATTACTTCTTTTGGATAACAGATCAATTTTTGATTGATTGTAATATTTTGTTTGCTAGAACATGTTCCCCATGCATATGTAATTTCTTTTATTCTTACACGTTTCGGTTTTAGTCCTGTGACTTGCATTAACTGTTTTACATCTTCCTCTATAATTTGAATAAATTCTTCTTGCGTATATTGTGCTCTTCTTTCTTGCCTTTTTTGTGATTTTTGCAAACTTTTTTCAATCCAGTTTTGTTTTTTTCTTACAATCTCATCAATTTGCTTTTCAGAAAATCTTCTTGGGGCTCTTACAATTACTTTTCCATCTTTAATTTGAATATATATTTTTTTAATATTACTTCTCATTAAATTGTATGGTATTATTTTCTGATTCATAGTCTTCTCCTGTATAATTTTTACTTTGATACAACAATTAAAAATAAATTAAGCGGAACTAACATCCGCTTATGTTTTTATATCATTCCAATATCAACTGGAGTTAAGTCTTCTTCTTTTGTTCCTTTTTCTAATGCTTCGTATAATGCTTCAACAGTATCTAGTGCTGTAAAGCAAGGAATTTTAGATTCAACAGCTAATCTTCTTATTTTAAATCCATCTCTTGATTCATGTTTTCCTTTGGTTGGTGTGTTAATGATAAACGATAATTTACCAGAACCAATTAGCTCTAAAATACTGTTTTCTCCTTCCCATATTTTTTGTACGACTTCTGCTTCTACTCCATTGTCATTTAAGAATGCAGCTGTTCCAGAAGTTGCATAAATATGGAATCCTAAATTATCTAATTTTTGTGCTAATGGTAACATCTCAATTTTATCTTTATCGCGGACCGTAATTAAGACATTTCCTTTGTATGGAATGTTCACTCCACTTGCGATAAAGGCTTTTAAAATGGCCTCTGAAAATACTTTGGATACTCCTAGTACTTCTCCTGTTGATTTCATCTCTGGCCCAAGACTAGTATCTGCATTTTTAATCTTTTCAAAAGAGAAGATTGGCATTTTTACAGCAATATACTCACTTTGTTTATAGACTCCTGTTCCATAAGGCATATCTTTTAATTTTTCTCCTAAAATAACATGTGTTGCAATATCAATAACTGGTAAGTTTGTTACTTTACTAATATATGGAACCGTTCTACTAGAACGTGGATTTACTTCAATAATGTACACATTTCCACGGTTAATAATAAATTGAATGTTTAATACTCCTATAATATTTAACTCTTTTGCAATCCTTTTGGTATATTCAATAATTGTTTTTTGGTTTTCTATATTAATGTGTTGGGTTGGATATACTGAAATACTATCTCCTGAGTGAATTCCTGCTCTTTCTAAGTGCTCCATAATTCCCGGAATTAGCACATCTTCTCCATCAAAAATAGCATCTACTTCTAATTCTTTTCCTAACATATATTTATCAACTAATATTGGATGTTCTTGTTCTGTTTTGTTAATTTCGTTAATGAAATCTCTTACTTCATTATCATTATACGCAATTGCCATACCTTGCCCACCTAACACATAAGATGGTCTAACAAGCACTGGATATTTTAACTCATTTGCTACTTTAATTCCTTCATCAACCGTAAATACGGTTTCTCCTTTTGGTCTTGGAATACCACATTTTTCTAGTGCTTCATCAAATAGCTCTCTATCTTCTGCTCGGTCCATATCAACTTCAGCAGTTCCTAAAATTTTAACCCCCATATCAGTTAAAGCTTTTGTTAGTTTAATCGCTGTTTGTCCACCAAATTGAACAATCGCTCCATATGGTTTTTCTGCGTCTACAATGTTTTCAACATCCTCTGCAGTTAGTGGCTCAAAATATAGTTTGTCTGCTATATCAAAATCGGTACTAACGGTTTCTGGGTTGTTATTGACAATAATGGTTTCATATCCTTTTTCTTTTAATGCCCATACACAGTGTACACTACAATAGTCAAACTCAATTCCTTGTCCGATACGAATTGGTCCAGAACCTAATACTAAAATTTTCTTTTTATCGGTTTTTGTGTCTGCTTCGTTTTCTTCATCGTAACTTGAATAGTAATATGGAGTTGTTGCATCAAATTCAGCAGCACAAGTATCTACCATTTTAAAGTTTGCAATAATTCTATTTTCTTTTCTAAAGTTCTTAATTTCGTTTTCTGTTTTTCCACAAAGTACTGCAATTACCTTATCTGGATATCCCATTTTTTTAGCAGTTGTTAATAATTCTTTTGTCAATTCTTCGGTTTTTAATCTTTTTTCAATTCTTACAATTCTTTGAATTTTATTAATAAAGAATTTATCAATAGTCGTAATTTCATGAATCGCATCTACATTAATTCCTCGTCTTAGAGCTTCTGCAATCACAAAAATTCTTTCATTGTCTACTTGTTTTAAACACTCACGAATCTCTTCGTTGGTTAGTCCTTTTAATTTTTCTAATTCCAAACTATTTACATTTTCTTCTAGGGAACGAATGGCTTTCATTAATGCTTGCTCAATGGATGGTGCAATTGCCATTACTTCTCCTGTTGCCTTCATTTGGGTTCCAAGTTGTCTTGATGCTGTTAAGAACTTATTAAATGGCCATTTTGGTATTTTAACAATGGTGTAGTCTAACACTGGTTCAAAACATGCATATGTTTTTCCAGTTACTTCATTTTTAATTTCATCTAACGTATATCCAATTGCAATTTTAGAAGATACTTTTGCAATTGGGTATCCAGTTGCTTTAGAAGCAAGTGCTGATGAACGGCTTACTCTTGGGTTTACTTCGATAACTGCATATTCAAAACTATTTGGGTTTAATGCAAATTGTACGTTACATCCACCTTCAATTTTTAGGGCAGAGATAATTTTAATTGCTGATGTTCTTAGCATTTGATATTCTTTATCTGCTAATGTTTGAGAAGGCGCTACAACAATACTATCTCCTGTATGTACCCCAACTGGGTCAATGTTTTCCATGTTGCAAATGGTAATACAGCTTCCATTTTTATCTCTCATTACTTCATATTCAATTTCTTTCCAACCAGAAATACATTTTTCAATTAATACTTGGTGTACACGGGATAAATGAAGTCCACTTTTTGCAGTTTCTTCTAGTTCTTCCATGGTGTAGCAAATTCCTCCACCCGTTCCACCTAAAGTATAAGCAGGTCTTACAATGACTGGTAAGCCAATACTTTTGGCGAATTCTTCTGCATCTTCATAAGTATTTACTACTTTACTTGCAACACATGGTTCTCCAATTTCTTCCATGGTATCTTTAAATGCTTGTCTATCTTCTGCTTTTTTAATTCCTTCTGGTGAGGTACCAAGTAGTTTAATTCCATGAGATTCTAAAAATCCATCTTCATATAATTCCATAGCAATGTTTAAACCTGTTTGTCCACCAAGGTTTGGTAAAATACTATCTGGTTTTTCCATTTCTAGAATCTTTTCTACTGTTTTTTTGGTTAATGGTTCAATATATATTTTGTCTGCCATATTTTTATCCGTCATAATGGTTGCTGGATTAGAGTTTACAAGTACTACTTCAATTCCTTCTTTTTTTAGTTCGTGACAAGCTTGTGTTCCTGCATAATCAAATTCGGCTGCTTGTCCTATTACGATTGGTCCTGAACCAATTACTAATACTTTTTTAATACCGGGATTTCTTGGCATAGTTTCCTCCTTATTTTCTTACTTTTTCTAAAAATTCGTCAAATAAATAGCTAGAGTCTTCTGGCCCTGGGCATGCTTCTGGGTGGTATTGTACAGTTATAATGTCATGTCCAATATAACGTAAGCCCTCTACCGTTCCATCATTAATATTTATATGCGAAACTTCTGCAATATCTGGATTAATGCTAGTATCATCAATTGCATATCCATGGTTTTGTGAAGTAATACAAACTCTACCAGTTGCTAAGTCTTTTACTGGATGATTTGGTCCACGATGTCCATATTTTAGTTTATATGTTTTTGCACCTGTTGCAAGTCCCATTAATTGATGTCCTAAACAAATTCCTAAAATTGGAATGCGTGCTTCTTCATATAATTTTTTAATATTTTGGATTGCTACTTCACAATCTTCTGGATTTCCTGGTCCATTGGAAAGAACAATTCCAGAAAACTCACCAGTTAAGAATTCTTGATAGGAAGTATCCTGTGGAAATACAGTTACTTCACAATCTCTTTCTAACAATGAATTAATAATATTTTGTTTTGCACCAAAATCAAATAATGCTATTTTGGTTTTGCCATCTCCACAAGTGTATTTTTCTTCCCCACTAACACTTTCTACTAAATGAGAAATTGTAAAATCTTTTATTTCTTGAATGATTTCATCTATATTTGAAATGTCGGAAGTTAATTTTCCTTTCATAGTACCTGCATTTCTTAATTCTTTTGTTAATTTTCTAGTATTCATTCCTTCTAAACCTGGAACATCATACTCTTTTAAAAAGTCTAAAATATGCATTTTACTTCTAAAATTACTTTCCATTTCTGCAATTTCATGAACAAACACCGCTTCCACCCAAGGTTTTTTGGATTCTTGGTCTTCACGAGTTAATCCATAATTTCCAATTAATGGGTAAGTCATGGTGACACCTTGTCCTGCATAAGATGGATCTGTAAAGATTTCTAAGTATCCTGTCATAGAAGTATTAAAAACGACTTCGCAAATAACATCTTTATTTGCACCAATTCTTTCGCCTTCATATATACTGCCATTTTCTAAAACTAGATAGCCTTTCATCTAGAACCTCCTTTAAAAATTCTCTATCCTCTATCTTACCATATCTAACAAAAAAAGCAAACATTTTTTGATAAAATATTTGCTTTTTTATGGTTTATTTAAAATATCTGTACTGGTGTTAGTCTCACAGATGTTGCTCCATCTCCTAATGCTCCCGAAGCACCGTTACCCCATGCCCATAAATTTCCTGTTTCATCAATTGCTAAACTATGAACACCTCCTGCTGCTATTTCTTTAAATTTTGTTCCTGATTTGATTTGAACTGGGCTTTTTCTAGAAGTTGTTGTACCATCTCCTAATCCATTTGTTGCAATATTTCCCCATACCCACAGATTACCTTCTTCGTCAATTGCTAAAGTATGTCTATCAAATGCTGACACTTTTTTAAAAAATGTTCCAGATTTAATTTGTATTGGGCTTTTTCGATCGGTTGTAGTACCATCCCCCAATGTCCCATAGTTATTATCTCCTGAAGCCCACAAATTTCCTCCTTCATCAATCGTGAAACTAGTACGTATTTCTCCCATAGTTGCTTCTTTAAATTTTGTTCCTGATTTGATTTTAATATAGCTTTTTCTAGAAGTTGTTGTACCATCTCCTAATTCTCCTTCTGTATTTACTCCACATCCCCATAGATTTCCTTCTTCATCGATGGCTAAGCTATCGTAAGCTGCTGCAGCTATTCCTTTAAATTTTGTTCCTACCATTACTTGAACTGGTGTTGTTTTATCTGTTGTTCCTCCAGCTCCCAGTTGGCCGATATGATTCATCCCCCATACCCATAAGTTTCCATCTTCGTCAATTGCTAAACTATGCCAATTTGATGCCGCTATCTTTTTAAACTTTGTTCCTGATTTGATTTGGACTGGCTCTGTTTGGCAAGGCGCCTTTGATACTGTAATGTTTCCACTTCCACCATTTCCTAATTGTCCGTCCGAATTATATCCCCATGCCCATAAGTTTCCTTCTTCATCAATTGCTAAGCTATGATTTGTTGCTACTATTTCTTTAAATTTTGTTCCTTCCATTATTGGAACAGGTGTTAATCTTCTAGATGTCGTCCCATCTCCTAATTGCCCTTTATCATTAGCTCCCCATGCCCATAAGTTTCCTTCTTCATCAATTGCCAAACTGTGAAATCCTCCAGCTGCTATTTTTGCTATTTTTCTTGACATTTTTATGGTCTGTTCTTCACTTTGTTTTGGGTTTCCTGCTTTGTCATATGCTATTACATATACTGTATAGCTTCCTTGTGATAATCCTGTTATTTCATTACTTTTTTGTTTTTCTCCATTTACATAGTATTCAAAATAGTCAATTCCACTTTTTACACTGGTTTCCGTTGCTTCTGCGTCTTCTGCTGTTGCTTGTATGGTAAAACCTGTACTTGTTGTTGTTACTGTTATGTCACATCTTACTGGTGCTTCTGTATCGATGGTGTCTACTATTACTTCTTTGTCTGTTACAACTCCTTCTTCGTTTTCTACTTTAAATAAATAACTTCCGTTTGCTGTTACTTCATACTCTACTTCTACTACATTATTTTGTGGATATGCTACTGAACTATTTGGATTTGTTACACTCTTTACTTTTCCTGTTACTTTAAATATAATATTTACTTTTGGTTCATTGGTATATCCTGCTGGTTGTAGTTTGTATGTGATTCTTACTCCTGTTGCTTTCTTAATATATTCGATTACAACTTCATGGTTTTCGTTGTATTTTAGTTTTACATCGTATTCTCCAACTACTCCTATTTCTTCTGGTTTATCGATACTATCAAATACTTCTTTCTCTACTAATTCTTGTAGTACACTTTCTATAGTTACTTCTTCATCAACTAGTAATGCTTTTGCTTTGTAGTCTACCATTCCTAGTTCTACTTTTTCTCGTATGCTTTCTATTTTGTGTTTCTCTGTTGCTTTTTTTCCTATTTGTAGTATTCCATTTTCTCCTAGTACTAAGTTTATTACGACTCCTGCTAGGATTAATAGTACAATAATTGTGATGACTAGTGCTACTAATGTGATTCCTTTACTATCTCTTGCCACTTTATTAAAACAAATACCTTTATAGTTCATTTGATTTCTCCTTTTTCCTTAGTATTTCTCTTATTACAATATGAATATAGTCTATATTTACTAATGATATTTGTCAAGGCATGAAGATAAGAAAGAAACATAATGCCTTTCTTTTATTTTATAAACATAGCATCTCCAAAACTAAAGAAACGATATTTTTGTTCTACTGCTTCTTTGTATGCACTCATCATATATTCACGTCCTGCAAGTGCAGATACTAGCATTAGTAATGTAGACTGTGGCAAATGGAAATTTGTTATTAGTGCGTCTAAGCATTTAAAATGATATCCTGGATAAATAAAAATGTTCGTATCTCCTTCTGTTTCTTTTACCATACCATTTTCATCTGCAACTGACTCTAATACTCTACAAGATGTAGTTCCTACTGCAATAATTCTTCCACCATTTTGTTTTGTTTTATTAATTTTATCTGCATCCTCTTTCTTTATATAGAAATGTTCTGTATGCATTTCATGTTCTTCTACAGTTTCTTCTTTTACTGGTCTAAATGTTCCAATTCCTACATGCAAGGTTACATTTGCAATTTCCACTCCTTTTTGTTTTATCTTTTCCAACAGTTCTTCTGTAAAATGTAGACCTGCTGTTGGAGCTGCAGCTGAACCTTCATATGTTGCATATACAGTTTGATAACGTTCTTTTTTCTTTAAAGTCTCATGAATATAAGGTGGTAATGGCATAAGTCCTATTTGGTCTAAAATTTCATTAAAAATTCCTTCATATTGAAATTTTACTTTTCTCGTTCCTCCTGGCATCGTATCTAAAATTTCTGCTTGTAATAATCCTTCACCAAAAATAACCTTTGTTCCAACATGTAATTTGTTACCTGGTCTTACAATCGTTTCCCAAATATCTCCTTCAATTCTATTTAATAGTAAAAATTCTACATTTGCACCAGTTTCTTTTTTTCCATATAATCTTGCTGGTATTACTTTTGTATTATTTCGTACTAAGCAATCTCCTGGTTTTAGCTCATCTAAAATATCTTTAAACACTTTGTGTTCTATTGTTTTTGCTGTTTTATCTAGTATCATTAATCTTGATTCATCTCGTTTTTCCATGGGATGTTGCGCAATTAATTCTTCTGGTAAATCATAATTAAATTCTGAAACGTTCATTATATCATATTTCCTTCTTTCTTTTTTGTCATCACGGTTACATTTTCAAGTGCTTTTAATACTATTTGCTTTATTTTTTCGATAATATTACTTGGTTCATAAAATTCATCTATTTTATATGAATATGAAAAATCCTCTTCATGGTTTGGTTTTAATTTATATACTATTGGATCTAGTCCGATATAACCAGAGCTTGTTTTAATGTTACAGTTCATATAATCTTCATACCATTTTTTAAGTCCTATTAATCGTTCTTCTTTATAACCATATTTTGCATAATCATGTAATTCTGGTCTTTCTAACCCATATTCTTTTGCATTTCTTTCTAGTGAATGTAAAAATTCATGAATAAATACTTCTTCTGGAAATGTATTTACTCTTGTATCATATTTATAGGTATAACTTCTAGTACTATTTGGTAAACGAATATTAGAAAATCCAATTCCTAAATAGTCCATTCCTCCAAGACCAATCCAATCATAAACAGGAATATCTTTTTGATGTTCATTGTCCCCTAAACGTACACATATAAAAATATGGTCATAGTTTCTTGCTTTCACATATGGTTCTATTAAGTTTTCAATATTTTCTGGTGCTACATAATACCCATTTTCGTTATCATATGATAAAGAAGTAATCGGTTCATTAATTGTTATAAAATCATAATTCACACTCATTTTTCGTTTCGATAACTCTGCACATGATGTTTTAAAACGTTCTATGTTTTGTTTCATATCTTCTATGTCAGTAGAAGTCATTTCTAATTTGATTGATTCTTTTTTTCCATCCTTTTCAATACTTACATTGGTATTTGTAAAAACAAAACAAGCAAAATTCCAATTAGCATCTTGCGTTTGAATACCAGATTCAATTGTAAAATCCGAAAACCATGCTGTTCCTGTACAGTTGTCATCGTAAGATCCTAAGCGAAATCCTAATTTCACACTTGTTCTATTTTTTGAATTAAAAATAAATTCTAACTTTTGCCAATCATTGGTCCCTGTTATACTTTTTGATTTTTCTACTGTATCAGCAATACTAATGTGTGCTCCTGCATTCGATACTTCTTTTAGCGTTTTTACATCTTTTGTTTTTACCATACAAGTTACTTTATATGGAGTATTTGGGGTTACTTTTACCTCTTTATAAAACATTGCATCATTTGCTATATCTGATTTAATTTTGTAACTATCGTGACTTGAATATTTTACTTCTTTATCTTTTTTAAATTCAGATGAATATAAATGATACTCTGTTCGCACAAAATCATTAAAATTCTTCTCTTGAAACTTCGTATATAATTTTACTGCCACTAATATTAAAGCAATAACTAATATTATATATAAAATTTTACTAACACTAATCTTTCTTTCTTTTGTTTCCATGTTTCCTCCGCATTAAAAAATCTAGTATTATTATACTAGATTTTTTTTGATTATACAATGTTTTATTTGTTTAATTTTCTTTCACATTTTCAATCATTTCTTTGCAGTCTTTCCAATCGATCACCTTTAAGATGTCATATTCTTTTTGCATTCGATTTAAGATTTGTTTTGTTTCATCTTGTGAATCTAAATCTGCCACAAGAATATTTTTGATATCATTTTCTTTCCCATAAAGAAAACGAAATAAAATAGAACGCATAAATCCTTCTATTTTATTAGCTTGATTTTTTACTGCAATTACCATATAAATTCCATCTGATTTTAATTTGGTAACAGAGCATATGTATATAATATTTTTAATGATTTCAAATAAACCATAAAGAGCTAATGTCCAAATGATACTCGTTAGAATAAAATTTCCCATTATTGTTTCCTCCTTCTACATAGTTTATTCTTCTTCCTTTATTTGGTGACAAAAGTAATTTTTTCTTGTTTTAAAATTAATATTGCTTTGCGACTTTTGGTATGTTATCATGGATAATGGAAGAATAATATAATAATTATAAGGAGGTTTTTATGAATTTTAAACAATGGGAAGGATTTAAAAAAGGCGATTGGCAAAAAGAAATTGATGTAAGAGGTTTTATTCAATTAAATTATACCCCTTATGAAGGAAATCGTGACTTTTTAGTAGGTCCTACTGATAAAACAAAAAAATTATGGAATGAAGTTTTAGAATTATATAAAAAGGAAAAAGAAAATGGTGGAGTATTAGATATTGATACCAAAACTGTTTCCACCATTAGTGCGCATGATGCAGGTTATATTGATAAAGATTTAGAAGAAATTGTCGGAGTTCAAACAGACGCTCCATTAAAAAGAGCCATTATGCCATTTGGTGGAATTAAAATTGTTGAAAAGTCTTGTGCCGCTTATGGCAGAGAAGTAGATAAAGATGTAAAGCACATTTTTAATTCGATTCGCAGAACTCACAATGATGGTGTATTTAGTGTATACACTCCCGATATTCGTGCTGCTAGAAGTTCACATTTAATTACAGGTCTTCCAGATGGATATGGACGTGGAAGAATTATTGGAGATTACAGACGTGTTGCTTTATATGGTGTAGATGCCTTAATTCTTAATAAAAAAGAAGAATTAAATAATTTAAATGTAGATGTTTTAACAGAAAGCATTATTAAAGAACGTGAAGAAATTCATGACCAGATATTAGCTCTAGAACAACTAAAAGTAATGGCTTCAAAATATGGTTTTGATATTTCATCTCCTGCTAGCACTGCAAAAGAAGCCATCCAATGGACTTATTTTGCATATTTAGCTGCTGTAAAAGACCAAAATGGTGCTGCTATGAGTTTAGGTAGAGTAACTACATTCTTAGATATTTATATTGAAAGAGATTTAGCAAATGGTACCCTAACAGAAGAACAAGCTCAAGAATTAATGGATCATTTTGTTATGAAATTACGTTTAGTAAGATTCTTAAGAACACCTGAATACGATGAATTATTCAGTGGAGACCCTGTATGGGTAACAGAATCCATTGGTGGTATGGGAATTGATGGAAGAACTTTAGTTACCAAAAACTCTTATCGTATGTTATACACTTTAGTAAACTTAGGACCTGCCCCAGAACCAAACATGACTGTTTTGTGGTCTACTAGACTTCCAAAAGCATTTAAAGATTTCTGTGCTGATTTATCTATAAAAACATCTTCTATCCAATATGAAAATGATGATTTAATGAGAAAACATTGGGGCGATGATTATGGAATTGCTTGTTGTGTATCAGCTATGAGAATTGGAAAACAAATGCAATTCTTTGGTGCAAGATGTAATCTTGCTAAAACCTTACTTTATGCCATTAATGGTGGTAGAGATGAAATATCAGGAAAACAAGTAACTCCAAAATTTGAACCAGTTCGCTCAGAATATCTAGACTATGATGATGTTATGGAAAAATTTGATAACATGATGGATTATGTTGCAAAGATTTATATAAAAGCATTAAATGCAATTCATTATATGCATGATAAATACTCTTATGAAGCACTTGAAATGGCTCTTCATGACCAAGAAATTTTAAGAACGATGGCATGTGGAATTGCAGGACTTTCTGTTGTAACTGATTCCCTATCTGCTATTAAATATGCGAAAGTAAAAGTAATTCGAGATGAAACTGGTCTTGCAACTGATTATGAAATAGAAGGAGATTTTCCAACATACGGAAATGATGATGATCGAGCAGATGATATTGCAGTAAGTTTAGTAAAAACTTTTATGAAAAAATTGAAAAAATATCAAACTTACAGAAATAGCAAAACAACGATGTCTATTTTAACCATTACTTCTAATGTGGTTTATGGAAAAGCAACAGGTAATACGCCAGATGGAAGAAGTGCTGGAGAACCTTTTGGTCCTGGTGCAAACCCATTACATGGAAGAGATATAAATGGTGCCTTAGCTGTTATGAACTCCGTTTCTAAGCTTCCATATGAGTATTCAGAAGATGGTATTTCTTATACTTTCTCTATTACTCCTACCACACTTGGAAAAGATGAAACCATAAGAATAAATAATTTAGTTTCTATGTTAGATGGTTACTTTGCAAGTGAAGGACATCACATTAATGTTAATGTATTTGATAGAGCCTTATTAGAAGATGCTATGGAGCACCCTGAAAAATATCCACAACTTACGATTCGTGTTTCTGGATATGCGGTTCATTTTACTAAATTAACACGTGAACAACAATTGGATGTTATCCATAGAACCATTCATGAAAGAATTTAAGAGAACCCGCAGTCAGTTTTGCTGACTGCCCTCTTTACTTAAGAGGCCTTTTCTCTACTATTTAAAAGCGAGGTGATTTTTAGTGAGTAATTTTGATAAAAATACTATGGCGAGAATTCATTCGGTAGAAACCATGGGGACTGTTGATGGTCCCCGGCCTTCGTTTTGTTGTATTTATGCAAGGTTGTCATCTTCGTTGTAAATACTGCCATAACCGTGATACATGGAATCCTCATGTAGGAGAGGTCATTTCTTTAGAGGAATTAGTAGAAAAAATAAAACACTATACAAATTACTTTACAGCCTCTAATGGTGGTGTTACCCTTTCTGGTGGTGAACCTTTATTGCAACCAGATTTTGTTCTTAATTTTATAAAAGAATTAAAAAAATATCATATTCATGTTGCAATTGATACTTCTCGGTATGGTACCATTAACCGATACTATAAAAGAGATTATCCACTTAAGCGACTTATTTCTTTTAGATATTAAACATATTAACCCACAAAAGTGTAAAGGATTAGTTGGTTTTTCTAATGAAAAAGAACTTGCTTTTGCAAAATATTTAAGCGATATTCATAAACCCATGTGGATTAGGCAGGTACTTATTCCTGGCATAACCGATAATAAAGAAGATTTAGAAACATTAAACGATTTTCTTAATTCTTTAAGTAATATAGAAAAAGTAGAATTATTAAAATATCATGACATGGGAAAATTTAAATGGGAAAGTTTAGGACAAGCTTATGAATTAGAAAATATCAGACCTGCAACAGACGAAGATATCTCTCGTGCAAAAGAAATTTTAAAAATAAATTAACATGAAGAAAGAACGCACCAAGGCGTTCTTTTTTCATAGACAATATTGCAATACTTCTTTTGCAAATCGCACATTTCTATTAATAAATTCTTGATTGTTGTCTTCATTTGTTCTCCCACAATTGATACGTATTAATTCAATAAAGACTACTTTTGCGAGTAATTCTTCTGAATATGAGAGTTCTTGTGAAAGATAATGAATCGTTTCTTCAAGTGTTTGCTTTACCTTGCTACTATTTTCCAGTTCTCCTCTTACCACTTTAACTACTTCAAAAATCTCCTCTGCAATGACTCCTTGCGGATCAATTATTTTCCATGTATTACCACTTTTTACGATATTTCTTAAATTCAAATCTCCATGTAATATATATTTTTTTAATCCTAATTTCTGAATTTCTTGATAGTACTCATATGCTATAGGAACAAATTGTGCAGTATCTCCATATTTTAAAGGATTTTCCATCGCACTTTTTAGTCTTTCTTCGATGCGGTCTTGATAACTTGAATATTCTCCCTCTTCTATTTCTAATACCGTTTTTCTCATAAGTTTTGTAAATTCTTTTATTCTCTCTTCTCTCTCTGGTATTTGATTAGGAGTATCTCCTGGTATCAGTTTTTCTAATACTAAAACCCTATCTTCTTCATTTTCATAGTAACACTTACATGCTATTTCTCCATATTTATTAAGCATATTGGCTTCTTTTTTCACTTGGTAATTTGGTCTACAAAGTTAACCAGTCCTTCCCCTCTTCACCGTAGGATTTTATCATTCTTTCTTTATATTTTTCTGGAATTTGTATCATATTTTCTTTCCTTTTTTAAAATGTTACTCCAATTAGTTCTAAGAATATTCCTGAAATAACTCCAATTACGTATAATAATCCTATTATTTTTACATTTTCTTTTGCATCTTTATTTACTTTGCAAAGAATTAGGATTCCTACTCCTGCTCCTACAAGCAGACCAGAAAGCATAGTAGCAACACTAATAACTCCTGATAAATATAACTGTGTTAGAAGTACTGATGCTGCACAATTTGGAATAAGTCCTACAATTCCTGCTATGATTGGTCCTAATATTGGCTTATTTAGTATAAAGTTTGCAAGGTTGTCCTCTCCTATGATATGAATAACTGTGTTTAGAATAAAGGATATAATGAATATGTAAATAACTACACTAATCGTATGCTTCAAAGAAGATTTTAAAATACTACCTTCTTCACAATGGCAATGTTCATGCTCACATACTTCTGCAATTTTATCTTCTTTTTCATTTTTTACTATTTTTCTTAAAATGAAGTCAATCACAAACCCTGCTATCATTCCAATTACAAGTTTAATCCCTAAAATTTTTAAAATAATATCTATTGGAACTGCTTCAGATAATAAAATAGGAAGCATTTCATCTGATGTTGATAAAAAGATTGCAATTAATGTTCCAAGTGTAATAATTCTTCCTGCATATAAATTAGCTGCCATTGCCGAAAATCCACATTGTGGAAATATTCCTAAGATACTTCCTAAAAATGGCCCAAATTTTCCCGATTTTTGGATTACTTTTTTGGATTTTTCACTTGTTTTGTGTTCGATATATTCCATGATGAGATATGCTATAAATAAAAATGGCAACAATTTAACACTATCGATAACGGTATCGATTAATACGTCTAACATATTGTTTCTCCTTAAAATTAAATAATATGTATCATATCATATTTTTCAAAAAATAACAAGGGTTACATCATATGTAACCCCTACTGTTAATTTTGTATCATTTCTTTTATTTTCTCCATATTTTCTACTGCACAGTTGTAACCATATTGATAACAACTATCTAATTTGTTAACATCTAATAATCCTACTTTATCTGTATAAACGCTTAAAACAAAATCACTCATTTCTAAACTTTCTTCGGAAATTTTATTTCCCATAATATCAATCGTTTTCATAACAATATCCATAATATTACTTTGCTCATCTACTGGGTCAGCATCAAATTTTACTGCAATTACTTTATCTGCCCCTTGTTTTTTTACTTCATAAACAGGAACATTATCCAATGCTCCTCCATCCATAAAAGCATGGTTTTCAAATTCACATGGGTTAAATACGGCTGGAAAACTGCTACTAGCACGTACAGCCTTTCCAACAGTAATGTTGGTAATGTATTGAGAAGTGTCTTCTACATTTTGAGGAATATAATTGGTAAAAACGTATTCTTTGGAATTCATAATATCCACTGTTGGAATTACAATTGGCATTTTTATTTGATTTAGTTTTCGTATTCCTTTTTTATATGCAATTTGATTATAGATTGTTTCTAAGCTTTTTCCAGATTTTAACCCTTGTAATGTATTTTTCTTATTCATCATAAAATTACCAATTCCAGAAATAATCGGTCCACTATTAATATTAACCATTTCTTTTGCATATCGTTTAAATAATATATATATGTAATATGGTGAATACCCCATAGCATATAATGCAGCAATTAAACTTCCTGCACTGGTTCCGCCAATTATATCAATTGTTATTCCGTTATCCTCTAATGCTTTTAATACTCCTGCATGTGCAATTCCACGAATTCCCCCACCAGATAAAGCAATTCCTAATTTCATATTTCCACCTACTTTTATAAAAGTATTTCCTATTTACAATATGTTTAAACCTTTGTTTTTGATAATTTTGGGAATGCGACAAAAAATATAAGAATCCATTTTTTGGTAGTTCTTACATTTTCTAACATTTTTGGAAAATATTATTTTTTTATCGTCATTTTTATTGATTATTTTTCTCTTTCGTCGTATAATAAGTTTGTTCCATTACTTTCGTCTTTCCAGCGAGAGGAGGTGTAAACCTGTGGATAACATCATTAAGTTGATAGCGTTAATCGTTATCGCTATTATACTAAGCAATTTCAATTAGTATACATAGCAAAATACTAGAGACTGCCATCTCTAGTATTTTTTTGTTCCATTTATAGATATTAATCATTAAGTTTTACAGATTTAAATAGGAGGAATAAATAAAATGATATTATTTATTCTCTTATCTGTATATAATATTATACTAGACGTATTAGACTTTTGCAAGACTTTATGGAAATTTTTTTCCAGTTTTTTCCGGTTTTTTCCAGTTTTTACCAGCATTTTGTTGAGAATATGTATTTTAAATATATATTCTAATTACTTTTTATATACTAGCTTTAGCAAATTAAAACGAAAAAGCTATCATCCTTATTGTTATAGATGATAGCTTTTAAATACATACTTAAATTTCTGTATATGGTAACATTGCAATGTGTCTACATCTTTTTACAGCGATTGTAATATCTCTTTGATGTTTTGCACATGCTCCTGTTGCTCTTCTTGGTAAGATTTTACCTTTTTCGTTAATGAATTTTTTTAATTGGTCTGGATTTTTATAATCTAATACTAAGTTTTTGTCTGCACATAGTGGACAAACTTTTTTTCTCATTTTTCTGAACTTTGGATTATAATCTTCATCACCATTATTCATTCTATTATTTCTTCTATTATTTTTCTTATCTGCCATTTTTCTATTTCCCTCCTATCTTTTATTTAGAATGGTAGGTCATCATTTGAAGAAATTTCAAATTCTGGACTTTGGCTTGCTACACTTCCAAATGTATTTTCGAAACTTCCAGCAGCATCTCCCTCTCTTTTGCTATCCGCAAAATAGGCTTCTTCTGCAACAACTTCTGTTACATAGTGTTTTTGTCCTTGTTCGTCATCCCATGTTCTTGTTTGAATTCTTCCAATAATTCCTACTTGTTGTCCTTTTTTAAAATATTTACTACAAAACTCTCCTGTTTTACTCCATGCTACAACGTTAATAAAATCTGCTTGTCTTTCTTCTCCTTGTCTTACAAATCTTCTATTAACAGCAAGTGAAAAACTTGCTACTAATGTATTGTTTGTTTGTGTATATCTTACTTCTGGATCTCTTGTTAATCTTCCCATTAAAATTACTTTGTTCATATTTTTTACCTTACCTTTCTATGATTAAAGGTTCCTAACAAACAATTTCTGTTTGCACATTTTAAATTAATCTTCTTTTCTTACAACGATAAATTTGATTACTTCATCTGTAATTCTGTAGTTTCTTTCTAATTCAGCAATTAATTCTGGTTTTGCTTCGAAGTTAATTAAAACATAATATCCTTCTTTGTTCTTTTTTACTTCATAAGCTAATTTTTTCTTGCCCATTTCTTCTACAGATTCTACTTTTCCATCCATATTAATCAAGTCTGTGAATTTTGCTACAAGGTTTTTTACTCCTTCTTCTTCTAGACTTGGATTAATAATGATAACACTCTCGTATTGATTCATTATTTCACCTCCTTTTGGCTTATAACCCATACTCCCTTTTCGGTATGAGTAAGGAAAAAAGCAATGCTTTTTTTCAAACATTGCTTATTGTATCATATATTTCTAAATAATGCAAGTAATTTACAACCAATCTTGTATATTTTCCCATTGTCCTCCTGAATATGTCGTAGTAGACATTATTGTTCCATTTGTACTTAATGTATACAACTGATTATCCCTTTCAAATAAAATATCCTTTGTTTGAGAACCCGCAATATTGCTTCCTGTATCCCTTAATTGTACCAAAATAAACTGATTGTATCCTTCTGGTATTTCACATCGATAATAAGAATAACTACTATCATATTTTATACGGTACTTTTCTATTCCTGGCCATGACATATTATTATATGTTCCATTATCATTCCATATATATAAACTAGCATATCTCCAATTAACTCTAATATATACATTTCTATTTTTTGTATCATCTGGAATAAAAATTTTATCTTCTCCTGGAATAACAATATCTATTGTTTGTATTGCTGCTTGTCCGTTTGTTAAATACAACCATTCCTTTTTCATATCTGGCAGGAATAACCATAGAGTAGATATTATCTGTCTCAGATACCAATGTCATTTTTTCACCCGGCCAAGCTTTGTATTCGTTGACTCCTTCCTCTGTTTGAATCCAAAGATAAGCATATATATTATCAGCTTCTGTCCAATATTCTCCTTTTTTAAAATATAATTCTAAATAATCTTCTTGTATAGAAAAAGTTAACTTTTTACTTTCTGCCATATTTTGCTCATTATCGTATGTATACGCTATTACCTCATAATCAGCATTTTCATTTAGAGTAATTGTTTTATCTTCTCCTAATTCTATTTCTTCGGAAGGTTGTCCATTTTTTATTATTTTGTAAGTTGTTCGATTAACTCCTGACATCTTATCAATGCCTGGCGTTATATTCAAAACTACATCTCCTACATAAAATCCCTTCTTACTCTTAGTACCTGATATAATATTAATTTGTGGTATTGTTGGTAAGGTATTATCGGTTACTTTTGTGTTTTCTTCTGGTATCGTATAATACATTTTATTATCAAAAGAAATCCCTTGTACATAATAAATACTATGACTTCTCTCATTTATGATATAAAGATTGGTAAGACCTTCTGATGGATTTGATTGATAAGCTTTATAGTCTTGTCCATAATTTAAATTCATATTTTCCAATGCTTCTAAGTCTACTACAAAATATACCTCATTATCATTTGGATTAATGGACTGTATATGACTTGTATTTTTATATGGAGTGTTTACTATTGGAATCGTATGATAATTAATGTAGTACATATCTACTTTGTCTCTTATCTTATTAATATCGTAATACATATTATTTAAAGCCTTTACTTTGCTTCCTGTTGTAATATTATAGATTAGTGTACTGGTTATAATAAGCATAATTATAATGGCAATGGAAAGTGTTACTAAGGTAACTCCTTTTTTACTATCTCTTTTTAAATTCATCATTCGCATATCCTCCATTTTTCTTATGTATATCTTACTATTAAATCCATTTTATTTCAACTGTTTTGTATAATTTTATCAATTCTCTTTTTTAGGTAATATCTTTTGTTTTCAATGATAACAATCCCCCATAAGTATGCTATGATAAACAAAATAGCTATGTTTTTATAATAATAGATAGCAATACTTGAAACCATCGTAATGAAAACCATACTAATATTCGATATGTAATTTGTTAAATCAATTGATTTTCTTCTTCCTTTTAGCATGCGAATCCATGCTTTTACAATTCTTGCTCCATCTAATGGATAAATCGGTAATAAGTTGAAAATCGTAATTAATAAATTGCAATAAACAATTTCTTGGTAAAGTAATCTATCTATGTTACCTCTAAATATGATTGTAATTAGTATAATCATAACATTGGTTAGTGGTCCTGCTAATGCAATCCACATTTTTCTTATTTCCAATTGATTGGCTTTTGCTATTTTTTTATTGTACTCTTCTGGTGGGATATTGAATTCCACACTTAGCCCTAATGGCATAATCTTTAATGCTTTTGGTTTTAACCCCATAATGATTCCACACAATAAATGTCCCATTTCATGAAAGAATGCAAATAACATTAAAAGAGCATAAATATGAATTTGTTTTGTTAGATAAAAAATGATTGCAAATAAGAATATTTTTAAATTTATTTTAATACTCATTGTTTTCCTCTTTACATTAAAATTCTAATATGTTTCTTGGATTAATATAGGTTGAACCTCTCATAATTTCAAAATGTAGGTGTGGACCTGTTGATTTTCCTGTTGATCCTACTTCTGCAATTTCTTGCCCTTGGGTTACCACATCTCCTTGTTTTACATATAGCTTACTGCAATGTCCATATAAAGTGGTTACATCATTGTTCACAATTTTTATGTGGTATCCATAGTCTCCAACCGTACTAGATACTGTGACAGTTCCCTCCATGGAAGCTTTAATCACCGTTCCTGTATTTGCTGCAATATCGATTCCTGAATGATTTTTACTAACAATTGGATTTTCAGAATCTCTTTGTCCAAATTCAGAAGAAATCACCCCATTAATTGGTTTGATGAAAGAAAAATTACTTTTAATATATTCATCATCTGTTTGTGGTTGTTTGAGTTCATCTGCACTAGCAACTACTGTATCTTCCATAATAGCATTTTCTAATTCTGCTCCTCCTACTCCATTTTCTTGTGTTTGTGATTCTTGCTGCTTTTCTTCATCTGGCGTTATGGTATTTTGGTTTTCTTGATTTTTATCTACGTTTTGGTCATCTGGTGTAAACCCTTCCATTTGACTAGAAATAAATTGTATGGTTTGTTGGTATATGTTTGCTATGTCAATATCGTAGGAAAGAATCTGTTTTGTTTTTGTTAAAACATCTTCTGAAAATATGTAGTTACTATTTTGAATTAAATAAAAAATAAAATAGATAACCAAACAAATTGCAATTTGCAAAAACATCTTTTTAAACAAAGAAAAATTTTTTTCTTCTTTCACATTGACTCTAGTAATTCTACTATCTCTTCCATAGGCATATCCACCTCTTCTTCTTTGATAAATTTCCTCCGCTCTTCTTATTCTTTCTTCCTCAGTTAATGTTCTTTCCAACAACAAAACACCCCTATCTAACATCACTATTTTGTAATATATATGTTAGGTAAAGGTGTTTTATTCATAATAAATTCACAATAATACCAAAGGCTCCTACCAATCCAAATAATATTGTTAATGTCTTAATCTTTTGGTATTTTGCCATTAGCTTTTGATTACTAATTTCTAATTGTTTTGGTTTTTCTAAATTAGAAATATATTGACTTACTATTTCTTCTGCTTCTTTTATAATATACTCTTTTGAAGTTTTTGTGTTTTTTGCTCCTACTTTAATATTTTCCTTTTTCTTTTCTTCTGTTTTAATATCTTTCATTTTTATATTGGGCTTTAATATCACAATTGCCTCTTCTACCATATTTGATGGCAAATCTTTTAATACAACGATATTTTTCATATTATCGATATTCATATGTACCTCCTAAAATTTTAGAATATTATATAAATTTTTTCCAAATTTTTAGGGAATATACATTTTGTTTAATGATATTTAATCGTATTATAGATTCCGACTTGCTGTAATATCTGCTAATTTCATAATACTTCCTAACGATGTGTTTTGAAGGTTAGAAAAATTGTATCTTGGCATTTTTAAATCTTTTGCTACAACCGCTTTTATACTAATATCTCCTATTTTTATCATGTTTTTTCCAGTTCCTTTACCACATTGCATTTTGCTATCTGATACCAAGATGGTTCCTACTTTATCTTCTCTACCAAAAGCAGAATCGATTGCAATCATACATGGGTGCTGATATTTTTTGTAAATTTGTGTTACTGTTTTTTCTAAATTAATGGCTGAAATTGGTTCTTCTAATGTTCCGTATACTTCAATATTATTATACATATTTTTAAAACTTTCTTTTAGCTTCTCCCCTACTAATGGTCCATAACTATCTCCAATAATTTTATCACTGCCAACACATAAAAATATGTAATCAGAAAATGGAATCTCGATTTTCATATTATATAGGATACTACTAAATTCATTAACGAAATTATTATATTGCTCGTTTTGTGAAAGCATACTATTACCACCTCTTATTTTTCTCTCCCCAGTTTATGCATAGTTAACTCGTCCTATTCCTGTTTATTGGGTGCAATAATAATATTGATACTTTCATTTTTATCATATTTTTTAATAATATCACTAGAAAACCCTGCCACTTCATTTGTTAGTACAATGGTATCACGATGTTTTCCGTATTAAATCTGAAATCACTTCATCTGTTTTTTCTAAGTCTTCTAATTCCAATACATCAAATCCCATATTTTGAAAAAAGCGAAAACTTTTGTTATCGCTTTTTGCCTTAATCCACGAAATACTCATACACTTATCACCAATATTTAGATTGGCTATTTTTTAGAAATTTATACGTTTTTACATATTCACAATTAATTTATTAAATTTTGATTTAATATAATTTTCTAACTTTCCGCATGAATTCTTCTTTTGGAATTTCTTTTTTTGCTACCATATCAAGTCCTTTTTCCCAACTTGCTGTTAGTTTTGGATTTAGCATGTCTGGCATTGAACTTGCTACTACATCATAAATAATTTCTCCATAATTGGTAGGAGTAATGATTTGAGTTTTAGCGTTTACTTCGATATATTTTATTTTCTCTAGTTTTTTCATAATTTCTGCTCTTGTTGCACTAGTACCAATTCCAGCTCCTTTAATCTGTTCTCTTAGTTCCTCATCTTCAATTAGTTTTCCTGCATTCTCCATTGCTAAGATAATAGAACCTGAATTATACCTAGTAGGAGGACTTGTTTCAGAATCTTTCGTTTCAAAATTCAAAACTTCAATCCTCTCACCTTTTTTTAAGGTGTTTAATATATCAATATTATTTTCAGGCTCCTCACTCTTCTGTTTTCCGTCTTCACTCTTCACTCTTGAAGTGCCAAGTACTTCAAGGTATCCTTGTTTTACACATACTTTTCCACTTGTGTTAAAAACTTCGTTTTCAATATTTACCGTTACTGCTATTTTATTAAATTCTGCTGGTGGATAAAAAATTGCTAAAAATCGCTTTACAATTACTTTATAAATTTGTTTTTGTAAGTCAGGTAATTTATCGTAATTTTCATACCCTTGTCCTGTTGGAATAATAGCATAGTGGTCTGTTATTTTAGTATCATTTACGTATTTCGTTTTTACTAAATTCGTAGAATATTTTTCCTCTACCATCTTTTTTAAATAGCCCTGAACTTCTTCATCTTTAAAATTTTTCGCAATTCCATTTAAATTTTTTGAAATTTCTTTCGCTACTGCTGTTGATAACACCCTAGCATCGGTTCTTGGATAAGTTACTAATTTCTTTTCATATAAATTTTGAATGTTCTCTAATGTTTCATCTGGTTTAATTTTAAAACGTTTGGTACATTCATTTTGGATTTCTGCTAAATTAAATAATAGTGGTGCATTTTCTTTTTGTTTGGATTTTTTTACTTCTACTATATTTGCTTGTTTTCCCATAAGAGAAGTAATAAATTCTTTTGCATCATCTTCTTTTTTAAAGCCAGTCTCATTATATAATTTGGGTGATTGATACATTTTTGAGTTTTCAGTCATTTTCCATTCTGCTTTAAAAGAACTTTGTTCATCTCCAAATTCACCTATTACTTTATAATATTTGGTTTTTACAAAATTTCTAATTTCTCTTTCTCTTTGTACAATCATTCCTAAAACACATGTCATAACACGTCCTACTGAAATGGAAGCTCTATCTAGATTTGCTTCTTTTGCAACTCTTCTTCCATAAATGATAGATAACAATCTCGAAAAATTAATTCCAATTAAGTAATCTTCTTTGGCACGTAAATAGGCGGAATCGGATAAACTATCATATTCTGATAAGTTTTTTGCTTCTTTAATTCCTCTTACAATTTCTTCCTCCGTTTGAGAATCAATCCAAACACGTTTCATCACTGCATTTGGATTTGGTTTTGCCATCATAAATACGAGTCTTTGTATGTATTCTCCCTCACGTCCAGAGTCTCCTGCATTATAAATTTCTTCTATATCTTCTCTTTTTAATAAACTTTCTACAATGTTAAATTGGTTTTGAACAGCAGGAATAATTTCATATTTCCATTCATCTGGTATAAATGGTAATGTTTCTAGTCTCCATTTACTTAACTTCTCATCGTACTTTTCTGGATAACTCATGGTAACTAAATGTCCTACACACCAAGTAATAATCCATGTTTCTGATTCTAAATATCCATTTTTTCTTACTGCATTTATTTTTAGTGCTTTTGCAAATTCCATCGCTACAGATGGTTTTTCTGTTATTAGTAATTTTTTTGGCATTTTTTTAACATCCTTTTTTTATTCTTTCATCTATATAAGTATTTGCTATTTCTATTATTTTTTCCATTTGTTCTTTTGTATCATCACAAATACATATTGGTTTCATTGTTCTTTCAATATATTTATTTTCTTGGATGATTTTTAGACCCGTTAAGAAATTATAGTCAAAGATAAAAGCGATAATATTAATATAGCTATCAATATCTCTTACAAACAAATCTCGATTTGATTGCTGATAGTTTTCAAAATCTTTCATGATTTTAGGGCTAACTTCTTGTTTTGCCATTTCTTCATAATTATATAATACATCTCGATTTTTCTCAATATCATCTACAAAAACAGCAAATATATCGGTTTTATCGGCATCTCTTACCATTTTTGCTTGTAATAATTCTTCTTCGTTTAGTCCCTCTTCAATTTTAAATTTATTATGATTTTTGATTGCTTTATATATAGTATCATCATATTTTGTATCTTCTATAAATTTTCGAATTGTTCCTTCTTCAAATAAAATTCTTACTCCCAAATCGGCATGGTCAATGCTATCTCTATCTCTAAATGTATTATACATTCGTACTTGTTCAAATCTTCCAATGTCGTGTAATAGTGCAATTAGCTGTGCTAACAAAACTTGTTCCTCTTGTAACTTTAAATCTTTCGCAATCTTTTTTGCAACTTCTACTGTTCGAAATGTATGTTTAATTTTTAATTCTATTTTTGGATTTGTAATATCATATGGCTTTACATATTCGCTAAACGCCATACTTGCTTTTTTCATATCTATCATTTTTATCACCTTGGCATATTATATTATAAAATTCAAATTTAAACAACTTTTCTCTTTATTTTTGCATTATTTTGTTATATAATAGTCCCAATATTATTTTAGAAAAGGAATGATTTTATGGCTTATAATTTTAAAGAAATAGAACAAAAATGGCAAACATATTGGGATGAAAATAAGACATTTAAAACAGACGTATGGGACTTTTCAAAACCAAAGTTTTATGCATTAGATATGTTTCCATATCCATCTGGACAAGGGCTTCATGTTGGTCATCCAGAAGGATATACAGCAACTGATATTGTTTCTAGAATGAAGAGAATGCAAGGTTATAATGTTCTTCATCCTATGGGATGGGATGCTTTTGGTCTTCCTGCTGAACAATATGCAATAAAAACAGGAAAACATCCAGCTGGTTTTACTGAGGCAAATATTGAAACATTTAAAAGACAATTAAAAATGCTTGGTTTTTCTTTTGATTGGGATAGAGAAATTTCAACAGCAGAGCCAACTTATTATAAATGGACCCAATGGATTTTTAAACAATTATTTAAAGATGGTTTAGCAAAACTAATCGAAATGCCTGTTAACTGGTGTGAAGAATTAGGAACCGTTCTTGCTAATGATGAAGTTATTAATGGAAAAAGTGAACGTGGTGGTTACCCTGTTGTTCGTAAAAACATGAAACAATGGGTATTAGATATCCCAAAATATGCTGAAAGCTTACTTAGTGGATTAGATGACATTGATTGGCCAGAATCCACAAAAGAAATACAACGTAACTGGATTGGAAAATCCGTTGGAGCAGAAGTTATTTTTAAAGTATCAAATACGGAGCTATCTTTTAAAGTCTTTACTACAAGACCCGATACTCTATTTGGAGCAACTTACTGTGTACTAGCTCCAGAACATGAATTAGTAAAACAAATTACCACGAAAGAACAAGAAACTGCTATTCAAAAATACATTGAACTTGCTGCTTCTAAATCCGACTTAGAAAGAACCGAACTAAGTAAAGAAAAAACAGGTGTCTTTACTGGTGCTTATGCTATTAACCCAGTCAACAATAAAAAAATTCCAATTTGGATTTCTGATTATGTACTTAGCACTTATGGTACAGGTGCTATTATGGCTGTTCCTGCCCATGATCAAAGAGATTATGAATTTGCTTCTAAATTTGGAATAGAAATTATTCCTGTTCTAGAAGGCGGAGACGTTTCAAAAGAAGCATTTACAGAAGATGGCCTTCATATTAATTCTGATTTCTTAGATGGATTAAATAAAGAAGACGCTATTTGTAAAATGCTTACATGGCTTGAAGAAAATCATATTGGTACCAAAAAAGTAAATTACAAATTACGTGAATGGATTTTTGCAAGACAACGTTATTGGGGTGAACCAATTCCAATTATTCATTTTGAAGATGGTATGAAAGTACTAGAAGATAACGAACTTCCTTTAGTTTTACCAGAACTTGAAGATTATAGTCCATCCAAAACGGGAGCTTCCCCATTAGATAAAGCTACCTCTTGGGTAGATGTTTCTATCGATGGCAATGAAGGAAAAAGAGAGACCTCTACTATGCCTGGTTCCGCCGGTTCTAGTTGGTATTTCTTACGTTATATTGACCCACATAATGATAACGAGATTGCCAATAAAGAATTAATGAGCCACTGGATGCCAGTCGATTTATATATGGGTGGACCAGAACATGCAGTAGGACATTTACTATATTCTAGATTTTGGAATCAATTCTTATATAACAAAGGATTAGTAACCAAAAAAGAACCATTTTATAAACTTCGTCATCAAGGTATGATTTTAGGTTCTAATGGTGAAAAAATGAGTAAATCAAAGGGAAATGTTGTTAATCCAGATGATATGGTTAAAAATTATGGTGCAGATGCTCTAAGACTTTACGAGATGTTTATGGGACCAATTGATGCTGCAAAACCATGGGACCCAAACGGAATTGAAGGTTCAAAAAAATTTATTGACCGTGTTTGGAGATTATATGTAGAATCTGATAAAATACAAGATGTAAAAAATCCAGATTTAGATAGAGCTTATCATTATACTGTAAAGAAAGTAACCCACGATTATGAAAACATGGAATTTAACACAGCCATTAGCCAAATGATGATATTTATTAACAGTTGTTACAAAGTAGATGTTGTACCAAAAGAATATGCTTTAGGATTTTTACAATTATTAAATCCGGTTGCACCTCATATTACAGAAGAATTATGGCAATTACTTGGAAATGCAGAGTCAATTACTTATTCTACTTGGCCAACTTATGACGAAGAAAAAATAGTAGAAGATACCTTTCATCTTCCAATTCAAGTAAATGGTAAGTTAAGAGGAAATGTTGATATTAAATTAAATCTTCCAGAAGAAGAGATAAAAGAAATTGCTCATAAAACCGTTGCTTCTTATATAGAAGGAAAAACAATTGTAAAAGAAATTTATGTTAAAAATAAAATTTATAATATTGTTGTAAAATAATATTTAAGAGACCAAAAACATTTTTATATGTTTTTTGGTCTCTCTTTTTTAGGAAACTAACAATCCGTTTCCATTTGTTTGAAACTTTTTTCATTTTGTGCCTGGATTTGGGAACAAATCAACTCTCTTACCTTCGGGTGATTAAATGTCATCGGCATACTTGCATACACTGTAATAAGATTAGCTACCTTGAATTTCGGTGTCTGTGACTTATAGGATATGAAAGCATTTGAGCGGTATCCTGTATAATCATACCAGTTCTCTCCAATTGCTTTTTCCATAATTGGAGATGCTAGTAGAAAAAACACATTTGCTGGATTGCAAACATCTTTCCACGTATGTTCTACCCTTTTATCAAGTGTAGAACGTACCACGGTAACCTGTTCTGAGTTGAGCCCAGTATAATCTGCTTCTAATAGATATTCTGAGTAAGGCCATATGTCTTCATCCACAATGTGTTCCGTTAATAACCAGCCAACGCAACGATAAAACCATTTTAAATACCGCCTCATAACATCTGGTATGGTTGAAAGTGTCCCTTCAAACATAGGACATATTGCATCCACCAATACATTAGAAGAATACTTTGCATGATTTAATATCATCACTGCTGACTTCGTAAATCCTACTAAGATAACATAGTTGGAAGCCATTTGTTCCTCTAATAGCTGCATGAGTTCTTTTTGTGCTTCATACAGACCTTCACAGCCAAAAAATTCTGGCCGTTCTTTAAGAAGCTTCTTTACCCTTCGCCTTTTTGGAAATGATTTTGCTGGATTACTCAGTTTATAATATAAACCAAATATCCATGCATTCGGAAAGTCAGGTTTTACCGGACCTGCAAACGGATCTTTAATGGTAAATCCATTATTCACAATAAGATACGTTTCTCCTGGTTTTCCCTCCTTAACTAATGTTAAGATAAAATTCCGTCCATTATATACAATGGGTTGATTAAGATACTGTCCCATGTATAACGGTTTGTAGCATTTGTTTGTTTCAAACAACATACTTTTATACCTCCTTTTTTAGATTGATTCTATTATATCATGTATACATAAATAAGACAATGTTTATTAGATGAATTATGTCATACAAACGTAACATATTCTTAACTTTTACGAAACACTTTTCTCAATCAAAATGTTATATAATAATAGTACTTAAGTTACAAAGGAGAAATTCGTTTTCATGAATATAGAACAAGAATTAAAAAAGGAAGGAATTGAAGTTGTTAAATCTTTAGATAGACTTACCATTAACATGATTGCAAAATCGGTTGCGGATGGGTTAGAAAAAGCATTTCCAAACCAAAATTTAGATGCCAAAGATTTATTTATGAAACTTGCTAGGCTTAACATGTATATTGCACGTATGCCTGGTTTATTATCGAGTGCTAAATACTATTATAAAAATCATTCCATCTATTTTAACGAAGCAGCAGATCTATCTAACATTGATATCTATGCAATGCATGAATGCATTCACGCTCTTCAAGAATATCGCGATGAAAAAGATAATCTTCTTCGTCTTGGCTTTTGTGATTTTACAAGTAGCAGTCTTCCTGGTATGGCTTTAAACGAAGCCGCTGTTCAATTAATGAGCTCCTATGCCATGAATACTCCTTTAGATACTGTAAAATATTTTGATATTACACTTCCAACATACAGTCCATCTCATTATGCCTTGGAATGTACATTATTAAATCAAATGGCATATTTAACAGGAAATTACGACTTGTTTAATAGTACTTTATTTAGTAATGATTTATTTATGGATAAGTTTATTTTACTCACCAGCAAAAGTACTTTTTATCGTATTCAATCCAATTTTGATAAGATGATGGATTTAGAAGATGCGTTAGGTTTTCAAACATCAATACTTGCTGATATTTCAGAAGATTCTAAAAATGTCACAAAGATTAGTACAAAAATCGAAAAATTACGTATGCAAATTCAAAGTATTTTCTTAGATACACAAAATTTGATTTTAACAAGCTATTTTGATAAGAAATTTAATGCCATTTCTACTTTGGTGCAAATAGAAAATTATCGTAAAAAATTATATAATTTTAAAGATTTCATCGGATATACTGCTACCTATTCTTTTTTCAACGATTACTATGTAGAAAAGATGGCAGATTTAGAATGGAAACGAAATGAAATTGAAAATAATGCATATGCTACAAACTCTGCTTTAGCGTTAGTTCCTCAGAAACAAGGATTTGTTACTATTTTGTTTAAGAAATTAAAGAAACTATTCGGTTATTCTGGTGAATATGAAACTCAAAGATGATTTTAGGGACGGGGGTAAAAGTCATCCTTCAATTTAAGAAGGTGATTTTTACCCCCGTCCCTAAAATCATCTTTCTAAAAATTTCATAATTGCATTTGCAGCTTCTCTTCCAGAACGGCTTGCCCATGCTACGGTTGCTTTTGTTCCGCTAATGTCTCCTCCTGCAAATACTTTAGTTCTTGATGTCATATAATTTTCATCTATTTTAATCATTCCTCTTGATGTTAATTCTAACCCTAGTGATTTTACGATCTGTTCTTCTGGTTTTGAACCTACTGCCATAACAACATAGTCCATTGGTATAACAAAATTACTTCCCTTTATATCAACTGGTACTTCTCTTGTTTCTCCTTCTTTTTTTATAAGTTCCGTTTTTATACATTCAATATTTTCTACTTTAGCTTGTCCCATAATAGTTACTAAATTCGTTTGGAATAAGAAGTTAACTCCTTCTTGTTTGGCATCTTCTATTTCTTTTGTTTCTGCTGGCATTTGCTTTTCTGCCCTTCTATAAATTACAGTTACTTCATCTGCTCCTAATCTTTTGATGGTTCTTGATGTATCCATAGCAACATTTCCGCCACCAATCACTGCAACTTTTTTTCCTGTGTAATCTGGATGACTGTTATGTTCTAATAACTCATTTCCGCCATATACACCATTTAGGTCTTCTCCTGGTATTCCCATTTTTGAAGAGATATTAGCACCAAAGCCAAGAAATATTGCATCATACTGTTTTTCTAATTCTTCTAATGAATAATCTTTTCCTAAAGCTTTTTCATATTCTACTTTAATTCCTAAATCTAATATTTTTTGGATTTGTTTGTCTAATACTTCTTTTTCTAACCTGAACTCTGGAATACCATGTCTTAAAATTCCACCAAGTTTATTATATTTTTCATAAATGGTAACATCATAACCATATCTTGCAAGTTGGGCGCTAGCAGTTAACCCAGCTGGTCCTCCTCCTACAATTGCTATCTTTTTATTTTTTACTTCATTACTAAATTTAGGAATCTCATACCCTTTTTCAATCGCTACATCCCCAAGATATGCTTCTAAATTTCCAATGCTAACAGATTCTCCTTTTATGCCACGAACACAGCTTCCTTCACATTGACTTTTGTGAGGACAAATTCTACCACAAATGGGTGAAAGTACTGTTGTATCACACAAGGTATGATATGCCTCTTCATACTTTTCTTCTTTTACATATGCAATAAATTGTGTAATATCATTTCCTAAAGGGCATCCCTTACTACACATTTTTACTTTACAACCTAAGCAATGATTTGCTTTTTTACTAATTTCTTCTTTACTATATTTCATATCATTTCTCCATAAAATTTTACTAATAATATTTTATTATGAACCAAAAAGAAAGTCAATCATTTTGACCAACTGTTACATAACTCTTTATTTATTTTAGTATTTTCCAAAGAGGTATAAGCAATGTTTTATGTTTCGAAGACGCGAGCCTCTTGTGGGGACCGATGAACGCTGTTAAATACGAAGTATTGCTACAGCGTCATTGGGAGGAGGCTGAGCGCAAGAATAAATAAAACATTACTTATAACCTCTTCCATAAAATTGTATATGTGATATAATTGTTTCAGCGTTTTATACGTTTATATATATTGATTCAAACAAACTAATTATTTATTGAAGGAGGTGAATACTTTAGCAGCTTTTACATCAATACAGCAAAGGAGGTAAACAATATGGCAAACGTTAAACATAACGAAGATGTAAAAAAATGAACAGGATTTGCAAAACCTTGTAACAGGAACTATCTTACAAATGCACAAAGACTTCACACAGGATCGTATAGAAAAAACTGTCAACAAGTATCTCAAAGGTTCTAAATTCCATAATGATTTATCTTTAATTAAGGAATATGTTACTAATACCTTAGATGTTTTTCAAAATTGCGATGTAGTTCGGTCTTGCAACGGTATATACTCAAAAAGAATGCTTCCATAGATTCTTTTCTTGCGTAAATGCAATGTTGCTATTAAAAGTATTTTAATAGACGAGAGAGCTTATTTTATATAGACTCTCTCGTCTTTTGTTTTTTTGTAAAATATTGTTAACTTTTTGTAATTGTTGTGGTAAATTTGTTTTGTTGTTGGAATCCTCACCATGACTTTATGATGGTATCCATTAGTATTACAATTTTGTAATACTAAAAATGCTATTCTAAGGAGGTGATGTTAATGGAGTTATGTATAGGAATAGCATTAGTGGTTCTCTCTATTGGTATTACAGTATCTTTAATTGGACTTGTTCGGTTATAGTATTTGTATACATAGAAAAAGAATTGAAGTAAGACCCTCAATTTCAAACTTCAATTCCAAGAACAATGGGAAAAGGGCTTCGCCTTTTTCTCTTTTTTATACTTATATTATATTGTACTATTTTCAATTTATCAATACTTTTCTTATATCTATTTTTATTTTACACACCTATCATAACATACTCGTAAGTTTTCCTTTGTAATAGTTTTATCAATTCCATCTTGTGAAACTTTCGTTAAGATTTCAGTTACAAATTGTTTTAGTTTTGGATTTAGCATAAACGTATCGACGTGTTTTTCCCAATAAGTTAATTGATATTCTTTTGTCCAATTTTTACCTTGATATACCTTTCCTGCTGCTAGTTGGTCGCATATCATTTCACATACGTATTTGAATGGTATAATTGGTAAGTCTTTTGGTGCATTTGGATCATACCAGTATTCTGGGTGATGTTTATTTCTTCCTTTATGGTGTAACCACGCAGTAGAATAGCCATAATCTTCTTTTGCCCTTTGAATTGGACTTCTATGTCCATCTCCGGTAATATTTCACACCTTGCCAAAATTCTGTTAAAGAAAATTTGGATAGGTCGTGTACGATTCCTCGATATGGAATGCCTGCTTTACAGCATAAACAAAAAACGATCCATTTGTGTTGTAGAATATTTTTTAAATGTCCATAAAAATTTTTTACCATATTTCTTACTTCCTTTATTGTTCGGACGAGCAATTCTCGCCCCCTACATTATTTTATTTCTTGCATTTTTCTTTTTACTTCTTTTAAATCATTCCAAAATTCTATTTTTTTATTGTCATCTCGAAGGAGTGCTGCTGGGTGCCAGGTTGGCATATATAAAATGCCTTTTTGTTCTATCCATTTTCCCCTTGATGCCGTAATTCCGTATTCATTTCCTAAAATATTTTTTAGTGCAACACTTCCAAGTAATACAATTACTTTTGGTTTTACTAGCATAACTTGATTTCGTAAATAATCTAAGCAAGCTTCTGCTTCATCTGCTTCTGGGTTACGGTTATTAGGTGGTCTACATTTTACAATATTTGCAATATATACTTCTTCTCTATTAATTCCAATTCCTTCGAATGCCATATTCATAAGTTTTCCTGCTTTTCCTACAAATGGCTCTCCGAAGTCTATCCTCGTCTGCCCCTGGTCCTTCTCCTATAAACATTAAATCTGCTTGTTTATTTCCTGTTCCAAATACAATGTTTATTCGATTATTACATAACTTACATTTTTTACATTCTACTATTGATTCTTCTAATTCTTCCCATGTTTCAAACATATATGATACTCCTTTTATTTTAGATATGTTTCTACTGTTCCTTTTCCCTCTCCTGATGTAATTTTTAAAATAGCTCCTTGTGTAATGGCAAGTTGTGGTGCTACGTGACCTATATCTGCTCCTGTAATAATAGGTAACCCTAAATCTCCTATTGCATCAAGTATTGCTTGATTCTCTGTTAAATCATAATCTTCTCTCATTATAAGAGACCTTCCAAAAATGACTCCATTACAGTATTTAAAGTAGCCTGCGTGTTTCATTTTCCATAAGATTCTTTGTAATAATGGTGTATTCATTTCATAGCACTCTAAAAACCATAAAATTCCGTCGTCTTTGTATTTTTCTATATAGTCTGTTACTTTATCAAACTCTGTTCCAATAACAGTGTCAACACAATCTAGACAACCTCCTATTGCTCTTCCTTGTATTTCTATTTTTTCTTGCCCTGTGATGTTTTTCCATTTTACTTCTTCTGTCAAATGATAAGTTCCATCTTCATTATCTTCTATTTGCTCTTGGTATTTTTCGAAAGAATCCTGTATGATTTCTTCTCCAGATTCGATTTTTAAACAATCCGTTAAATTACGGTATAGTGGTGTCATTCGATAATCTTTTACGTTTTCACAGTATATACTTGGTATATCGCAAATGGTGTTTAGTAAAAAGCTTAAATGAGTAATGTCTGAAAAACCTTGTGTCCATTTTGGAGTGCTGTTTTTTAGCTTATCAAAATCTAGATAATCTAGCATTTCCATTAAGAAATCTCCACCACCTGCATAAATAATTAATTTTACTTCGTCATTTTCCCAAAGCTCCATAAATTCCTTTGCTCTTACTATGGCAGGAGCACTTCTTCCTTTTTCACCTTTTCGAACACTTGCTGTTTCAATAACTTTGTAACCCATATCTTTTAATTGCTTAATCGCTTTTTCTAAATCTTCTATTTTTTCTGGTTCTGCTACTCCTTTTGATGGCGCACAAATTCCTATGGTATCTCCTTTTTTCAAGCTTTGTGGATAACGCATACACTTTCCTCCTTATTTTCTCATTCCTAATATAGCTGTATTTCTTCCTGCTAATTCTTTATGGGCTCTATATGAATGCATTTGTCCATTGTTACATACTGTGCATATTCCACTATCAATAATGTTTTCATCTAAAAGCCCTACTTCTTTCATCATATTCTCGTTTATTTTACATGTGTCAATTACATACTTATCTTTTCCTTGAAGGAAAGTAATAATTTCATCCATATCTTCCATCTCTTGAAACTCATTTTGGAAAGCATCTGCAACATCTTTTGAAACCTCAAAATGGCACTTTCTGATGCAAGGTCCAATACAGCAGATAATATCTTTTGGATTACATTCATATTCTTGTATCATACCTTCTACAGCAACTTTTCCTATTCTTGTAAGAGTTCCTTTCCAACCAGAATGAATATCCCCAATCACCTTTTTTATAGGATCATATAAATAAATTGGTGTACAATCTGCAAAACTTAAGGAACAGGTAATTCCTGTTTGATTGGTTATCAATCCATCCACATTTGTGAATTCTTTCGGGAAAATAGATATTTCATTTTTCTTTTTATCAATTCTTTTTACTATATTGGTATGTGTTTGATATGGTCTTATGATGGTTTCTTTTGGTATTTGTAGTGCACTAGCTAATTTGGTATAGTTATCTTCCACTATATTCTTCTTTTCTTCATAAGTTTCATTTCCAGCTATATCAAAATCATTTGCTTTTAATGTATAACAATGAACTAACTCTGGATATTCTAGTAACTTTCGGAATTGTAAAAACTCCACTTCATTTTTCTTAACATGAATCATCGTTTCATTTGATAAATCTATCATATTATTCCTTTCTTTTAACGATTCTTTATTTCCTCCAAAATCTGCTGTTTCTCTTTATTTGGGATATAGTAATAAGAATTGCAGTTTGGGTCAAAATTGCAAATGGATTTATATTCACAATAGTCACATGGTGTTTTTTTCTTTTTTTGATTGTAGTATGGTTTTATTTCGATTTCACCTGAGTAAATTTCTTTTGCAATTTCTTTTATTACTTTATTAATATGACTTTGTAACGTTTTAAATTCTTCTTTTGTTACCATACTTGACCTTGCTTCACTAATATTTTGATTTTGGTCTAAGTAGGCAGGTATTAAGTCTGATGCTCCTTTTTCTAACGTCTTATCCATCATTCTCACCACATTAACATCTGCTAAAATTAGACCTTGCATTTTGAATTGTTTTTTAATTTCCCCTTCAATTTCTTCATCGGTCTTGTTTTTGTCTGCTTTTATAATAGGGTCTATTACATTAAAATACAATACACCTGCTGGAATTAGGTCTTCTTGTTTTTCGGTTACTGCATCTAAATAGGTTAATAACTGAATTTGTAACCCTGCTACTACTTCGTTTAAATCGATATTTTTTAGAGATGATTTATAATCAATAATTCGAATATAATTTCCATCTTTTCCTTTTGCTAAATCGATACGGTCTATTTTTCCTGTAATTTCTACTTTTTTACCATCGTCTAAATCAATCATAATTGGTGGGTAATCTTTTTGATTTCTAAACTCTACCTCATTTCCAACAATCTCAAAATCACTATTTGTAATACTTGCAATAATGTATTTCATCGCTTGTAAAATAAGTTTTTCTAGTCGTTTTGTTAAGATTTGATATTTCTTTGTTGCTCCTAATATGTAATTTCTATTTTGTGTTAATTTTTCATTAATGATGTTTTTAATGATTTCAGAAATTTCTTCTTCTTGCATTTGTTTTAATTTTAGATTTCTTCCGAATTACTTGGTCAAAAAAGGTATCAATCACATCATGCATAAAGTTTCCTGTATCGATGCTTTTTACTTCAAATAAGCTTTTTTCATTTAATCCCAACCCATATTTTAAGTAAAACGAAAATGCACATTGCTTATATTTCTCTAATCGGGAAATGCTCGTTTTTAAGGTATCACCATACAAGTTTTGTATATTTTCTTTACTTATATGAGAAGGCTTATTTTGATAATATATTCCTTTTAATGCCTCTTCTAATTTTAACTTATATTCTTCATCTTGTTCATAAACTCGGTATAATTCAAACCATAAATGACTAATTTCTTTTCCATCTTCGTAATCGCGAATTTGATTTAATAGCTCATAAAAAACTGCATCTTTTGTTGTAATCACACTCTCTTTTTCAATCATATCACTTTTTATCGTTAGTTTTGGATACATTCTTTTTAATTTTGAAATAAGAACTGATGGTCTTAATGTTTTTCCTTCACTATCAGAAGATGCATAAGAAATATATAATTTCTCTTCTGGTATGGTAAATGCTTTATATGTATTAAAGTTTTCTTCATATAACTGTTCATTCGTATCTTTAGCAAGTTCAATACCATTTTCCTTTAAATAGCCTCTATCCTTATCGTTTAAAAATCCCTCTTCTTTATAACTAGATGGAAAAACACCATCATTTATTCCAATTAAGAAAGCAGATTTTACTTTGTGAGTTCTACTTCGTTCTACATCTGCAATCATAACTTGATCAAGACTTGCAGGAATGGTTCCTAGTCCACTACTTACTAATCCCATTTTTAATAATTTTGTGTATTCCTCAAAAGAAAGCTTTTCTTCTGGCAATACAAAAACCAACTCATCAATTACTTTCATAACAGTATCCCATGTTGTTTCATATATATTACTTAACTCAATTTGTCCATTTTCTCTTAAAGCTCTTGCTTTTTGTTGTAATTTTTCATATATTTTATTTTCTAGCAAAAACTCATATAAGGCTTTTGATAAGTCTTTTGCTGTTTTCATTCTTGATAATTTATTTTTAAATGTTAATAGTGGTGTAACAACTTTTAAACGCATCTCGTTTAGTTTTTCTAATTGCTCATCACTTTTTGCAATTTTCCATTCTTCTTTATACCACTTATTTCCCTTAATTCCATAGGAAATACAATAATTTTCAAGTTCAAAAATTTCTTCCTTTGTTAAGTTAGAAAATCCAGTTTTTAAGTAATGAAACATAGCCTCATAAGACCAGTTTTTTGCAAAAATATCAACTACTGCCATCATGTATTTTACTAAAATATTTTGACTAAAATCCTTTTTTTCGTCAATAAAAACAGGAATTTCATATCGTGCAAAAATAGCTGTAATTAAACTTGCATATTGTTCCATGTTTTTCGTAATAACGGATATATCACGGTAACGATAGTTCTCATTTTTTACTAGATGAATTATCGTTTTTGCTACTTGTTCTACTTCTGAAAATGGGTTCTTCGCTAAAAATAATTGTATATAGTTTGTTTCACTTTCATATTTTATTGTTTGATTTTCACTCATGTTTTTTTCTAACAAACGTAATTCTTCGTTTTGAAATCTTTTTAATTCTTCCCTGTAAACTGGTTTTTCAATTGCTACTTTTTCCTCTTTTGCAATGTTTATTAATTTTGATACCGTTTGTTTATTGGTATAAAAAATATCATTTAAGTCTTTTACCTCTTCTATACTATCACTACAAATCGTAACATTTACCTCTTTTGCTGACTTTAATAGTTTACGAATAATTTCATACTCTTGTTTTGTAAAACCTGAAAACTCATCTATGTAGAGAATTGTATTTTGAAACATATTGCTATCTTCTAGCTTGTCCGCAAGTATCGTTAAAACATCATCTTCATCAAGATAAGATTCTTGTATTTTATCTTGATAGTTCTTATATAATAAGTAAATATCTTCTAATTTCGCTTTTATGTATTGGTTCTTCGTTTGATTGGTAATGTTTTCTAACATATTGGTTGTTACCATATGTTTCTTTAATTCTTTTATTTGGTCTATCACTAATTCCACATTTTCATCTGACCTACTTAAAAACGTTAAATTCTTTTTTTCCTGTTGTAATAAATAGGAGACGAGCATTGCTTTTCCCGATTTTGAAAGTGACGTTTTTGCTCCTCCGCTCGTCTTGGAATATACGATAAGCCATACGAGCAAATGTTAATACTTCTGCTTGAATGACTGCATTTTGGTCTAATATGTCTAACAATTTTCTTTCTTGCATGTATGAAAATTGCTCTGGTGTAATCACATAAATTTTATCTAGTCCATTTAATTTTTCTTTTATCTCACGAAAGCAAAATTCGCTTTTACCACTACCTGCTTTTCCATAAATTAGTCGTAATCCCATAAACGTCCTCCTTTCTTTAAAATCCGAAGGATTTTGTACTCTTCCCTCTTCCCTTTTCATTCTTCACATTAACGGATAAGGCGCCTACATTACGCCGTTTCTCGTTTCCAGTAAAATAAATACTGTTGTGCCATTCCTGCTAGTTCTCCATATTTTATATTTGCTAAGTTTTCAATTTCTTGTTTTTTTACTTTCGTTTCATCTTCTTTTTTCATATATAATTCGTTCATCACACGTCTTACCCATACGTCAATTGGAAATACTTCGAAACGATGCATGCCAAATAATAAAATACAATCTGCTACTTTTGGTCCTACCCCTGGTAGAGTTTCTAAGATTTGTCTTAGCTTTTTTACATCTTTTATAGTTTTTAATTCTTCTAGGCTAATTTCTCCTTTAATAAACTTCTTTGTTGTTTCATACACATATTTATCTCGAAACCCAAGTCCTAAATTTCGTAAATCTTCTATCCTTGCATGTGATAATTGTTCCTTGGTTGGAAATGTATAATACGTGTTGTTGTTCCACATTATCTTAGTTCCATATTCTTTTGAAATTCGTTCAATAATTTTTTGAATTCTAGGAATATTATTATTTGCTGATATAATAAACGAAATAATCATTTCCCATAAATCTTGGTTTAAGATACGAATTCCATTTCCAAATTCAATGCTTTTGGCTAAGTAATCATCCATTTTACTTAGCTTATTTTTTATTTCTTGATAATTTGTTTTTAAATCGAAGTAATCTTCTACAATTTGTTTAATATCACCCTCACAAACACCTTGAAATATAATTTTATCTTCTTCTTTTTTTACCTTTAACACATTGTTTCCAAAAACACCTGTATAACGATTGTTTTCCTCTTCATACCATCTAAAACATTGTCCGCATTCAAATATGTGCTTTGGTTCAAAATCTATTTTGTCAATTACTAATTTTTGTTCTTTCATATTTTCATCCTCTTTTTCCATTTTAACATATTTTTGATGCAATATTCAATGTTTTTTATTTTATTCCCTTTTAAATCCTAATCCATATGCCTCCCTTGCATTAGAAATAATAACAAACGAGCGAGGGTCTATTTTTTTACTAATTTGTTTAATTCGCATAGCCTCATTTCTAGATGCAACACATAGTAGCATCATCTTTTCTTCATTAGTATACATACCTTTTGCATAAATTCCAGTCGTTCCTCTTCCAATTTCTTTTATAATTTCGTTAGATATCATTAAGTATTTATCCGATATAATATAAATTAGCTTTGTAAAATTGATTCCTTCAAAAAGAATATCAATTACTTTTCCCATTAAATAAATCGTAATCGCCGAATATAATCCAATCTCGATTTTTCGAAAAAATATGGCATTTAATATAATAATTACAGTATCAATAATAACAATTAAATTTCCCGTTCGATAACTTGGTTTATATTCTCGAATTACATAAGCCAGCATATCACTTCCTCCTGTGGAAGCATTTGCTCTTAAGATAATAGATGTCCCCACTCCCATAATAATTCCACCATAAATACATGCTAAAAATGAATCGGTTGTTAGTGCCTGGTATCGATCTAATATATCAATAAAAACAGATAAAAATACAGTTCCGATAATTCCTTTAAACACAAAACTCTTTCCTTTTTTAATAAAAGCTAAAATAAAGAGTGGTATATTTAATAAAAGTATGCTAACTCCCATTGGTAGCTTTAAGAAATAATATAAAATGGTAGCAATACCTGTAAATCCACCAGATGATAATTGATTGGGAAGTAAGAACAAGGACACCGCAGCTGCCATAAAAAAAGTTCCTATTATAATTTGAAAAAATTCAAAAAAATATTTTTTTAATCTTAATTTATTTCGTTTCTCCTTTATTCCCATTTTACCCCCTCATTTATATTCAATATAAAAATTCCTATATCTGTATTCTTTACAAATATAGGAATTTTATACCATTTATGATTTTGTTATTTTTTCTTCTTCTTTAAAATCTGAAAAGGTTTTTAAGATGGTAATTTCCGATTTTCCTGGTTTTATATTATCATCTTTTGTTACTTGAATATCCACTTCGTAAACATCTTTTAACTTATTGGCATTTTCTTTCTTATGTCCTACTACGCTATTAACATCTTGTGGATTGACTCTAATTTCAACTTCTTTTACTTTTACATTAAATTTCTTAATTTTATCAACAATACTATCATACCAAATACTATCTTCTACTAATTGTCCAAAGGCTGGATGAAATGGACCTGCTATTACATCACTTTTATCACTATTTGGTTCTGAAATAATATCTGTATTTTGAAGTCCTATTCGAATTACTTCTACTTTACTTTTATTGAAAAGATATACTAATTCTTTACATCTTTCTACTGCTTGGTTTAAGGTAATTGGCTCGTATTCTCCACTTGTATATTCTTCTTCTAATTTTGTATTTTTAATAACTAAAACTGGATAAATCCTTACCATTTTTGGTTTTAACTTAATCAAATCTTTTGCTGTATTTAATTCGTCTAGTCTTGTACTTTCTGGAAGTCCTACCATTATCTGATGTCCTAATTTAAATCCATAAAATCTTATTTGTTTTGATGCTTTTTTTACATCTAAGAAAGTATGTCCTCTGCCTGCTCTGTTTAAAATATAATCATTTGTTGATTGCACACCTAATTCAATTGTTTTTACTTTATATTTCTTTAGTCGTTTTAATGTTGCTTTGTTAATATAATCTGGTCTTGTAGAAATGCGAATCGAATCAATTTCTCCTTTTTTCACATATTCATAAGCAACACTTAATAATTCTTCTTGCAATTCTACATCAATACCTGTAAAACTTCCTCCAAAAAAAGCAATTTCTTTCAGAGCATCGTCTTCTTTAAAACTTGCTAAATACTCTTCTACTATTTTCTTTACATCATCTTTTGTTACTTTTTTTAACTGTCCACTAATTGCCTTCTGGTTACAAAAGATACAATCATTTGGGCAACCTAAATGTGGTACAAAGATTGGAATAATATATTGCTTTTTCTTTTTCATTGATACTTCTCCTCCTTTTACATTTCCTGCATGGCAAGTCTTGCCGCTTCCATTTCTGCACTTTTTTTGGAATGTCCTTCACCAGTAGCAAGCACCTTTTTGTTACATATTACTTGTGCTGTAAAATATTTATCGTGGTCTGGTCCTGTTTCACGGATGATCTTATATTCAATATGTACATCTCCATGTACTTGTAGTTTCTCTTGTAATACTGTTTTGTAATCCTTTAATCCTACATTTCTACTTGCAATTTTAATAGCGTCTGTTAAATTTTCTAAAATAAATTTTTTTACTGGTGCTAGTCCACCATCTAAATACATTGCCGCAATAACAGCTTCTACACTATCTGCTAAAATAGCTGGTCTTTTACTTCCCCCATTTACCTGTTCGCTTTTGCCTAAGTATAAGAAATCACTAAAATTAAGCTGTAATGCTATTTTATATAAGCTTTCTTCACATACAACACTTGCTCTAACTTTAGTCATTTCTCCTTCTTTTAGATGTTTATAGTTTTCATATAGATACTCGCTTGTTACAAATTCTAGAATTGCATCTCCTAAAAACTCTAATTTTTCATTACTTGGAATGTTTCTTTCATTTGCATAAGATGTATGAGTTAATGCATTTTTTAATCTTTCTTGATTAGAAAAAGAATAACCAATATTTTTTTCAAATTCTTGTAGTTCCATCGTTTCACCTCCTATGTTCCTTATTATATAATACATTATAAAAAAAAGAAAGGTATTCCCCTTCTTTTTTCTTATACATTTTCTTTTATGTAGTCAACAACATCACTTACAGAAACGATTTTTTCTGCATCTGCATCTGGAATTTCTAAATCGAATTCTTCTTCTAATGCCATGATTAATTCAACGATATCAAGTGAATCTGCTCCTAAATCATCTATAAATGAAGCTTCCATTGTAACTGTGTTTTCAGCTACACCTAATTGCTCTACGATAATTTCTTTTACTTTATCAAAAATTTCTTCTGAACTCATTCTTAAGTTCACCCCCTCCCAAATTCAATTCCATTTTATTACCTAAACAATAATATATGTTTCTATAATTGTCAAGTATTTTTAATTTTATTTTTCAAAATGTTCAATCATTTTATCAACTGCTTTATTTTCCACGAATTTTTCTGCTTGTTTAATCGTAAATTCGAATAATTTTTCATCACTACTTCCATGTGCTTTTACAACTGGTTTTTTAACTCCTAAAAATAATGCTCCCCCATATTCTTTGTAGTCCATTGCTTTTTTTAGTGAATTAATAGAAGGCATTGCAGGTAAAGCTCCAAGCATGGTAAATATATTTTTCTTAATACTTTCTGTTAAAGTTCTTTTTACTAATTTTCCGACACCTTCAACGGTTTTTAAGAAAACATTTCCAGTATAGCCATCTGCTACTAAAATATCTAATTTCCCAGAAAAAGCATCTCTTCCTTCTACATTTCCAACAAAGTTTAAGTCTAGTTCTTCTGCTTTTTCTTTTAATAGTCTATAAGATTCTTTTACTAAATCATTACCCTTTGTTTCTTCTGTTCCTATATTTAATAATCCAACGGTTGGACGTTTGATTCCAAATGTATTTCTATTATAAATTGTCGCCATTTGTGCAAATTGAAGTAAGTTAATTGGTTTGCAGTTTGTGTTTGAGCCACAATCCATTAGCATAAGGCTTCCTTTGTATGCAGGAAGAATTCCTGCTAAGGCTGGTCTATCGATTCCTTTAATTCTTCCAACCAACAATGTTGCTCCTGTAAGTAGAGCCCCACTATTTCCTGCTGAAATAAAGACATCTCCTTTTCCTTCTTTTAGCATATTAAATCCAACTACCATAGAAGAATCTTTTTTATGCTTAATGGCTTGTGTTGGTATATCACACATTTCAATTGTTTCTGATGTATGATGGATACTTAGTCTTTCTGATATTTCTTTAATATCCTTTTTTCCATAAAACTCTTTTATTTTTGCATTAATTACTTCTTCATTTCCAATTAAGCACACTTCTGCCTTAATATCCTTTATTGCCTTTACTGCTCCTTTTATTGTTGCATCTGGTGCATTATCTCCACCCATTGCATCTAATAATATAACCATATATTACTCCTCCAAAGTTCATCTTTTCTTATATATATTGATAATGTATTCATTTTATTATTTATTTTTCAAAATTGCAATACCTTTTGACTAATTAGTCGGAAAAATAGCACAGGTATATATACTTGTGCTATTGGATTAATTTTGTATTAAAATACTGCTGAAATTTTTCTATTACTTAAGAGATAGCTTATACTATACTTTTATAAGCTATCTCTTAATATTAACATCTATTTTAAAGTTATTTTAGACATATATATTTGTGAATAGTCGACTTCTATACATATTTTACCTTTACCGTTAAAATCTCTTAAATCGAAAACTAAGTCTCCAGTTACTTCTGGACTTTTTTGTGTTATCCATTCTCCATCTTCATTTTTTATTCCCAATACTATTTTCGTCCTGATATCAAAAACACTGATTGTAAAAGTCAAGCTTTCATATTGCGATAAATCATAAGTTTCAACAGACGTAGCCCTACCGAAATGTAGGTTGAGTCATTCCATCCACAAAACCAGTAGGAATATCATTTATTCCCATAGTTCCATTCTTAATATCCCAATATATATAACCTGCATGTTCGAAACTAAAAACCGATGTAGGTAGTTTATTCTCACCATTGTATAAAAGTACTGGACCAAGTTGTTTAACAGAGCTACTAATATGGTTTCCTGCTTTATCATATGCTACCACATATACATTATAACGATCTCCTTCTAATCCTTCAATTGGTTGTGTATTATATTTTGTGTCATTTACGTAATACTCATATCTCTCAATTCCACTACATGCATTTTCTCCATCTGCCTCTGTGTCTTCTGTTGTTCCTTCTATTTCTATCTTTCCATCTTTTAATGTTGCTTTTATTTCAAAAACTTTTGGTGGAAGTTTGTCCATTGTATTTATTTTTATTGTTTTTTCTATAACTTCTCCATCTTCTAATGTTGCCTTTATATGATATTGTCCGTTTTTTGCTATTTCGTATAGGTCATCTTCTCTTTTTGTCATTCCTTCTGGAAGTTCTATATCTTTTATTTTCTTATCACTTGCATTTACTGCTATTCCTATTTTTACGCTTTCATTTGTATATCCTTTTGGATCTTTTGTTATTACTAATCTTGTTTTATTGTCTTTATTTATTTCTTCTATATATGCATTTCCATTCTCATCATAACCAATTTTTATTATACATCCATCTGTTACTCCTTCTTCTTGTTCTAAATCTATTTCACTAAATGTCCCTTTTTTCTCTAATTCTACTAATGTTTCTTCTACTGTTAATTTTTCACCATTGGTTACTTTTCCTGCTTGTAATACCAATATTTCTTGTTCTACTCTTTCTCTTATACTTGCTATTTTATAATCTTCCCCTGCTTTTTTTGCCACTTTAAATAAGCCATTTTCTCCGAAGCGTTATATTTAGTACTACGCCTGTAAGTATTAACATCAAGATTATTGTTATTATCAGTGCTATTAATGTTATTCCTTTTTGGGCAGATATAGAATCTGCCCCTACAATTCTATTTTTCATTTCATTTCTCCTTTTCCTTAGTATTTCTCTTATTACAATATGAATATAGTTTATATTTACTAATGATATTTGTCAAGGCATGAAGATAAGAAAGAAACATAATCCCTTTTCTCTTATTTATGCCTTTGCTATCGTATCACAATTCATTATTTTCTCTATCTCTTTTTCTGTTTTTAGTTTTTTCGTTCTTAGAATCTTAAGACTACTTTGCAATACTTTTTCCAGATTTTGTAATAATTATAAAAAAGAAAACCAGTGCAAACAAAATCACATTTGCACTGGTCATAAATACGGTGTTAGAAAATGTGAATGATTACCTGGTTCCATCTCCTGTTTCTTTGGATCACAATGTTGTTCTTGTCTTTTTCAACCGGCACCATAAAGACTCCATAAGTTAATAACTTGAAAATCTCATTCTCTGGCGGTCGCTTTTCGTACCAAATCAGCTTAATTTTCTTAACCCATTCTCCCATATCATAGACTGTTTTAATGCTTCTTGCCTCAATTGAGTCATTTTGTATAACCCTTTTGCAGAATTCTCTTATATATCTGCTATCGGCCTGTAATGCAATCAGCCCTTTTTCATCTTCTTTTTTCTTATGGATTGATACGGAGCATTTGGTGATTAAGCTGTAAAACCGAGCTCTAGCTTGATTGGTATCTTCCAAAATCTTAACTAGGCTTTCTGTTGATAATCCTTCTTGCTGTTTGTTCTTCCCCATCGTATTCCTTTCCGCCCATATAGGACTTGTCATACTGACCTTTTTATTAATATGCATTAACGATATTATTATATCACATTTACATAACATTTGCAAATTGCAAGACATGTCAGATTTTGCATACAAAAAAGGAATTCTCTTTTATAAAAGAATTCCTTTTTAAAATAATATTTTTACAAAACTTAAGCAAGTTCTACAACTGCTCCAACTTCTGTGAATTTAGCTTTTAATTCTTCAGCTTCTTCTTTAGATGCTCCTTCTTTAACTGTTTTTGGAGCTCCGTCTACTAATTCTTTAGCTTCTTTTAATCCTAATCCTGTTGCATCTCTAACAACTTTGATAACTTGGATTTTGTTTGCTCCTGCATCTTTTAACACAACATCAAATGAAGATTTCTCTTCTGCTGCAGCTCCTGCTGCTGCTCCTCCAGCTACTGGTGCAGCTGCAGCTACTGCAGATACTCCAAATTCTTCTTCGATAGCTTTTACTAAATCAGCTAATTCTACAACTGTCATTTTTTTGATTTCTTCAATCATTTCTTCTTTACTCATTTTTTAATCCTCCTAATTTTTTTACGATATAAGTTCGTTACTCTAATATTTTTTTAATTTGCTTATTTTAAACTTAAGCGTTTTCTTTTTGTAGTTTTACTTGATCAAGTGCAACTGCAAGTTTTGAAATATTTCCAAGTAAAGCTCCAGCAAGCATAGATAGTAATGTCTCTCTTGATGGAAGTTTTGCTAAAGTGATAATTTCTTCAGCTGTCATTACTTTACCTTCTACGATTCCACCTTTAATTTTATAGAAATCATTTTTCTTTGTGAATTCATAGATTGCTTTTGCAGGTTCTAGGTAATCTTCTTTTCCTATAATTACTGCTGTTGGTCCAAGTAATGCTTCATCAAGTCCTTCTACACCACATTCTGCAAGTGCTCTTCTTGTAATATTATTTTTGATTACTTTGTAATCTGATGATGTTCCTCTTAATGTTTTTCTTAAATCTGTTACGTCTGTAACATTAATTCCTCTGTAATCTGTTAAAAGTACTAGTTTTGCCTCTTTAAATTGGCTCGCTAATTCTTTTACTTCTTCTTTCTTTTGGTTAATGATTTTCTCATTTGCCATTTGGTTTTCACCTCCTCCAAAATTCGTTAGAATTAATCTATATTTTAAAATTTAAAAACGACTTTATATTGTCCTTTTCCAAGGCATATAAAGTCGTTTAACTCGAACATTTATGATACCTCGGTAGGACTTATACGTTTTGCCTACTGTCTTTGGCTAATATTTAAAATATTACTTTTGATTAACATATACACTAGGTCCCATAGTAGTAGTGATTGCAACACTTCTAATATATTGACCTTTTGCTGCTGCTGGTTTTGCTTTGATAATAGCATCTATTACTGTTTGGTAGTTTTCTAGTAATTTTTCTGTACCAAATGATACTTTTCCAAATCCTAAGTGAATAATGTTTGTTTTATCTAAACGATATTCTACTTTACCAGATTTAATTTCAGAAATTGCTTTTGTAACATCCATTGTTACTGTTCCTGATTTTGGGTTTGGCATTAATCCTTTTGGTCCTAATACTTTACCAAGTCTTCCTACAACACCCATCATATCTGGAGTTGCAACGATAACATCATATTCAAACCAGTTTTCTTTTTCAATTTTTGGTATTAATTCTTCTGCTCCAACAAAATCTGCTCCAGCAGCTTCTGCTTCTTTTGCTTTATCTCCTTTTGCAAATACTAAAACTCTTAATGTTTTACCTGTTCCGTTTGGAAGTACTACGGTACCTCTAACTTGTTGGTCAGCATGTTTTGAATCTACACCTAATTTAACGTGTAATTCAACTGTTTCATCAAATTTTGCTTTTGGGAATTTTTCTACTAATTCTAAAGCTTCTTTTGCTTCGTATAATTTTGAAGAATCTACAAGCTTTGAAGCTTCTTCATATCTTTTTCCTTGTTTCATTTTAATCCTCCTTTGGTCATAACGAACCTATTGGTTCTCCCACTATTTTTATAAATTAATCTGTAACAACAACACCCATTGAACGAGCTGTTCCTGCTACCATGCTCATAGCTGCTTCTAGTGAAGCTGCATTTAAGTCTTCCATTTTTGTTTCTGCAATTTGTTTTACTTGTTCCTTTGTTATTTTTGCAACTTTGTCTTTGTTTGGCTTTCCAGAACCTTTTTCAATTTTTAAAGCTTTTTTGATTAATACAGCAACTGGTGGAACTTTTGTGATAAATTCAAAAGATTTATCTTTATATACTGTGATAACAACTGGTATAATCATTCCTGGTTGGTTTGCTGTTCTATCATTAAATTCTTTAACGAATTGCATAATATTAACACCACTTGAACCTAAAGCTGGTCCTACTGGTGGAGCTGGAGTTGCTTTTCCTGCTTCAATTTGTAATTTGATTACATTTGAAATTTCTTTCTCTGCCATTTTTTTCACCTACCTTCGAATCTAAGTTATATTTTAAAATTTTAAACAATTTTTTGGACTTGAGAAAATTCTAGTTCAACTGGAGTTTCTCTACCAAACATGGAAATTAATACTTTTACTTTGTGTTTTTCTTTATTAATTTCTTGAACAACACCAATAAAATCGATTAATGGTCCATTAATTACTTTAACAGAATCATTAACATCGTAATCGACATTAACTGGGGCTGTATCGAATCCCATATTACGAATTTCTTCATCTGTTAATGGAATTGGATCTGCACCTGAACCAACAAATCCAGTTACACCTCTTGTGTTTCTTACAATGTACCAAGATTCTTCCGTTACAATCATTTTAATTAAAACATAGCCTGGAAAAACTTTTCTTAAATTTGTTTTTCTTTTTCCGTCTTTAATTTCAATTTGTTCTTCCATAGGAACAACAATTTCAAAAAAATAATCCTCAAGTTCTCTGTTCTTAATTGTTTTTTCAAGGTCTGTTTTTACTTTATTTTCATATCCCGAATAGGTATGTACAACATACCATTTGGCTTGTAATTTTTCGTCTTGAGACATCTGGCTTACGCCTCCTTATAACAACTTTTTTAACTATTCAGAAATAGTATTGTCTATTACTGTATTTGTATCTGTTGTATTTAAATTATTTGCGTCATCTACTACGTTTTGGATTGTGTTTTCTTCTTTATGAACAACGCTTTTTAATTTATCTACTCCATGTGTATTTAATGTTTCAAAAGTTACATCTAACACAAAAACAATTAAGGCTGTAATTAGCACAATGGTAATAACAGCAGTTGTATTATTTACAACTTGCTTTGGTGTTGGCCAAATAACTTTTTTTAATTCTGCTTTAAAATCTTTAAAAAAGTGTCTCTTATCTTTTTTTTCTTTTTCTACTTTCGCCATTTTATTCCTCCTAAAATCGGCTTAAACTTATTTAGTTTCTTTATGTGTTGTACGTGTTTTACAGAATTTGCAATACTTTACGATTTCTAATCTGTCTGTATTATTTCTTTTATTTTTTGAAGTTACGTAATTTCTTCTTTTACATTCTGTACATTCTAATGTGATATGTTCTCTTGGTCCTTTTGCAGCCATTTAAATACACCTCCGTAATCTTTTAGCTTTCCTTTTTAAACGATGTGAGCATAGCTGTTAAGCAATATGCTAAAATACTATATCACATACGTAAAAAAAAGTCAAGCAAAACCTACATTTTTCCTTAACTTTTTTATACTTTTGTACAATTGTTTAAATACAAGCTTTTTACGCTTTTTATTTTTTGTTATTTGATTTTCTTTTTTTCTTCTCTACTGAAAATCCAAATCTTCCAATTTTCTTTCCTAATGGATAATATCCACCATTTGCATATGCAATTAGGTCACATTTACTAATGTCAAATGCACCTTTTTCATCAATATACGTATCATCTGCATTAATACATAAAACTTCTGCAATAAACATATGGTGACTCCCAAGTTCTCTTATTTCTTTTACCTTACATTCAACCGATACTGGGCTTTCTTTGATTAATGGGCATTTAACAAGATTTGCTTTTTCTTTGGTTAAATGCATCATCTTAAATTTATCCACATCTTTGCCTGATTTTACCCCACACCAATCTGTTGCATATGCTAATTCTTTAGTTGTTAAATTTATAACAAATTCTCCTTGTTCTTTTATTAATTGATACGAATATCTTGTTGGTCTTACACTAATATACACCATACCTGGATTTGTATTTAGTATCCCTGTCCATGCTACTGTTATAATATTGGATTCTTCCATTGTGCCACATGATACCATAACAGCTGGTATTGGATATAAAAATGTTCCTGGTTTCCACATTACTTTTCCCATGTTACTCTCCCTTATTTCGTTTGTTTTTCTCCTAAAAACACTATTATTATATCATTAAAACACTATTATTATATCATTTTGTTTCTTGTTTGTAAAATAAAAGAAAACATACATTAAAAATAAAGTCTATTTCTAATGTATGCTTTCTTAAAATAAATAAAAAAAACCTGGCGACAACCTATTTTTCCAGCAGGGTAACCCGCAAGTATCTTCGGCACAATAGAGCTTAACTTCTGTGTTCGGTATGGGTACAGGTGTTTCCTCTATGTAATCATCACCAGAAATTTTTAGTATGCTTCTTCTTAGCACACTCAAAAATACATAGATATATGTTACTTATTTTTAGATATCCTATTTCTCTTTCGGTAACTACCATATTTTTTATGGTTAAGCCCTCGATTTATTAGTATTGGTCAGCTTAATACATTACTGCACTTACACCTCCAACCTATCACCACGTAGTCTACATGGAATCTTACTACCTTACGGTATGGGAAATCTTATCTTAGGGTGGGCTTCACACTTAGATGCTTTCAGCGTTTATCCCTTCCATACTTAGCTACTCAGCCGTGCCACTGGTGTGACAACTGATTCACCATCGGTATGTCCATCCTGGTCCTCTCGTACTAAGGACAGCTCCCTTCAAATTTCCTACGCCTGCGACAGATAAGGACCGAACTGTCTCACGACGTTCTGAACCCAGCTCGCGTACCGCTTTAATGGGCGAACAGCCCAACCCTTGGAACGTACTTCCGCTCCAGGATGCGATGAGCCGACATCGAGGTGCCAAACCTCCCCGTCGATGTGAACTCTTGGGGGAGATAAGCCTGTTATCCCCAGGGTAACTTTTGTCCGTTGAGCGACGGCATTTCCACTCACTACCGCCGGATCACTAAGCCCTACTTTCGTATCTGATCGACATGTCTGTCTCCCAGTTAAGCTGCCTTCTGCCTTTACACTCTTTCGCCCGATTTCTGTCCGGGCTGAGGCAACCTTTGGGCGCCTCCGTTACTCTTTAGGAGGCGACCGCCCCAGTCAAACTGCCCGCCTGACATTGTCCCCTAGCCAGTTCATGACTAATGGTTAGAATTTCAGTGATTTAAGGGTGGTATCCCAAGGTTGACTCCATCTAGACTAGCGTCCAGACTTCATAGTCTCCCACCTATCCTGTACATAAATCACCAAAACCCAGTATCAAGCTACAGTAAAGCTCCATGGGGTCTTTCTGTCTTGTCGCAGGTAACTAGCATCTTCACTAGTACTACAATTTCGCCGAGGACATTGTCGAGACAGTGCCCAAATCATTACGCCTTTCGTGCGGGTCAGAACTTACCTGACAAGGAATTTCGCTACCTTAGGACCGTTATAGTTACGGCCGCCGTTCACTGGGGCTTTGGTTCAAAGCTTCGAATCAAGTTCTAACTCTTCCCCTTAACCTTCCAGCACTGGGCAGGCGTCAGCTCCTATACTTCATCTTTCGATTTAGCAGAAACCTGTGTTTTTGTTAAACAGTTGCTTGGGCCTTTTCTCTGCGACCTAATGTTACTTAGGTACCCCTTCTCCCGAAGTTACGGGGTCAATTTGCCGAGTTCCTTAACAATGCTTCTCTCGTTCGTCTTAGGATCCTCTCCTCATCTACCTGTGTCGGTTTGCGGTACGGGTACTTTAATACAAGTTCTACAAGCTTTTCTCGTCAGTGTGATTCTTGATAATTCGTTACTTTAGTTTCACTATATCTTTCGATACGAGTTTTTCCTCTTCCTCGCTTATCTTCCTCTCCTGCGTCCCTTGCATCTTTTAAGTATTATCGTAGTGCAGGAATCTCAACCTGCTATCCATCGGCTACGCTTTTCAGCCTCACCTTAGGTCCCGACTTACCCTGGGCGGACGAACCTTCCCCAGGAAACCTTAGACTTTCGACGGCAAGGATTCTCACCTTGCTCTCGCTACTTATTCCAACATTCTCTCTTCTACTTCGTCCACAACTCCTTTCGGTATTGCTTCTTCCTACAATAGAATGCTCCTCTACCACTTATACCTTATGGTATAAATCCGCAATTTCGGTGCATAGCTTAGCCCCGGTAATTTTCCGCGCAACTTCACTCGACCAGTGAGCTATTACGCACTCTTTAAATGAATGGCTGCTTCTGAGCCAACATCCTGGTTGTTTACGCAAAATCACATCGTTTTCCACTTAGCTATGTCTTTGGGACCTTAATTGACGGTCTGGGCTCTTTCCCTTTTGACCACGGAACTTAGCTCCCGCAGTCTGACTCCTGAGTTTACACATATGGTATTCGTAGTTTGATAGAGTTCAGTAACCTGACTTAGGCCCCTAGCTCCTTCAGTGCTCTACCCCCATATGCTACTTTCTCAAGGCTAGCCCTAAAGCTATTTCGAGGAGAACCAGCTATCTCCGAGTTCGATTGGAATTTCTCCGCTATCCACAGTTCATCCGGTGCCTTTTTAACGACAATCAGTTCGGACCTCCACTAGATTTTACTCTAGCTTCATCCTGACCATGGATAGGTCACTCGGTTTCGGGTCTATTACATATGACTTATCGCGCTTTTCACACTCGCTCTCGCTTCGGCTTCGTACCTTACTTAGTACTTAACCTCGCCATATACAATAACTCGTTGGACCGTTCTACAAAAAGTACGATATCGCACCTTAACGTGCTCTATCTGCTTGTAAACATAGGGTTTCAGGTTCTCTTTCACTCCCCTCCCGGGGTTCTTTTCACCTTTCCCTCACGGTACTGCTTC
>CATLHF010000011.1 GCA_949948835.1 uncultured Clostridia bacterium | reverse complement strand
AATATCAAACAGGAAGCGAAATACCACTTGCAGGAGCAAAGATCGGATTATTTGATATAAACGGAAATAAACTACAAGAGAAAACAACAGGAGAAAATGGACAAGTAAATTTTGGGAAATTAGAAGTGGGAAATTACTATTACCAAGAACTAGAGGCCCCAGTAGGATATGTATTAAATCATACTCAATATCAATTTACTGTAGAAAATAATGGAACAATAACATATAAGGAAGGTACAACAAAAATTATTTATAACGACAAAGTGACCACAGAAAATGAATTTGTTGTTACAAAATACAGAGCAGAAACTGAGACACCACTTGCAGGAGCTGTCATTGGCTTATTTGATGAAAATGGAAATAAGTTGGATGAGCAAACAACTGGAGAAAATGGACAAGTAAACTTTGGAAAATTAGAAGTAGGAACTTATTCTTATCAAGAACTAACACCACCAGTAGCATATGTATTAAATAGTACCCAATATCATTTCACAGTAGAAAACGATGGAAGTGTAAGCTTTGCAACAGGTGCCAATGGAATTATTTACAATGAACCAATAAGAGCAAATGTAACTATTACCAAATACAGAACAGGGACAACCACACCACTTGCAGGAGCAACCATTGCAGTATTTGATGCAAAAGGAAATAAACTAGCAGAAAAAGTATCCATGGAAAACGGAACTGTTATATTTGAAAACTTAGAAGTAGGAACTTATCATTATAAAGAACTAAATGCACCAGAAGGATATGTATTAAACAGCACCATGTATAGTTTTAACATTACAAATGATGGAACAGTAACTTTTGCAAGCAATACAAACGGAATCATTTATAATGAACCAGTTCGATCAGATGTAACCATTACCAAATACAGAACAGGGACAACCACTCCACTTGCAGGAGCAAAGATCGGATTATTTGATACAGAAGGAAATAAACTACAAGAAAAAATAACAGAAGAAAATGGAGTAATTACATTTGAAAACTTAGAAGTAGGAACTTATCATTATAAAGAATTACAAGCACCAGAAGGATATGTATTAAACAATCATACTTATGAATTTACAATTACTTCAGATGGAAGAATTACCTATGATGAAAATAATGGTAATTTGTATAATGACAGAGTAACCATGAAAGAAAGCTTTATCATTATCAAATATGAAACAGGAACTGAAAAACCACTTGCAGGAGCAACCATTGGAATATTTGATACGACAAACAATAAACTTTCAGAAGCAATCACGACTGAAAACGGAATCATTACAGTTTCGGGGTTAGAAGTAGGAAATTATTACTATCAAGAAATAAATGCGCCAGAAGGATATGTATTAAACCATACAAAATATAATTTTTCTGTAAATAATGATGGAACTGTAACCTTTGCAGAAGGCTCAAACAAAGTTATCTATAATGATAGAGCAACAATGAAAGAAGATTTCACAATTATAAAATACAAAGCAGGAACAACAATGCCACTTTCTGGAGCAACTATTGGAATATTCAATGCAGCTGGAAACAGACTAACACAAACGGTAACAGATGAGAACGGAATTGTTACGGTTTCAGGATTAAAGGTAGGAAATTATTATTATCAAGAACAAGAAGCACCAGAGGGATATATATTAAACCATACAAAATATAACTTTACTGTAAATAATGATGGAACAGTAACTTTTGCAGAAAATGCAAATAAGATTATCTACAATGATCGAGTAACTACACAAAATAATGTTGTCGTTACAAAATATAGAACAAATACCGAGACACCACTTGCAGGAGCAGTGATTGGACTATTTGATAAGGACGGAAATAAACTACAAGAAAAAACAACAGAAGAAAATGGACAAGTTGATTTTGGAAAACTAGAAGTAGGAAATTATTACTATCAAGAACAAACAGCACCAAATGGATATGTATTAAATCATACTGAATATCACTTTACAGTAGAAAACAGTGGAAGTATTACATATGGAGAAGGTACAAACGGAATTATCTACAATACACCAATCAAAACCAATGTAGTCATTACCAAATATCGAACAGGAACGACCACACCACTTGCAGGAGCTGTCATTGGACTATTTGATAAAGATGGTAATCCAATGGTAGCAAATGGAGAACAAATCAAAGGAACAACAACAGAAGAAGGAACCTTAACCATTATCAATTTAGAACCAGGACAATATAGTTACCAAGAACTACAAGCACCAGAGGGATATATAAGAAATGAAACCATGTATCGTTTCACCATTGCAAATGATGGAACCATAACATTTGAAAACGACACAAACGGAATTATCTACAATGAGCCAGTCAAAGTCAATGTAACTATCACTAAATATAGAGAAGGTACAGCTACACCACTTGCGGGAGCAGTTATTGCAATTTTTGATGCAAATGGAAATAAAATAGATGAACAAACAACAGGAGAAAATGGACAAATAGCATTTAACAATCTAGAAGTAGGAACTTATACATATCAAGAGCAAACAGCACCAGTAGGATATGTAAGAAACAACACCATGTATGGATTTACCATTAACAACGATGGAACCATAACATTTGAAAACGATACAAACGGAATTATCTACAATACACCAGTGACATCAAATGTTATCATCATGAAATATCGAGCAGGAACTGAGACACCACTTACGGGAGCAACTATTGCTTTATTTGATGCAAATGGAAACAAACTAGATGAAAAAACAACAAGTTCAAATGGAATGGTATTGTTTAACAACCTAGAAGTAGGAACCTATCAGTACAAAGAATTAACAGCGCCAGCAGGATACTTACTAAATAGCACAATGTATCAATTTACCATTAACAATGATGGAAGTATTACCTATGGTGAAAATGAAGGAATTATCTATAACGAGCCAGTAAGGTCAAATGTAGTCATTACCAAATATCGAGCAGGAACAACTACACCACTTGCAGGAGCTGTCATTGGACTATTTGATAAAGAGGGTAACCCAATGGTAGCAAATGGAGAACAAATCAAAGGAACAACAACAGAAGAGGGAACTTTAACCATTATCAACTTAGAACCAGGACAATATGGTTACCAAGAGCTAGAAGCACCAATTGGTTATGTAAGAAACGAAACCATGTATCATTTCACTATTGCAAATGATGGAAGCATAACATTTGAAAATGATACCAAAGGAATTATTTACAATGAACCAATAAAAGTAGATGTAACCATCACAAAATACAAAACAGGAACGGAAATATCACTTCCAGGAGCAACCATTGCCTTATTTGATAAAACAGGAAATAAAGTAGATCAAAAAGTAACAAATACAAAAGGAACAGTAACTTTTACGAATTTAGAAGCAGGAAAATATCGTTATCAAGAATTAGAAGCACCAGCAGGATATGTGCTAAATAGCACTGTATATGAATTCACAGTAAATGCGGATGGAAGTATCAACTATGGAGAGAGTGAAGGCAAATTATATAACAACCCTGTAAAAGCAGATGTAACCATCACAAAATACAAGATAGAAACGGAAATACCACTTCCAGGAGCAGTGATAGGAGTATTTGATGAAAACGGAAATAAAATAGATGAAAAAACAACAGGAGAAAATGGACAAATTATATTTGCAGGACTAGAGGTAGGAACCTATAACTATCAAGAACTACAAGCACCAATAGGATATGTATTAAATAATACTGTTTATACCTTTACCGTAAATATAGATGGAAGTATCACCTATGGAGATAACAACGGAATTATTTATAATGATGTGATTAAATCAAGTGCAGTTATTACAAAATATATAACAGGAACAAAAGAACCAGTAAAAGGAGCTGTGATTGGACTATTTGATGAATCCGGAGACAAATTACAAGAAGAAACAACTGCGTCCAATGGAACTGTTCTATTTGAAAACCTAGAAGCAGGAACGTATCGTTATCAAGAATTAACCGCACCAGCAGGATACATACTAAATAATGCTGTTTATACCTTTACCGTAAATATAGATGGAAGTATTACTTATGGTGAGAATAATGGAATTATCTACAACGATACCATAAAAGCTAATGTAATCATTACAAAACGAATCACAGGAACAGAAACACCACTTGCAGGAGCTGTGATTGGAATCTATGATGCATCTGGAAATAAACTAACTCAAAAAACAACAAATGAAACAGGAACAGTAGTATTCGAAAATCTAGAAGTAGGAATGTATACATATAAAGAACTACAGGCACCGTTAGGATATGAATTAAATGATAAAACATATATTGTTGCAGTTAATCTAGATGGAAGTGTTCATTATGCACAAAATAAAGGTATTATTTACAATGACTTAATCAAAACAGAAGTAACTATTACAAAATATATAACAGGAACAACAATCCAAGTAAAAGGTGCAGTAATCGGATTATTTGATACAAATGGAAACAAACTAGATGAAAAGGTAACAAACACAAATGGAACTGTAACATTTAACGGATTAACGAAAGGAACCTATCATTACAAAGAGTTAATGGCACCAGCAGGATATATATTAAACGATACAATCTATACTTTTACCATAAATGCAGATGGAAGCATTACCTATGGCGAGAATAACGGAATTATCTATAATGATGTCATTACAGCAAATGTTACCATTACGAAATACGAAACAGACACCAATATAAAACTTCCAGGAGCAACCATTGGATTATTTGATACAGCAGGAAATAAATTATTAGAAGCAACGACCAATGAAAATGGAACCGTAACATTTAGTGGACTAACAAAAGGAAATTATTATTACCAAGAATTACGAGCACCAGAAGGATATGTATTAAACAATACAAAATACACCCTAACAGTTGATGAAAATGGAAATGTAACTTATGGAGAAAATAATGGCAACTTGTATAATGATAAAGTCGTAATTGAGGAAATAAAAGGAAATGCTACCATTCTAAAGTTAGAAACCAAAACGAATAAGCAACTTGCAGGAGCAGTCATTGGACTATATGATGCAAATGGAAATAAACTAGATGAAAAAGTAACAGATGAAAATGGAATTGTAACATTTACCAACTTAAAAACAGGAACATATCATTACCAAGAATTGCAAGCGCCAAATGGATATGTATTAAATGATACGATGTATAAACTAACCGTAAATGAAGATGGAAGCATATCTTATGTAGAAAATAAAGGTATCATTTATAATGACAAAAAAGAAGAGCCAAGCAAACCAGAAGAACCTGTAAAACCAGAGGAACCAGAGGAACCAAAAGATCCAGAAAAACCGGGGGAGCCAAGTAAGCCAGAAGAACCTATAAAACCAGAACCACCAAAAGACAAACCAACTATTGACAACTTACCAAACTTCCTTCCACAAACAGGAGAGCAAATGGCGATTATGATACTAATCACTATAGCAATGAGTTCAGTAACATACTATGGAATGAAATTATACAAACAGAAGAAACAATAATCAAAAAACAGCGTAACGTTAAATTTAGCGTTATGCTGTTTTAAAAATAAGCGAAAACTATTGACAAAATAAGCAATAAAGAGCTATAATAATAATGTTGTAAATGCGCCATTAGCTCAGTTGGTAGAGCAGGTGACTCTTAATCACAAGGTCGGAGGTTCGACCCCTCTATGGCGCACCAAGCTTGCCTTATGGCAAGAGTGAAGCAATAAGAGTGAATAGTTAAGAGTATAAGCATCCATTGTACTTTTCACTATTCACTTTTTGCTTAAATAAAAGGGGTGAAATCGATGGTTAAAGTATATCATTCAGATATGGAAACAAACCAATTAAAAGTAGTAGAAAAAATAGAAAAAGGATGTTGGATTAGTATGATAAATCCGACAGACCAAGAAATAAAAGAAGTATGCAAAAAAACAAAAATTGCAGAAGACTTTATTCGATATTCACTAGACTATGAGGAAAAGGCGAGAATTGATAGTGAAGAAGATGATGGTACTATTCTTTTCATTGTGGATGTACCAATTATTGAAAAAGAGAAAGATTCTGAAAGTTATACAACCATGCCACTTGGTATGATTGCCGTAAGAGACGATTATTTTATAACCGTATCCTTAAAAAGAAATATTGTTATTGACAATTTTGAACGAAAAAGAGTAAAAGCATTTTCAACCTATAAAAAAAGTAGATTTCTATTTCAAATCATGTTAATCAATGCATCCTATTATCTAACTTACTTAAAACAAATTAATAAAGAAACAGAAATTGCCGAAACTATTTTAAAAACTTCAATGAAAAATCGAGAATTATTAAAATTGTTAAGTTTAGAAAAAAGTTTAGTATACTTTACAACATCACTAAAATCAAACGAATTAGTCATGGAAAAAACCTTAAGAGGAAAAATACTAAAATTATATGAAGAAGACGAAGATATTCTAGAAGATGCTATCGTAGAAAATAAACAAGCAATTGAAATGAGTGGAATCTATCGAGATATTTTAAATGGGACTATGGATGCCTATGCATCAATCATTTCCAACAACCTAAATGGAGTGATGAAATTTTTAACATCCATTACCATTATCCTTGCCATTCCAACATTGATTTCCAGCCTATGGGGAATGAATGTACCAGTACCATTTCAAAATCATCCATACGGATTTCTAATTTTATCGGGAGTCTGTATCCTTGTTACCATTATTGCAGTACTAATTCTAAAACGAAGAGATTTATTAGATTAAGAACCTGCGGGTTCTTTTTTTGTTAAAAATTACCAAATAAAAAAAGAATAAAAACAATCAAAAAACAAATACTAACAAAGAAAAAATATAATCTATTAAAAACGAATAGGAGGAAGTATCATGAAAGTAATTGACAAAATTGCGTTAATACTAGTCATTATTGGAGCAGTCAATTGGGGATTAATTGGATTTTTTAATTTCAATCTAGTAGAAATGCTATTCGGAAATATGACAATCATAGCAAGAATTATCTATGCGCTAGTAGGAATTTCAGGACTATGGGCAATTAAATTATTATTTGATAGAGACTAAGAGATGGGAGACCATCTCTTTTTTTAACCCATTGCCAAAACGAAAAAAAGCGTGTATAATAGGTAAATGGAAAAATAAGGAGGAGAAAATATGTTAGCTGCAAATGGAGTAACCATTCGTTTTGGAAAAAGAGTATTATTTGAAGATGTTAATATTCGCTTTGGAAAAGGTAACTGTTATGGAATTATAGGAGCAAATGGAGCAGGAAAATCAACTTTTTTAAAAGTATTATCTAGAGAAATAGAGCCAAGTAAAGGGGAAGTTACCATCGAAAAAGGAGAAAGAATTTCGGTATTAAAACAAGACCACTTTGCTTATGAAGAAGAAAGAGTTATCGATACTGTTATTATGGGAAACAGTGAATTATATAAAATTATGAAAGAAAAAGATGCGATTTATGCCAAACCAGACTTTAATGAAGAAGATGGAATGCGTGCTGCAAAATTAGAAGAACGCTTTGCAGAATTAGATGGTTGGAATGCAGAATCCGATGCCGCGGTACTTTTAAACGATTTAGGAATCGAATCTGAAAAGCATGACAAATACATGAAAGAACTAGAAGCAAGAGAAAAAGTAAAAGTATTATTAGCACAAAGTCTATTTGGAAATCCAGATGTTTTATTATTAGACGAGCCAACCAACGATTTAGACCTAAAAAGCATCGATTGGCTACAAGAATTTTTAATTAATTTTGAAAATACCGTCATCGTCGTATCACATGACCGTTATTTCTTAAACAAAGTATGTACCCATACAGCAGATGTAGATTTTGGAAAAATAACCGTGTATCCAGGAAACTACGACTTCTGGTATGAATCCAGCCAACTTGCTCTAAAACAAGCAAAAGAAGCAAATAAGAAAAAAGAAGAAAAAATAAAAGAATTGCAAGACTTTATTGCAAGATTTAGTGCCAATGCATCTAAATCAAAACAAGCGACATCAAGAAAAAAATCATTAGAAAAAATTGAATTAGAAGAAATCAAACCATCCAACCGTAGATATCCATATGTCGATTTCAAGCCAGACCGTGAGCCAGGAAAAGAAATCTTACAAGTAAAAAATATCTCAAAAACAATTGATGGAGAAAAAATATTAGACAATATTTCCTTTACCGTAAAACAAGGAGATAAAATTGCATTTTTAGCAGATAACGAAAATGCAAAAACGGTCTTATTCCAAATTATTGCAGGAGAGCTAGAGCCAGATGAGGGAAAACTAATTTGGGGAACAACCATTACCAACAACTATTTCCCAAAAGATAATAATTACCTATTTAACGATGACTTAAACTTAGTGGATTGGTTAAGACAATATTCAAAAGACCCAGACGAAACATTCGTAAGAGGATTTTTAGGAAGAATGCTATTTTCAGGAGAAGAAGCATTAAAAAAAGTAAATGTCATTTCAGGAGGAGAAAAAGTAAGATGTGTTCTATCCAAAATGATGCTTTCAGGAGCAAACTTCTTAATCTTCGATGAGCCAACAAACCATTTAGACATGGAAAGCATTACCTCTGTAAACGAAGGAATGAAAAACTTTAAAGGAAACATCCTATTTACCTCACATGACCACCAATTAACACAAACCGTAGCAAACCGTATTATCGATATAAAACAAGACAAAGTAATCGATAGAGAAGTAACCTATAATGAGTATTTAGGAATTGAATAAAAAGGAGAATACGATGGAAAAAATCATACAAACAATTGCGTTAGAATTAAACATAAAAAAAAGTCAAGTAGAAGCAACCATTCGATTAATTGATGAAGGAAATACAATTCCATTTATTGCACGTTACCGTAAAGAAGCAACTGGGGGACTTTCTGATGAAACCTTAAGAGATTTAGGAGAAAGACTTACGTATTTAAGAAATTTAAGTACAAGAAAAGAAGAGGTAACCAAATCAATTGAAGCACAAGGAAAATTAACCGAAGAGATTATAAAAGATTTAGAAAATGCAATAACACTTGCAGAAGTAGAAGATATTTATCGACCATATAAACAAAAGAAAAGAACAAGAGCAACCATTGCAAAAGAAAAAGGCTTAGAACCACTTGCTCTCATCATCATGGAGCAAACTGAAACAGAAGATATTCATATGATTGCACAAGCATATCTTAATGAAGAAAAAGAAGTAAATACAGTAGAAGAAGCAATTGCAGGAGCATTAGATATTTTAGCAGAAAACATATCGGATGATGCAAATTACCGAAAACAAATAAAACGAATTTGCTATCGTGAATCTATGTTAGAAACAAAAGCCTCAAAACCAGAAGAAAAATCAAACTATGAAATGTATTACGAATTTAGTGAATCTATTAACCGCATTCCAAGTCATCGAATTCTTGCTATTAACCGTGGAGAAAAAGAAGAATTCTTAAAAGTAAAAATGGTAAAACCAGAAGAAAAAATTATTGATATCATAGAAAAAAGAGTCATCAAGGGACAAACCCAATTTACTCCATATTTAAAAGAATGTATTTTCGATAGTTGGAAACGATTAATCGAAAGTTCGATTGAAAGAGAAATACGAAATGACTTAACCGAAAAAGCAGAAGAACAAGCCATCAAAGTATTTGGAAAAAATGCAAAACAACTATTATTAGGAGCGCCACTAAAAGGCTTAACAGTTATGGGATTCGACCCAGCATACAGAACGGGATGTAAAATCGCAGTCATTGATGAAACTGGAAAATTATTAGATACTGTAACAGTATATCCAACCGAACCACAAAACGATATAGAAGGTGCTTCAAGAACACTATTAGCACTTATCAAAAAACATCAGATTAACATGATTGCAATCGGAAATGGAACAGCATCTAGAGAATCGGAACTATTTGTATCAGATTTAATCAAACAAGCAGACCATGAAGTATACTATGCCATTGTATCAGAAGCAGGAGCAAGTGTATATTCTGCATCAAAATTAGCAACGGAAGAATATCCAGACATTAACGTATCGTTAAGAGGAGCGATTTCCATTGCAAGAAGACTACAAGACCCTTTAGCAGAACTTGTAAAAATAGATCCAAAAGCAATCGGAGTAGGACAATATCAACACGATGTTAACCAAAAACGATTAGAAGAAAGCTTAACAGGTGTTGTAGAAGACGCTGTAAATAAAGTCGGAGTAGATGTTAACACAGCAACTCCATCTCTACTTTCTTATGTGTCTGGACTAAACAGCACCATTAGTAAAAACATTGTAAAATACCGTGATGAAAACGGAAAATTGACTTCGAGAAAAGAACTATTAAACGTACCAAAATTAGGAAAAGTAGCATTTACCCAATGCGCAGGATTCCTTCGTATTTATGATGGAAAAAATCCATTAGAAATAACAGCAGTTCACCCAGAAAGCTACGAAAAAGCAGAAATGTTATTAAAACAAATTGGATACCAAGCAAAAGATATTCTAGATAAAGAAAAATTAAATGAAATTAAACAAAAATTAGAATGTTTAGAATTAGCAAAAACAGCAAAAGAATTAAACATAGGGGAAATGACATTAGAAGACATCATACAAGAACTAACAAAACCAGGAAGAGACCCACGTGAAGATTTACCAAAACCAATCTTAAGAAGTGATGTGTTAAAACTAGAAGACTTACAAGAAGGAATGGTATTAACAGGAACGGTACGAAATGTTATTGACTTTGGAGCATTTGTAGACATTGGTGTAAAACACGATGGACTAGTACATATTTCAGAAATGAGTGATTCCTTTGTAAAAAATCCATCAGACATCGTATCTGTTGGAGACATTGTAAAAGTAAAAGTAATCGGAATCGATAAAGAAAGACAAAAAGTAAAATTAAGCATGAAAATATAAAAAGAACCCCCAGTCGCCTTTCGGTGCTAGGGGTTCTTGAATTTTATTCCTCTACAACAGGATTGTTTTCTTCTGTTTTATTTTCGTTTTGACTAGCTAATGTTTCATAGAAACAAACAAAGGTAACTATGATATAAGGCATTAACCATAATAGTCCAATATATAAAGTAAATACAGATGAAATAGCCCATCCGATAAAAGTAAGACCTAACCAGAAGAAGCTCCATCTATTACCTCTCATCATAGATTCACTTAATTCAACAATTTCTTTTCCAGATTTATTTGGATTATCATATAAAATGTAATAAGATAATGAATATAAATATCCTTTTACAATAGCATAAATAATTGATGCAAAATATCCAATAAATCCAATCATAGCAAGACCGCTAAATCCAGAAGAAACAGATCCATAATAACCGCTTCCATAATTATGAAGTAAAATAGCTCCAGAAATAGAACCACCAATACCTACTATGAAAACAATTAAAAATACAATTACAAGTGCAACTGGAATAATCATTTTTAAAATCATATTACCAAATACACCCCATACTTTACCGAAATTTGAAAATCCGACATTAAAAAAATCAGTATAATTTACTTCCTCATCTCTTTTTAATTTTACGAAAGAAACTAAAAGTCCGAAAGAAAGAGGTAAAGAAATAACAAATTGTGCAAGTTGACCAATAACAGGAATTAAATTAAGAACAAAGCTTACAACAAACATAATTAAACAATAACATAATGTAAGAAGTGCAGCTTTTCCCCATTTTCCTTTTAAGGCTTCACGAGCACTTGCTCTTAAACTTGATGATACCATATAAACATCCTCCTTTTATTATATTTTATTCGACTTAATAGTACATTAATTTAAATAATATGTCAATATAAATAAGTCTAAAAATAAATCGAAACTAAATTAATGCCTTCTTTTTTATTTATATTCATAATTACTTAAAAAAATAATAAGAAAATGATTAAATCTAAAATAACTGGAAAAACTTTAAAAAATGAAGAAGGTGTGAATATGAAAAAGAAACGAAGAAACCAAATAAAAGATAATACAAGAATTGTTGTGGTAACTATGAGTATCCTATTTTTCTTAACCATATCAGGGTTCTATTTATTCAACTGGTACATAAATATTGATATTGCAACTCCAAAACAACAAGAAAACTATACAGCGCAAAGAACCGCCCAAACAGTAGCAGATGTTAAAGAAGAAGATAAAACAATTTCTGAAATGATTGAAGAAGTTTCGAGTTGTGTTGTAGGAATTTCTAAATTAAGAAACAATGGAAATTCGATTTTTCTAAAAGATGGAACCACAAAACTAGGGCTAGGAACTGGTATAATTGTATCCGAGAACGGCTATATTCTAACCAATGAACATGTATCCGGAGCAAGCCTGAGTCAATGTTACGTCACATTAGAAAATGGAAAAACTTATACAGCAAATGTGGTATGGTCAGATTCAGACTTGGATTTAGCCATTATCAAAATTAATGCAAAAGGATTACAATATGTAACACTAGGAAATTCCGACCAAATTAAAGTAGGTGAAAGAGTATATGCGATTGGAAACCCTATCGGATTTGAGTTTCAAAGAACGGTTACCAGTGGTATTATTAGCGCAATCAATCGAACCATTAAAATTGAAGAAAATGAAAAAAGTTCCTATATGGAAGATTTAATTCAAACCGATGCAACCATTAATCCAGGAAACAGTGGAGGACCACTCATTAATGCAAACCGGAGAAGTCATTGGCGTTAATTCTATAAAAATCACTTCAGCTGAAGGAATTGGATTTGCAAGTCCCATTAATATGATAAAACCAATCATTGAAAGTTACCAAAAAACGGATAAATTTGAAGAACCATCTTTAGGAATTTATGCCTACGATAAACAAGTTATTCCCTATTTAGATAATAGCATTAATATAGAAAACGGAATTTATGTTATCAATGTTCAAACCAATGGACCAGCAGCAACTGCAGGAATAAAACCAAATGACATTATTTTAAAAATTGATGGAAAACCTCTAAATAAAATGACAGAACTTAGGAGCTATATCTATACAAAAAACATAGGAGATGAAATAACAGTACAAGTATTAAGAAGAGGTATTATTACTCCTGTAAAAATTGTATTGGGAAAAAAATAAAAATGTAGGGGGTACACATCATGCGGGCCCCTACATTTTTATTTTTTATAAACCATAAAAATGACTATTAATGCAAAGTTGTACACGTCCATCCTTTTTGTTTGCAGCAGAGTCTAATGAAGCCTCAATAAATTCTGGATGTTCTTTTACGAATTTTTCCATGCTTCCCTCAGGATCTTTTATATAGTCAAGAACCAATTGAAATTGAGAATCATCAATCATACCTTTTTCAAAAGCCATTTGAAATAAAGATTCATCAATGGAAACAAGGCTATAGGACTTTAGACCTAAATCTTCTAATCTTTGTTTACCTCCTTGCATTCTATCAACAACAGACAAAGCCCAAATTAATTCTCCACCTAAATTTTGAATTGCTGGAATCCAAGCACGAATAAAACTAGAAGCAACTGTAATCAAATCAGTAACATGAAGAACCTTTTTGCCAGTAATAGAAGTAATTTCCTGAGTGTTTTCCATTTTACTATCACTTACATAAGTAGATAAATTTTTGAAGATAGTAATATGTGGTTTATCTAATAGATAAGCAAGAATGATAGAGAAAAACCAATCTCTTCTTTCGCCTCCAGAAATATAATCAATATCATCTATTGAAATGGTATTTTTAATAAAAGATAGCATTTCATCGATAACAGTATGATAAATGGTATTATTATCATATTGAGCCTTAACTTTATCTAATAATTTTTTAGGAAGATGTAAAGCATCTGCTTTATTTTCGTCAATAAAACTTAAAAAACTTCCAGCATCTTCTTCACTACCATATATAAAATGGGTATTTATAAAATAAGCACTTAGTTTTCCAGAAGTTAACCAGAAAGGGGTATCCCCATGACATACTTTAACAGCATTTGTTTCAAATAAATATGATTTTAAATTATTCATTATTTTATAACCTCCTTAAAGATTCTTTTACTATCATAAAATAAAACACGAATAATGTCAATAACCATAAACATAAAAATCCACAAAGTTATACACATGTGTGGATAACTTTTGTGGATAATGTGTGAATAGAGGTTATCGAATAAGCTGATACCAAGTTTGGAAAAGGTGTCCTACCATACTCCACAAAGTAACTTTAGGAATATCAGTTTCTGCAATAATACTAGTACGCCCAACAACTTCTCCATCTAAAGAATACGTAACTTCTCCTAAAACTTGACCTCTTGTAACAGGAGCTTGAACCGTATCTTGTAAATCTACGTTTTGTACTAAATTTTTTTCTTCTCCTTTTTTTACTAACGCACCAGTAGAATCTCCTAAAATGGCATTTACATTTTTAATGGTTCCTTTATTAACAGTAAGTGATTTTACAACATCGTCTTTTTTACCAAATTCACTATAAGAATAAGTATTAAAACCATAATCTAATAACTTAGTAGCTTCTGCAAAACGAACTTTAGTATTTGGAGCTTTTAAAACAACAGCAATTAAGGACAAACCATCACGAGTAGCCGAAGCCGATAAATTATATAAAGCAACAGAAGTAGACCCAGTCTTTAAACCAGTAGCACCTTTATAATTACGAATTAATTTATTGGTATTTACCAAAGATGATTTTCCATCACGCAAACTATCCATCCAAATGGTTGTATAATTCGTAATAGTAGGATGATTTACTAATAATTCACGAGACATTAAGGAAATATCATAAGCAGAGGTCACATGACCATCTTCATCAATTCCATGGCAATTTTTAAAAGTAGTATCATTCATACCAAGTGCTTTTGCTTTGTCATTCATTTGAATGACAAATGCTTCTTCCGAACCTGCTAGATACTCTGCCATAGCAACCGTACAATCATTAGCAGAAACAACACAAATTGCCTTTAACATCTCATTTACACTTAGTGTCTCACGAGGATCTAACCAAATTTGAGACCCACCCATAGAAGTAGCATTTTGGCTACAAGGAATTTTGGTATCTAATGTAATTCTACCATTATCCAAAGCTTCCATAATCAACAAAATCGTCATAACCTTTGTAACACTAGCAGGTCTTAATTTTTCATGCATATTATGGTCATACAAAACCTTACCACTATTTTGCTCAATCAAAACAGCACCACTACATTCTAAATTAAGAGAATTGGAATTATCAGTAGTATTGGCACTAACAGAAGAAGTAACAACATCACTAGACCAAACATACACATCTTCACTTGCAAGTGAAAAAACAGGAAACAAAAAACTTATCATAAATACAAGCAAAACAACTTTTGCTATAAATTTTCGATTCATAAACATAAAAAAACCTCCATAACAATGATTACTAAACCATATGCAAAATGGAGATAAAATAGAATAAGAACTTATCTACTTAATCGTAAATATTCTTTTAAGGCTTGTTGTAATACTTGCGAAAAATTAACTTTATTTTTTTCAGCAAAATCATTAAGCCATTTAGGAATCGTTAAAGTCTTTTTTACAGCACTGTTTTCTACACTCATTCGAAATAAAGGCATATTTACTTCAACAAGAATAGCTCTTTCATTTTTATTTAATTGAATTTCATTTAACCTGCTAGGCTCTAGTAGAATTTCATTGTCTTCTTCAGCGCAAACAAGATATAAACCCAGGGCATCTTTTGTCATATATAATGCTTCTTCATCATTAGAAGCACAAGAAATACATCCAGCTAAATCTGGAAATGAAATTGATATCTCATCTTCATCATAACTAAAAACAGAGGGATGTTTAAATGAGTGATGACTGCCTGTAGCAGACTGATACTCATACCAACCGTCTTTGATAAGAAGTTTAATAATTTCTTTTGATGAATAACTCTTCAAATTGAATTTTCCTTACATATTAAATTGTAGCACGTACCATAACACGCGTCGATGAAAAAATGATTTGTTGGGAAAATAATTTAGAAAAAAATTATTTAGAAACAACAGCTATACTATAATATATAATTTTATAAAAAGTAATAGTAGTATAAACAAATTTATTAAAAATATTGCAAAAGCCTACGGGAAATGATAGAATGAGGCAAGAAAAAATAATAGGAGGTAACATATGACAATCTTACTAAAAAACGGAAATGTAATTGATTATGCATCAAGATGCAATCAAAAAATGGATATCTTAATAGAAGATAATAAAATTGTAAAAATTGCAAACCAAATTAATGATGTAGCAGATAACACCATTGACTGTACAGGATTAATGGTAATGCCAGGCATGATTGATATGCACTGTCATTTAAGACAACCAGGGTTTGAATACAAAGAAACAATAGAGACAGGTTCAAAAAGTGCAGTAAAAGGTGGATTTACAACAATTTGTCCTATGCCAAATACAAAGCCAACTCCAGATAATAAAGAAGTATTAAAAGAAATTATAGAAGAAGCAAAACGAGTAAATCTATGTAATGTTCTTCCATATGCAAGTGTTTCCAAAGGAGAAAAAGGAGAAGAATTAGTTGATTTTGAAGAAATGAAACAAGCAGGAGCAATTGCTTTCTCAGATGATGGAATGCCAGTCGTAAATGCAAAAATGATGAGACAAGCCATGATAAATGCTGATTTACAAAATAGTTTTGTTGCATCTCATTGTGAAGAAAAATCAGTAGCAGCAGGTGCAATCAATGCAGGAGAAGTAGCAGATAAATTAGGAGTAGAAGGCGTATTACCAGAAGCAGAAGAAATTATGGCAGCTCGTGAAATTGTTATATCAGAAACCAATAAAGTAAGAGGTCATATCTGTCATATAAGTACAAAAACATCGGTAGCGATGATTCGTGATGCCAAAAAACGTGGCGTAAAAATCACTTGTGAAACATGTCCACATTACTACAGCTTTACAGTAAAAGAAGTATTAACATCTGGAACCAATGCAAAAATGAATCCACCACTAAGAGAAGAAGAAGATAGACTTGCTATCATAAAAGGATTGCAAGATGGAACCATAGATGCTATCATCACAGACCATGCACCACATAGTGAAGAAGAAAAACAAAAACCACTAAGCCAGGCACCAAATGGAATTATTGGATTTGAAACAGCCCTTGCAGCAAGCATTACCAACCTAATTGAACCAAAACACTTAAGTTACTTAGATTTAGTTCGCCTAACATCATACACACCTGCAAAACTATTAAAATTAGAAACAAAAGGACAACTAAAAGAAGGATATGACGCAGACATTACCATCTTTGATCCAAACATGGAATATGTATATGAAAAAGAAAGCATTGTATCAAAATCCAAAAACACACCATTTATTGGTAAAACATTAAAAGGAAAAGTCATGTACACCATCGTAGGTGGAAGAATCGTATACGAAAAATAAAGGAGAGAAAAAATCATGAAAAATGCAATGGACAAACTAATTGATAAAATCAAAGAATTAGATAATCCAACGGTCATTGGACTAGACCCAAGATATGATATGATACCAAGTTGTATCACATCAAAATACGATAAAACAATCGAAGGAGCTTGTAAAGCAATTGTAGAATTTAACAAAGCTTTAATTGATGCAACTTATGACATTATTCCAGCAGTAAAACCACAAATCGCATTTTATGAAATGTTTGGAGTAGAAGGAATCAATGCTTTTAACCAAACCTGTCAATATGCAAAAGAAAAAGGAATGATTGTTATTGCTGATATTAAAAGAGGAGATATTGGTTCAACAGCAGCAGGATATTCCAATGCATACCTTGGAAAAACACCATTATTAGAAAAAGAAGAAGCTATATTTGATGTAGATTTTGTAACGATTAACCCATATTTAGGAATCGATGGTGTAAAACCATTTATCGAGGACTGTAAAAAATATGGAAAAGGAATGTTTATTATAGATAAAACCTCAAATCCATCTTCAGGAGAACTACAAGACTTAAAACTAGAAAATGGAAGAAACATTTATGAAGAAGTAGCAATCCTAATTGAAAAGTGGGGAGAAGAATTAGTTGGAGAATATGGATATAGTAGTGTATCATCAGTAGTAGGAGCAACATATCCAGAACAACTAGAATCCTTAAGGAAACTAGCACCACATACTTTCTTCTTAATTCCAGGTTATGGTGCACAAGGGGGAAAGGCAGGGGACATTGCCCTTGGATTTGATAAAAATGGAATTGGAGGAATTGTTAATGCTTCAAGAAGCCTAATGTGTGCTTACAAAAAAGACCAATGGAAAGAACAATTTTCGGAAGAAGAATTTGCGAGTGCAACAAGAGCAGAAGCAATTCGTATGAGAGATGAACTAAATGGGGCGATTAAAAATAAATAAAAAAGGAGAAAAAAATGAAAGTAAATTGCAAAGCAGAGATTGTAAAAATTGAACAACTAAAACAAGACTTATACAAATTTAGCATTAAAGCAGAAGAAATTGTATCTTCATCAAAACCAGGACATTTTATTGAAATTCGAGTAGTTGATGGAATTGAACCATTATTAAGACGACCAATTAGTATCTATAACTTAGACAAAGAAAATGGAATTTTAGAGTTTATTTTCCAAGTAAAAGGAAAAGGAACCGAGCTACTTAGCAAACGTAAAGTTGGAGAAAAGTTAGATATTATTGGACCACTTGGATATGGAACATTTAAAGTAAAAGATTATCAAAATGTAGCTATCATTGGTGGGGGAATTGGAATGTTTCCACTATATGAACTTGCAAAAGAATTAAAACAGAAAACAACTACAAATGTTCATGTTTATATGGGATTTCGAAACAAGGAACTAATCACGTTAGAAGAAGAATTTAAAAATGTATCAGATGAATTAACCATTACAACAGACGATGGAAGCTACGGAATTTCTGGATTTGCCATTAATGAGCTAAAAAAAGACTGCCAGAAACAAGCACCAGATAAAATATTTGCCTGTGGACCATTACCAATGTTAAAAGCAGTACAAGCTTTTGCAAACGAAAACAACATCCCATGTGAAATCTCACTAGAACAAAAAATGGCATGTGGATTAGGAGCATGTTTAGGATGTGCTGTAAAAACAGCAAAAAGTCCAAGTGATGCACCAGAATATTGGCACGTATGTAAAGCAGGACCAGTATTTAATGCAACAGATGTAGAAATTTAAGAAAAGGAGAAAAATATGAATACAAGTGTTAATTTAGCAGGAATTAAAATGAAAAATCCAGTAACAGTTGCATCAGGAACATTTGGATATGGAAGAGAATTTGAAGAATTTATTGATTTAAATAAATTAGGAGGAATTTGTACCAAAGGAACTTCTTTAAAACCAAGAGCAGGAAATAAACCACCACGTGTATATGAAACACCAGCAGGAATGTTAAACGCTATAGGACTTCAAAATCCAGGAGTTACTTACTTTATGGAAAATGATTTACCATATTTAAAGAAATTTGATACAGCAATCATTGTAAATGCTTGTGGAAGCACGATAGAGGAATATGTAGAACTGGCAAAAGTATTAAACACATTAGATATTGATGGAGTAGAATTAAACCTATCTTGCCCTAATGTTAAAGCAGGATGCTTAGCCTTTGGAACTACTTATGAAGGGGTAAAAGAAGTAACTTCACAAGTAAGAAAAGTGCTAGATAAACCATTAATCGTAAAACTAACCCCAAATGTAACCGATATTACTATGCCTGCAAAAGGCGCCGAAGATGCAGGAGCAGATGGAGTATCTTTAATTAATACATTACTTGGAATGAGTATTGATATTCATACAAGACGTCCACATCTTGCCAACAACACAGGAGGACTTTCAGGACCATGTGTAAAACCAGTAGGAGTTAGAATGGTATATCAAGTAGCTGGGAAAGTAAATATTCCAATTTTAGGATTAGGAGGAATTGTAACAGCAAATGATGCGATTGAATATATGTTAGCAGGGGCAAGTGCAGTATCCATTGGAACTGGAAACTTCATTGCACCAGATGTTGCAATCAAAGTAGTAGATGGTATCGAAGACTATATGAAAAAATATAACATTCAAGATATAAACGAAATTGTAGGAACAGTTCAAATGAACTAAAAATAGTAGGGTTGTATCATACAACCCTATTTATTATTGAAATATAAAAAATCATAAAAAATAATTGAATTATCATTTGTATTATGATACGATAATGTCGAAATAAGGCAATGGTATTTGCCAAAGAAGGGAAAAGAAAATGATTAAATTAATTGTAGGAATTCAATGGGGAGATGAAGGAAAAGGAAGAGCCTCTCATTTTGAATCAAAAAATGCAAAAATAGTAGTTAGAGCAACAGGGGGAAATAATGCAGGACATACCGTAGTTGCAAATGGGAAGAAATATAAAATGCACTTATTACCATCTGCAATTATAAGAGAAAATGTTAATTGTGTGATTGCACCAGGAGTCGTAATAGACCCAGAAGTATTAATTTCCGAAATAGACGAAATGATAAAAGCTGACATATCTATTACGAAAGAACGATTTCATATTAGCCAAAGGGCACATGTTATCCTACCACATCATAAACAGTTAGATGGACTATATGAAAAATTAAAAGCAAAAAAAATAGGGACAACCAAAAGGGGAATCGGACCATGCTATTCCGAAAAATGTAATCGAACAGGAATCCGTATGTTTGATTTATGCGACCCATCTACTTTAAAAAAGAAAATACAAGAATCGGTATTACTTGCTAACACTATGTTTAGGCAATATGGAGAACCAGAAGTCGATGTAGAAGAAGAATATCAATTATGTATAAATTGTGCTGAAAAACTAAAACCATATATATGTGATACACAATTTATTCTAATGGATGCAGATGAAAAAAATGAAAATATTATTGTAGAAGGAGCGCAGGCACTATACTTAGACTTAGACCATGGAGACTACCCATATGTTACATCATCGAATTGCAATGCTTCTGGAACAGCATCAGGAGCAGGAATTGGTCCAACAAAAGTAGATGAAGTCATTGGTGTTATGAAAGCATACTGCTCAAGAGTAGGAGAAGGACCTTTTACCACAGAACAAGAAAATGAAATAGGAGATAGCATAAGAGAATTAGGACATGAATTTGGAACAACGACAGGAAGACCAAGAAGATGTGGATGGCTTGATTTAGTTATGGTTAAGAATGCATGTTTCATCTGTGGACTAACAAGCCTATGTGTAAACCATATGGACACCATTGGAAAATTAGGAAAAATTAAAGTATGTGTTGCATATGAATACAAAGGAGAACAAATTGGGTACATTCCAATTGATAGAGAAAATTGTACACCAATTTATAAAGAATTTGATGGATGGGAATTGGAAGATGGAATAACGACATATGAAGACTTACCAGAAAATGCAAGAAAATATATTGAATTTATTGAAGAATATACAAAAGTAAAAGTAAAATATATTGGAATTGGAGCAGATGAAAAACAAACCATCGTAAAATAAGAAAATATTAAGGAGAGAATATAATGGAAAAAAGTTATAGTCAAAGTTATAAAGAAGCAGGAGTCGATGTAACAGCAGGATACAAATCCGTAGAACTAATGAAACAATCAGTAAGAGAAACATATACTAGTGGAGTTATATCAGACCTTGGAGGATTTGGAGGGCTATTTTCGATCGACACCAAACAAATGGAAGAGCCAATTTTAGTATCTGGAACCGATGGTGTTGGAACCAAATTAAAATTAGCATTTTTAATGGATAAACATGATACCATTGGACAAGACTGTGTGGCAATGTGTGTGAATGACATCATTTGTTGTGGAGCAAAACCACTATTCTTCTTAGATTATATGTCACTATGGAAAAACATACCAGAAATGGTAGCAACCATTGTTAGTGGAGTAGCAAATGGATGTAAAATGGCAGGATGCGCACTAGTTGGAGGAGAAACCGCGGAAATGCCAGGACTATATTCAGAAAATGAATATGACTTAGCAGGATTTAGTGTAGGAATTGTAGATAAGAAAAAAATGATAAATCCAGAAACCATTGAAGTAGGAGATGTTGTAATAGGACTTACTTCTTCTGGTGTTCATTCGAACGGATTTTCATTAGTTCGAAAAGTATTTAATGTAAAGGAAGAAAACCTAAAAGAATATAAAGAAGAATTAGGAACCACATTAGGAGAGGCACTACTTACACCAACCAAAATCTATGTAAAACCAATTTTGTCATTACTAGAACAAGTAAAAGTAAAAGGAATTTCTCATATTACTGGTGGAGGTTTCTACGAAAACATGCCAAGAATGTTAAACGAAAAAGTAGCATTATCGATCAATAAAGATTCATACGAAGTACCAGCCATATTCAAACTAATCCAAAAAGAAGGAAACATTCCTCTAAGAGACATGTACAACACATTCAATATGGGAATTGGAATGGCAGTTATCGTTTCAAAAGAAGAAGTAGAAACTGCATTACAAATCCTAAAAGAGGCAGGAGAAACTGCCTATGTTATCGGAGAGGTAACCGAAGGAAACAAAGAAATTAATATTAATCTATAAAATTGACAAGATTATGTAAATGTAGTACAATATAAAAAGTAAGAGTTTTAATAAAATGCACCGGCGTTATGCCAAAGGAGGAGACTATGGGCAGACTACTTTATACAAAGATTACGTTTCAGAACAACCATGAGTTAATCATTTTGAATCGGGAATTTACCAAAGAACAGGTAAAAGAGCGGATGATTCAAAAGGGTCACACTGAGAATTATGCAAATTGGATTACCAAAAAGGGCATTTATACTGACAATCCTTATATGGTTACTATGAAAGCAGCATGTGACGACAAGGGACTTTTAGTAGAAGTGTATGAAGATGGTACGGAAAACATTAAAGACATATACAGTACCACACACATCTATATCAATCCAGATGCTACATGGAAAGAAAAACAGACATTCTGGAGAAGGTGGGCAGAAAAGATGAAAAAGTAATCTGAAAACAAAAAGGAACAGATGGATAAGACACTTTGTCAAATCCATCTGTTTTTTCTTGTCAGTTTCCGTAGAAAAATCTTGATAAATTTGTGGTTGTGTAATATAATTTACCTATGATGAAATTCAAAAAAATTAGGAGGTTTTAACCAAATGGTAAGAAGAGTTTATGTACAAAAAAAAGATGGCTTTGATATTGAAGCAAAGAACATTTTACATGATTTACAAGAAAACTTACAAATAAAAGATTTAACAGATATCATTTTGCTAAATCGTTATGATGTATCAGGAATTGACGATACTACATACGAAAAAGCAAAGAAAACGGTATTTTCAGAACCACAAGTAGACATTTGCTTTGACGAAACTTATGAATTTGCAAAAGGAGATAAAGTATTTGCAACCGAGTTTTTACCTGGTCAATTTGATCAAAGAGCAAATTCACTAGAGGAATGTCTACAAATTATTAGTGGAGAAAAAAGACCAATTGCAAAATCAGCAAAAGTATATATATTAAAAGGAAATGTTTCAGATGAAGATGTAACAAAAATTAAAAGCTATTTAATCAATAGTGTTGATTCGAGAGAAGCAAATCTTGAAAAACCAGAAACATTAGAAGACAATATGCCAGAGCCAGAAAATGTAAAAGTAATTGAAGGATTTACATCTATGACAGAGGAAGATGCGGCAGTTTTTTATGAAAAATATGGATTTGCAATGGACCTTGCAGACCTAAAATTCTGTCAAGAATACTTTAGAGATACTGAAAAAAGAGATCCTACCATGACTGAAATGAAAATGATTGATACCTATTGGTCAGACCACTGCCGTCATACAACATTTCTTACCAAATTAGAAGTTATCGATATCAAATGGGATTTATTACAAAGCATTTATGAAGATTATATTGCATCAAGAAAATATGTATATGAAGACCGTAAAAAAGACATTTGCTTGATGGATGTTGCAACCATTGCTGCAAAAGAATTAAAGAAAAAAGGATTATTAAAAGATTTAGATGAATCTGAAGAAATCAATGCATGTAGCATAAAAGCAACCATACAAGTAGATGGAAAACCAGAAGAATACCTAATCATGTTTAAAAATGAAACTCATAACCATCCAACTGAAATTGAACCATTTGGAGGAGCTGCAACCTGTCTTGGAGGAGCCATTCGCGACCCATTATCAGGACGTGTATATGTATACCAAGCAATGCGTGTAACAGGATGTGGAGATCCAAGGACAAGTATTAAAGAAACCATGCCAAATAAATTACCACAAAGAAAGCTAACAAATGAAGCAGCAAGAGGATATAGTTCCTATGGAAATCAAATTGGACTTGCAACAGGACAAGTAGCAGAAATTTACCATCCAGGGTATGTTGCAAAACGTTTAGAAATTGGAGCATTAGTAGGAGCAGCACCAGCGAAAAATGTAATAAGATTACGTCCAGAACCAGGAGACAAAGTTATCTTACTTGGTGGAAGAACAGGAAGAGATGGATGTGGAGGAGCAACTGGTTCTTCAAAAGCACATACCAGTGAATCACTAACTACTTGTGGAGCAGAAGTACAAAAAGGAAATGCGCCAGAAGAAAGAAAAATTCAAAGACTATTTCGAAATCCAGAAGCAACGAAATTAATTAAACGTTGTAATGACTTTGGAGCAGGAGGAGTATCAGTTGCTGTTGGAGAATTAGCAGATGGATTAGTCATTAATCTAGATAAAGTACCTAAAAAATATGAAGGACTAGATGGAACAGAACTTGCTATTTCAGAATCACAAGAAAGAATGGCAGTTGTTGTACGTGCAAATGATGTAGAAGAATTTGAAAGGCTTGCATCTTTAGAAAATATTGAAACAAGCTTGGTAGCAGATGTTGTAGAAGAGCCAAGAGTAAAAATGTACTGGAGAGGAAAATGCATTGTTGATATTAGCCGTGAATTCTTAGATACCAATGGAGATGTAAAAAAAGCAAATGCATCTATTACAAAACCAGATGATAGTAATAACTATTTTGATGAAAAAACACCAGAAAATAAAGTAGAAGCTTGGAAGCAAACAGTAAGTGATTTAAATTGCTGTTCACAAAAAGGACTAGTAGAACGTTTCGATTCTACCATTGGAGCAGGAACCATTACAATGCCATTTGGAGGAAAATACCAATTAACACCAGCAGAAGGAATGGCAGCAAGAATTCCAACCTTAGAAGGATATAGTGATACAGGAACGGTTATGACGTATGGATATAACCCATATCTTACCAGTTGGAGCCCATTCCATGGAGCAGTTTATGCTGTTATCGAATCTGTTACGAAATATGTAGCAATGGGAGGAGATTATAAAAAAGCATGGTTAACCTTCCAGGAGTACTTTGAAAAATTAAGAAATGAACCATCTCGTTGGGGAAAACCATTAGCAGCATTACTTGGAGCATACTTAGTACAAGAAAAATTAGGAATTGCTGCAATTGGAGGAAAAGACTCGATGTCTGGCTCTTACAATGAACTAGATGTTCCACCAACACTAACATCATTCTGTGTCGGAACCATCAAAGTAAATGGAGTTATCTCAAACGAATTTAAAAAAGCAGATTCAAAAGTCATGATACTAAAAACAAAAATGGATGAAAACTCACTTCCAGATTTTGAAGACTTAAAAGAAAACTATGAAATCATTCATCATTTAATTGAAAAAGGAAAAGTATTATCATGTAGTACCATTCGTCATGGAGGAATTGCAGATACCATTACAAAATCTGCAATAGGAAACAAAATTGGATTTAAATTTACAAGCAAAGAAGACTTATTTAAGCCAATGTATGGAAGTTTCATTCTTGAAGTATCAGAAGAGGTAAATGAAGAAAAATTAGAGACATTAGGATGTACCATAGAACAACCAGAAATTAGAATTTCTGAAAATGAACTATTATCACTAGAAGAACTAATTACCATATGGGAAAAACCACTAGAAAAAGTATTCCCTACAAATGCATCAGTAGATAAAAAAGATAGTGATATTAAACCAGTTTCAAGTGAAAAAATAGGAAATCAAAAGGCAAACATCCAAATTGCAAAACCAAGAGTATTTATACCAGTATTCCCAGGAACTAACTGCGAATACGATTTAACAAAAGCATTTGAAGATGCAGGAGCCGTAGTAAATACAGCCGTATTTAGAAACTTAAAACCAGAAACTTTAATCGAATCCATTGATGTATTCGAAAAAGAAATTAACAATGCCCAAATTATCATGTTACCAGGTGGATTTAGTGCAGGAGATGAACCAGATGGGTCTGGAAAATTTATTGCTGCAGTACTAAGAAATCCAAAATTAATGGATGCCATCCATAAGCATTTAAATGAGCAAGATGGATTAATGTTAGGAATTTGTAATGGATTCCAAGCACTTATTAAATTAGGATTATTACCATATGGAAAAATTATGGATATGGATGATACAATGCCAACTTTAACATTCAACGATATTGCAAGACACCAATCAAAAATGGTAAACACGAAAGTTGTATCAAAACTATCACCATGGTTTAGTAAGGTTTCAGTTGGAGACGAATTCATTATTCCAATCTCCCATGGAGAAGGAAAATTCGTAGCATCCGAAGAAGTCATGAAAGAATTAATCAAAAATGGACAAATTGCGACCCAATACGTTGACTTAAATGGAAATCCAACTTATGATATAAGATTTAACCCAAACGGTTCTACCTATGCAGTAGAAGGAATTACAAGCCCAGATGGAAGAATACTAGGAAAAATGGGACATTCAGAAAGAAGCTACAGAAGCGATATTCTAACAAACATACCAGGAAACAAAAACCAGAAGCTATTTGAATCAGGGGTAGAATACTACAAATAAGGAGTAAAAAATGGAAAATAATATTTATAAAACACCACTTGCAGGAAGATATGCAAGTAGCGAAATGAATTATCTATGGTCAAGTGATAAGAAATATTCCACATGGAGAAAATTATGGATTGCACTTGCAAAAACAGAGCAAGAATTAGGAATTGATATTACAGATAAACAAATTAAACAAATGGAAGAAAATGTAGATAATATTGATTATGATATTGTTGCAAAAAGAGAAGCAGAATGTAGACATGACGTTATGGCACACGTATATGAATTTGGAACAAAATGCCCAGAAGCAAAACCAATTATACACTTAGGTGCAACCTCCTGCTATGTAACCGATAATACAGACGTTATCTTAATGCATGAAGCATTAGAACTAATTAAGCAAAAACTAATTCTAGTGATTCAAAACTTAAGAAAATTTGCATTTGATAATAGATTTGTTACATGTCTTGGATATACGCATTTCCAACCAGCACAATTAACAACCGTCGGAAAAAGAGCAACCCTATGGTTACAAGATTTACTAGAAGATTTAGAAGAACTAGAATTCGTACAAAGCCATATGAAATTACTTGGTTGTAAAGGAACCACAGGAACACAAGAAAGCTTCATGAAATTATTTAAAGATGAAGAAAAAGTAAATCAGATTGACGGTAAAATTGCAGAAAAAATGGGATTTGATAAAGTATATGATGTTTCCGGACAAACCTATACTAGAAAACTAGATGCAAGAGTATTAAATGTACTAGCAACCATTGCCGAAAGTGCATCTAAATTTGCAAATGATATGAGATTATTACAACATGAAAAAGAATTAGAAGAACCATTTGAAAAAGGACAAATCGGTTCCTCTGCAATGGCATATAAGAGAAACCCAATGAGAAGTGAAAGAATCAACTCTCTTGCAAGACATGTTATGGTACTAGCAAATGACCCTGCTATTACAGCTGCAACTCAATGGTTAGAAAGAACATTAGATGACTCAGCAAATAAAAGAATCTGTGTACCAGAGAGCTTTTTAGCAGTAGATGCTATCTTAATTCTATATGCCAACATTTCCTCTGGAATTGTTGTATATGAAAATGTTATCAAGACCAATATGATGCAAGAATTACCATTCATGGGAACAGAAGAAATTCTAATGAATGCTGTATTAAAAGGTGGAGACCGTCAGGAATTACATGAAAAAATCCGTGTATACTCAATGGAAGCAGGAAGAGAAGTAAAAGAATTTGGAAGACCAAACGACTTAGTCGATCGAATTGCAAAAGACGAAACCTTTGGACTAACCAAAGAAGAAATTTTACACATCTTAAATCCAGACCACCTATGTGGAAGAGCACCAAAACAAGTAGAAGACTTTATCAAAGCAAAAGTAGACCCAATCCTTGAAACATACAAAGACCTAACAAAAGGTGTCACAACAGAAGTAAAAGTATAGAAAGATTGAAAAATTATGTAAAATGAGATATAATATACTTATATTTCAATACATAAGGAGGAAAAAGATGATTGTTAAAATCTTACGGTGGTTTATTGCTATTCTAATTGCTGCAACATCTATGCCAATTGTATGTGCAATTGGAATGATTGCGAATGCCTTGGGAATTTTAATTAGCATACTAGGAAAAGTGATTCCCAACACAGAATTTGTTATCATTTTTATTTATGATTTTGCAGAAAGGTCATCAGAAATGTACTTTGACCTTATTAGTACAATTAAACCAGAATAAATCCTTCAATAAAAGTGGAAAAGTTGTTTTAAACAATATTTCCACTTTTTCTATTAAAGATGATTTTAGGGACGGGGTAAAAAATCATCCTTTATTCAAAAAAGGCCATTTTTTCCCTGTCCCTAAAATTAAATTTTAATGTTTAAAATGTCTCATGCCAGTAAATAGCATTGCCATATCATATTCATTACATTTATCAATTGATAATTGGTCGTTAATTGAACCACCTGGTTGAATAATTGCTGTAATTCCTGCAGCATGTGCAGCTTCTACACAATCATCAAATGGGAAGAATGCGTCTGATGCAAGAACAGCACCGTGGGAAGCATCTTCTCCAATTAGTTCTACAGCATGTTCGAAACATTGCTTCGTAGACCAAATACGATTTACTTGTCCAGGTCCAATTCCAACGGATTGTTTATTCTTTCCAATAACAATCGCATTCGATTTTGTATGTTTTACAATCTTCCAAGTAAATAACATATCTTCAAGCTCTTCCTTGGTTGGAGCTCTTTTGGTAATCACTTGGTAAGAATCATCTTCATTTAATAATTTTGAATCAATAGATTGAATAATAATACCACCATTAATTTTCTTAATATCGTATGCAGTTTCTGGTTGTTTAACAGAAATGCTTGGTAATTCTAATACTCTTATATTTTTCTTTTGGCAAAGAATATTTAAGGCTTCTTCTTCATAAGAAGGAGCGACAATTACTTCCAAGAAAATCTTAGACATTTCTTCTGCAATTTCTTTGGTAAGTTTGCGATTTAACACAACAATACCACCAAAGATAGAAGTTTTATCAGCAGAATAAGCTTTTTTCCAAGCATCGTAAATATTTTCGCTACTTCCAACACCACAAGGATTTCCATGTTTACAAGCAACAACGGTTGGCTCATTAAATTCTTTTAATAATTCTAATGCACCATTGGTATCATTAATATTATTAAACGATAATTCTTTTCCATTTAATTGTTTCGCAGTGGTTAAAGAACCTTCACATTTTCCAACTTCTTTATATAAAGCACCTGTTTGATGAGGGTTTTCACCATATCTCATTTCTTGTACTTTTTCAAAAGTTAAAGAAAGTTCTTGTGGGTAGGAAGTATCTTTTCTTTCACTACGTAAATAATGGAAAATCATTGTATCATAATTAGCAGTATGTTCAAATACTTTTTGCATTAGATAAAAATTTGTATCGACTGAAACTTTTCCATTTTCTTTTAATTCATCTAATACTTTTTCGTAATCAGCAGGGTCCGTTACAACACTTACATCTTGATAATTTTTAGCTGCACTACGAAGCATAGTAGGTCCACCAATATCAATGTTTTCAACTGCATCTTCACGAGTTACATTGTCTTTTAAAATCGTTTGTTTAAAAGGATATAGATTAACAACTACCATATCAATCGTATCAATTCCTAAATCAGCTAGTTGTTGCATATGGCTAGGCTTTGAACGCATTGCCAAAATTCCTGCATGAACCTTAGGATGAAGTGTTTTTACCCTTCCATCTAAACATTCAGGAAACTCTGTTAATTCAGAAATTTCCATAACAGATAAATTATTTTCTTTTAATATTTTATAAGTACCACCAGTTGAAATAATTTCAATTCCAAGGTCTTCTAAAGACTTTGCAAATTCAACAATTCCAGTTTTATCTGAAACACTAATTAATGCTCTCATTTAAAATTCCTCCATTATTCAAATTTCTTTCCTGTAATTAATTCATATGCTTCTACATATTTTGCAACAGTCGTATCAATTACCTCTTGTGGTATTGGAGCTTTTGTTTCTGGATCATAACCAGAAGACTTAATCCAATCACGCATATATTGTTTATCAAAGCTCTTTTGAGATTGTCCTACTACATAATCCTTTGCAGGCCAGAAACGACTAGAATCTGGAGTTAAAACTTCATCTCCTAATACAAGGTCACCATTTTCATCTAGGCCAAACTCAAATTTAGTATCAGCAATAATAACACCACGAGATGCTGCATATTCAGCACATTTTGAGTATACTTCAATTGTTTTATCACGTAGTTTTGTTGCAAGCTCTACTCCTAACATTTCGCATACTCGTTCAAACGAAATATTTTCATCATGGTCACCAATTTCAGCTTTTGTAGATGGAGTAAAGATTGGCTCAGGTAATTTTTCAGATTCTTGTAATCCTTCTGGTAATGTAATACCACAAACAGTACCATCTTCTTTATAACTTTTCCATCCAGAACCTGTAATATATCCTCTTACAATACATTCAACTGGAAGCATTTTTAGTTTTTTAACTAACATACTTCTTCCTTCAAACTCTGGCGTTTGAAATTCAGCAGGAAAATCTTTTGTATCAATCGAAATCACATGGTTTGGAATGATATCTTTTACAAAATCAAACCAAAAAGCAGATATTTGATTTAATACTTTTCCTTTGTTTGGTATCATAGCAGGTAAGATATAGTCAAAAGCAGAAATACGGTCAGATACCACTAATAATAGTTTATCATCATCTACTTCATAAATCTCACGAACTTTACCACTACTAATTTTTTTCATTTAAAAAACCTCTTTTCTATTAAAAATCTTATAAAAATATATTAATTTAAAATTATAGTATATTTCAAATATCTAAATTTACATTTGTTTTAAATAATCAGCATATCCTAAATCTTGTAATTTTTCATCTTTTTTGGTAACAGCATCTTTTAAAGAACTTTTAAAATCAGCTAATTTCTCTTTTACTTTGTTATCTCCAATTGCAATCATAGAAGCAGCAAGAATACCTGCATTTTTTGCTCCATTAATTGCAACAGTTGCAACTGGAATTCCGTGAAGGCATTTGTACAATTGAATATAAAGAATCTACTCCAGATAATGTTTTAGTATGAATTGGAATACCAATAACAGGAACAGTTGGAACCATAGCTGCAAAAACACCAGGTAAGTGAGCAGCACCACCTGCACCAGCAATAATAACTTTTACTCCATTTTCGTTTAATTGTTTAGCATATTCCATAGCTTTTTCAGGTGTTCTGTGAACAGATAGAATTTTCATTTCATAAGAAATTCCAACAGTATCTAAAAACTTAGCGGCATCTTGCATAATAGCCAAATCAGAATCGCTTCCCATAATAATTGAAACATCAATTTTTTTCATATTTTTCCTCCCTAATATAAAACTAGCATTATTATAACACTTATGTAGAAATTTGTCAGTATTTATATTTAAATTCTTCTACTACCCATTTGAGATATTACATCTCTTGAAGCTTGGTTTGCAATACGAAATGTATCAGCAATAAAATCAGAATCAATTTTGTCACAATAAGCATATTCTTTAATAACAGTAGAAAAGAATGCATCACCTGCACCAGAAGAATCCGTAACTTTAGCAATTACTTCAGGAAATTGATCGATACTTTTAAATTCATTATTTTCTTTAAAAATAAAGGTAGCACCTTTTTTTCCTTTTGTAAGAACGAGCAAATCTAAATCTAACAAATCAAAAAGTTCAAATTCATTTTTTACTTGTAAACGTTCCAATAATAAATCACGAACATTATGATTTAATTGAGCTAAATTAGCATTTTTTAAAAAATTAGTTAAATATTGTTTAGAAAAATGTTCAATAAAACGATAATGACCAATATCTAAACATACTTTTTTATTTTTAATATTGTTTAAGAAATCCAAATTTACTTTTTCAAACTTATCTAATAGCACAAAAATCTCTTTATCACAAAGTTCATTTGGTAAGTTAACTGGTAAATTGTCTCTAAATTCAAGAGTGCGTTTATTTGTAATAGGGGAATACCAACTATGAATAATTGTATCATCACCTAAATCTGAATTTGGAATAATAATATTCATAACACTAGTAGAAATATTATCCACTCGTATATAGTCTGTATTAACACCAAATCTTTTTAAAGAATTGATTGCCATACGACCTTCTTCATCATTTCCAGAACTTCCAATCGCATAGCAAGTTTCTCCCATATAGGAAAGGTTATATAGTGTATTCCAGTTACTACCTCCACCATCTTGTTTTATTAAATTTAAATCACCATCATAGATGTTATCTAAGATAATATCACCATGTGATACAAATACTTTATTAGACATATTTATCCCTCCTATGAACTTTAAACATTATATTATAAAAGTAATTGAAATACAAGCAAAAATAGTTTACAACTTAACATAATCGTGATATAATTGTTGCATATTGTAAAAAAGGGAGTAAAAAAATGATAAAAACGGATATTATAAGCAAAGTTAGAAGTATAAAAGGAAAATTTGTTGATGAAAAAGGTTATTTATCAAAAGCAGTACAAATAGAGAGACTTGCAAAATATGCAAATGAAATAGACATGGTATTAACAAGATACAACAAAAAAAGTTGTGACGAAACTATGATGGTAAAAGGTGCAAGAAAATCTTGTGGTGAAACTACAAATAGAAAAATACATGCAGAAGATGCAGAAAAAAGTGTGGCTCAAATGGCAAAAGGAATAGGCTTGAATGTAGATATTACTAAAATTATGATGAAACATCATGATAAAGGACATACATTTTGGGGACATGGTGGAGAATGGTGGATATCAAACATATTAGAAGATTATGGGATTGGTAACTTCTGCCACAATACATTAGGAGCAAGAGAATTAATCTACACAGATAAGGTATATGATGAAATAATTGAAAAAATAAAAGTACATAACCCAAAAGTAAAGCCTAAGGAATTAGCAAGAATAAGGAGTAGCTTATGGTTAATAATGGATGCAATAAATGGACATAATGGAGAAACAGTCGATAAAGAATTTATACCACAGTCAACAAAAACAGAAAAAGACTTTGAACAAGAAATGCTTAAATGCTACGTGGTAAGAGGTTATGATAGAAAACTTATGCCAGCAACACCAGAAGCTTGTTTAATGCGTCTTGCAGATAAAATATCATATACACCACTTGATATGATAGACGGATTAAGAGAAGGATTAATGAGTGATGAAGAAGGAAAAGTAGTTGACTATCTAGACCATGACTATGAAGTTGTTTTAATGAAAATTGGAATAACAAAAGAAGAATTTGATACAGCAAATGCAAAAAAAGATTATACAAAGCTTGCAGAGAGAATAAGAGAAATATTTATAAATGATGTAATAAAAAATAGTACAAAAAGAAAGATAAAAATGTCTAAAGAAATGACAGTATTAATGGGAGAATTATTAAATCTAAATAATGAAAAAGCAGTTGATAACGTTATGTTAGTAGAAGACCAAGAAACTTACCCACCAGCAGTTAGAGAATTAATGGTTAGAGGTAAAGATATCATAATGGAAAATGGACTTTTACCTAGATTACCAAATGCAAATGAAGATATGAAAATAAATGAAGAGTTAGAACAATATAGAGGAACACCAGATGAAGGATTTATTAATTACATATGTAATACAAATCCAGAAGACTATGCACTTACAGTTAGAATTGTAGAGGAAGCAACAATGCAATCAACAAGAGATGAACTAACAATAGCAAGAGAGTGTGTACAAAACAGAAAGCCATATGAAGATAAAGAAGAACTTGGTTATGACTATAGCATGAAAAATGCTAGAATTAGAAAATATATTACATACTATGAATCACAATTAGAAGAAGGAAAATTAGTAGGTTATAATGAAAAAAGTCTAGAAAGAGAAGCATCAAGAGTTGTAGAAAATATTAAAATTGGGAAACATAATGAAAATTATTTACCATATGAGGAAAGAATTGCTATGATGATATCTGCAAATTACATATCAAGTTTAAATGATATGGAATTTATGAAATTAATACAAGATACAGAAATAATAAATGATGAGCAATATAAAAGGTTAACAAGAAAATACAAAGATATACCAGATTTAAAAGCAGAAGTATATGACCAAAAGAATTGGAAAGAAATAAGCACAATACAAAAAGAAGCAACTGAAAGACATAAAAAAGAAGATGCACAATTATAAAAATGGAGGAAACTCCATTTTTTTGTTTTATTAAGATTGTAGGAGATTTGATTCTATGATAAAATAGGGGAAAATAAAATTAAAGGTGATAATTATGAATTTATATATTAGTGGAAGTAACCGAAAAGGAAATTGCTATCAAATAGCACAAGATTTAAAAAGTGAAAATGATACAGTTATAGCACTTGCAGAAAAAAACATTAAATATTGCAAAGGGTGTAGTGCGTGTACTAAAGGACTAGAACAGTATTGCGCAATAAAAGATGATATGAAAGAAATATATAATAATATGGCAGAAGCAGGTAATATCATTATTATAACACCAATTTATATGAATCATATAACGGGTATTTTAAAAAATGTAATAGATAGATGGAATCCATATAGTTCTCATCCAGAACTATTGAAAGATAAAAAAATATATATAATCACTGTTGGACAAATGAGTGAAGAAGAAAATGAGGAAATCGCCAAGAATATAAAAGAATACTTTGAAAGCTTAGGAGAGTTCATAGAATTCAAAGTTGAATTTTTAAAGAATCTATCTAGTGGTGATATAGATGATGTTATAAAAAATCATGATAATTATAATGAAATGATAAATGAAATCAAAAAAAGAATAAAATAGAAGAGAAAAAGGAAAGAAAATGAAACTAAGAGAACAAATCGAAAGTTATGTACCATATAATGAACAAGAAGAAAATGATAAAGAAATGATGCTTCAATATATTGACACGTTTGAAGATGTTTTAACAAGAGAAAATAAAATGTGCCATTTTACAGCATCGAACTGGATTGTAAATAAAGAAAGAACAAAGGTATTAATGGCATATCATAATATTTACCAAGCTTGGGCATGGACAGGTGGACATTGTGATGGAGATAGTAATTTATTATATGTAGCATTAAAAGAAGCAACAGAAGAAACGGGATTACAAAATTTAAAAGTAATTAGTGACGGAATTTATGGAATTCAAATACTAACCGTCGATAGTCATAAAAAAAGAGGAAAATTTGTGCCATCTCATTTGCATTTAGATTGTTGCTTTTTATTAGAAGCAGATGAAAAAGAGGAATTAAAAATAAAAGAAGATGAAAATAGTGGCGTAAAATGGATTGATATTGATAAATCAGTAGACATTACAAATGAAAAACAAATGAAACCAATTTATCAAAAATTAAATGAAAAATGTTATTCAATAAAGAAGGTGTGAATAAAAAATGAGAGTTATATTGGCTTCAGGTTCGCCAAGAAGAAAGGAACTGTTGAAATTAGTTGTACCGAAATTTGAAATAATTGTGAGTAATATAGATGAAACAATACAACAAGGATTAACCCCTGAAGAGCAAGTACAAAGGTTATCTTATATAAAAGCAAAAAATGTTTTTGATAAAACGCAAGGAAATAGAGTTATTATTGGTTCAGACACGATTGTTGTTAAAAATAATAAAATATATGGAAAGCCACAAAATAAAGAAAACGCAAAAGAAATGATAAAAGAACTAATACAAGGCGATAAAACTCATAAAATTATAACAGGATTAAGTGTTCTTACACAAAAAAATGGACAATATAAAGAGTATATAACATATGATGAAGTAATAGTATATTTAAAAAATATATTAGACGAAGAATTAGAGCAATGGATAAATACTGGACATGCAATGGATAAGGCAGGAGCATATGCAATACAAGAAGAGTTCTGTGTTTTTGTAGAAAAAATAGAAGGTAATTATACAACAGCAGTAGGGTTACCAACACATAAATTATATGATATTATAAAATAGAAAAATGAATGTCTTTACTTAGGTAGAGACATTTTATCATGTAAAGCATTTCTATTTTTTACCTAGCAAAATGTTGAATATTATGTATCTATATGATATACTTTCGGAGCAATGAGATTAAATAATTTAAACTCAAAAGCAAAGAAAGGAAATCACTATGATAAAAGGGTATTTTAAAGACTGGACGAAATTTGAATTAATATTTTTAATATGTGGGTTAATTATTTCGACTACATCATCGATTCTATTTGGTGGTACTATAATTAATACTTTATATACATCTTTATATTTAATTACAGCACTATTAATGTCAAAAGGAAAGGTAGAAAGCTATTTTGTGGGTTTTGTTAGCGTATTTTTTTATGCAATTGTTTCATACCAACAAGCTTATTATGGAGAATTAATTATTACTACATTTTTAACATTTCCAATTATGATCATTGGTATTATAAGTTGGTTAAGACATCAAGATAAAGAAGATGATGTAGTTATTGTTAATACATTACCAAAAAAAGAATTAATCATTGCTTTTAGCTCTCAACTTATACTATTTTGGGCATACTATTTTTTATTAAAAGCCTTTCATACAGATTTACTAGTACTAAGCTCGATTTCAATAGTAACAAGCGTGTTAGCAAGCTATTTTGAAGCCAGAAGAAGTGAACTATCTCTGTTTTGTTATGTAGCAAATGATATTGTTATTATTTCATTATGGATTATACCAGTAATTAATGGACAAACAGCATTAATTTCTGTATTAGTTGGTCCATTATTATTACTAATAAATGATATATATGGAAGTTATAATTGGAGAAAATTAAAAAAGACACAAAAAGAAAAATTAAATAAAGAAACCGAAAATAAAGTTGAAGTATCATAAATACTTCAACTTTATTTTAACTTAACACAGCTCCCAATATCAAAATACCAAGATTGTCTTCATAAATCTTATCGAACTGTGAAATAGGAAGAGGGTTTTCGCCGTAGTCCTGCTTCAATGGTGTATCCAGGTAAATTATAATTCTGAATAAACCAATCCTTAAATCCTGCAAAGCTAGAGTTGTATGGTGTATCTGCTAATACATATCCACTAACATTAGCAAATTGTTCACCAATATAATAAGAACCAGCAGGTAAGTAATTTTGAAATCGCCAATAAATTTCCTCCCCTTGTGTATGATAAGCAAGAACTAATTTGAAAGGATACGAAAGGGTATAATCGTAAACTGCTAATGCTTCAGGTTCCGTTAAAGGCCCAAACCCAACAAAGTCACGAGGAGAAGGTGTTGTAAAACCTTGTGCATATTTAATCTCTTTTGCCTTTTCCCATCCGTGCAGGAAACTGTAAATTTAAATCTACACCATTAATATTAGCTTTCCATCCATCTGGAAAAGGAATTGTTGCAAACGAATAAGCAATCCTTTCTGCATTACGATAAGCAGAAGAATTTTTTTGTAAAGCGCCTGTTACTAAATCTACACCATCTGGATTAACCATAGGACATAAATGAATTGTAACTTTACTTAATAAATCTCGAATAGAATATCCAAGTAAATTTGCATTGGAAACATACGCATTAGCAACATCTTCAATAAATTTCATTAATACAGGAGTTGTAATCCACTCGTTTGCATGGTAACTTGCACTATAAAAAACTTTTTTTGTACCACTTCCTACAATAACAACATGTAAAGGTTTTCCAAGTACGCTATACCCAATCGTTTTTGAGTGTAAAAAAGGATATGTAGTTAATAAATCTTGTAAATTACGTTCTAAAATAGAAGAGTTATAAGAAACATCTGTAGAAACAATTGCCATAAAATCACCTAAGCTATCTTATGAAAAAAGCAAGAAGAAAGTTACTAAAAATAGTTGTATGAATCAATTGACAATAAAGAATTGCATTATTATAATAAATATGAAATTAAAACAGGAGAAACAAATGAAAAAATTAAAAAAACAAACAATGGCATTAATTATATGTGAAGCAATTATGAGTATTTCTAAAATGTTTCTAGATACTTTTTTAGTTGCTTACTTTTTTCAATTAACGAATCAGAATATAACAGTAATATCGATTTATTATATAATTTCTTATTTTATTTGTGGAACTATTTTTTGGTTAGGTGGAGATATTATCAAAACCAAAAATCAAATAAAAGTATTTCAATGCGGTATGGTAATTAATTGTATTTATATTTTAGCTATTGGATTATTAGGAGAAAAATGTAAAACATTCTATTATCTATTAGGAATATTATTTGGAGTTTCACAAGGAATCTATTGGTTAGCAGCACATGCCTTAAGAACAAAACTAATACCATTTGAAGATACAAAAGGATATGTATCTATACAAGGAATTATTAGCCAAGTAATCAAAATTGTTTTCCCAATTGTAATAGGAACTTCCATTGAACTAACTTCCTTTAAAGAAGTTACTATTTTAATATTTGGATTAACAATTATTCAAGTGATAGCATCTACAAAATTAAAACAAGCTGAAACAAAAGTAGAAGGTTTTAACTTATTGCATTATATGAAAAAGATAAGGAATCTAGGAAAAAAGGCAAAAGGAGTGCGAAACTCATATAAACTAGCTTTTTATGAAGGAATTAATAATTCATTACTTTCTACATTAATTACCATTATCATTATGATGACATTCCAGACATCGTTTAATTTAGGAGCATTGACGACTTTATTTTCGATATTAGCAATTATTGCGAATATGATATATAAACAGCATTATAAAAATAAATATGCAAAAAGTTATATTATAATATGTACTATACTACCTGTTCTTAGCGTATTGGGATTTTTAGTAGGAATTAATAAAATTACTGTTGTTATCTATAATTTAATAAACGCAATTTTTATCACAATCTTAACAAATATTAAATCAACACAAAGATATAATTGCATGGATGTAGAAGAATTAGAAAATGATAAGATAGAACATCAATCGATGTATGAAATTGTATTAGCAATAGGAAGAGTAACTGGATATTTTGTATTATTAATGGTTGGATTATTAAACAACATCTTTTATTTTAAACTATTACTATTAATAGTAACACTAACATTTATTCCAAGTTCCATTCATTTATATAAAATATCAAAACAAGAAACCAAGATAGAGAAAGAGAGAAATAAATGAAAAATATAATAATTATTGGAATTGGTAGAGCCGGAAAAACGACTTTAAGTAATATGATAAAAGATAAGTGGAATAGTTACAATATAATACGTGGAGATTCCTTGAAATGGGCTATTATTAGAGCTAAAGGTGAAGAAGACTATTATTTAAAAAATATAGATGCTCAAAAAGAATATGAACATGGAGAACTATTTCAAAAGACACTTTTAGAACTATATAAATCATTGGTTCGAAATGATAAAAAAGGATATGGATATATATTAGAAACGGGTCAATTGCATCCTAAAATTCTAAGTGAGATGATCGATTTTGATAAAACAATAGTAATATGTTTAGGATTAGGAGATTTAACAGCGGAAGATATAGTGGATCAATGTATGAAATACGATATAGAAAAAGACTGGACTTATGGATTACCCAAAGAATATCTATTGGAAAATGCACAAGATTGGTATAAGTGCAATGAAATGTTAAAACAGGAATGTCCAAAGTATGGTATAAAATATATAGATACTTCTAAAAACAGATTTGAAGTATTAAAAGATATTTTACATGAAATAGAAGTAAAACAATAAAAAAGGGGGAGCAAATATAACATTGCTCCCTTTTGAAGATTTAGGGTTTTTTGATTTCAAAAACCATAGCAGAAATATAGTTCGCACTTGAAATCTCCGCACTTCTTCAATTTACTAATAAGATATTTTAAAAATGTAGTACAAACAATTATTAGATTTATAATTAATAAAAGTTATACTTTTATTTCTAATGTTTTATGCTATAATATTATATATATATATAAATAAAAGGATGAAAGTATTTTATGATAAATTTAGAATTATATAGAATTTTTTCAATTGTAGCGAGTGAAGAAAATTTAACGAAGGCGAGTAACATTTTACATATTTCACAACCAGCAGTGACAAAGCATATAAAAAATTTAGAAAATGAATTCAATGTAAAATTATTTAAAAGAAGTAAATATGGAATGATACTAACAGAAGATGGTAAAAAATTATACTTACAAATAAAGGATGCTATCGACGTCCTTTCAAAATCGGATTCTATATTTGATGCTCATAAAGATATCAAATTAGGGGTACATGTAAATATGCCAAGCAGAATATATAGTAATGGAATTTCAAAGTTCTATGAAAAAAATAATAGTATTATTAACATTTATCGATTAAATGCTACCAATATGTTTTCTATGTTAGAAAAACAAGAAATTGACCTTGCTTTTTCGAAACAATATAGTGATGAATTATATGATACAAGCAAAATTAAATTTATAGAAATAGGAGAATTACATGATGTATTTGTCGTAAACACGAATTCAGAATATTTAAATAAAAAACTCTCTAAAAGTGATTTAAGAAATACAACAATATATACATTAAAGAAATTTTCTAGTGCATATCAAAATTTAGTAACAGCACTGGAATATAAAAAAGATGATAAAATAAATATAGATAATGTTGACTATGCTGGAATTATTGAACTGTTAAAGTTTAGAGACATAATAGCAGTCGTTACCAAAGAATATGTAGAAGAAAAGCTAGCAAACAATGAACTATGTATATTAGATGTAGGCTTTTTACTTCCTCCAGCAAAATATGGAGTGTATTACAATGTTAATCATAAATATAAAGAACTAAATAATTTAATTGAAGTTTTAAAAGATAATTGCAAATCATAACTCTAAGTTATATTTTGCATGCAAATATGTATTTTACATAATGGAAAAACCTTTTTATAATAAATTTAGACGTTAGTCGAATTTAAAGTAGAAAGGTTTTTAATTATGATTAATTTAACATTTAATGACGAAACACAAATGAAAATATTAGAATTTTTAGGAACAACAGAAAAAATGATTGCAGATGTAACAAGCAAATTATCAAATTCAAAAAAAGAAGCAAAAATTTATGCAATGTCAGACTTAGGTTTATCGATAGATGCAGTAAGAATGATGGGAGGATTTTTTGTTGGAACATGCATAACATGGGATTGCGATGTTCCTTTTGTACCAATAGACGCAACTGTTAATGTATGTGGTGTTTGTGCGTATAAATTAAGAAATAAAATTACATTACAAGAGTTTAAAGATAGAGTAGAAAATACGTTTAAGAATGATACGACTTATGATTGGAATTATAATAGAGGCAATCATTTTTGTACACTATGCTATTGTGATGGAAAACAAAATTTAGAAGAGGGCTATTACATTGTAGTTCATGCCTCTGCTGCAGAATATAAAGAGGGCAATATGGAAGAAGGACTATTTCCTGAAAAAGATAATTGGTACTATAATGAAATTAAAACATATACAGACTTAGAAACAGGAAGGTATTTAAGATATTTAGATGGTGAGTATGCAAAAAAATTCTGGAATATAGCACATTTTTTAGAGAACTTTAATGAGAAAAGAAATGAATATTTTATAGAAACTACTTTTAATGGATTAATCGATAAAAAAATATTAAATATTCAGCATTATGGAATGCCTTCAGAACATTCTATATGTATAGGATGTCACTGGAAAGAAGGAATGTATACATTACTTACAGCCCCAGGTGAAGATATTTATTTTATAAATCCTTTATCTAGTAAAAACAATAGATTTACACATGACAAAATGGATTTTACTCTAAGTCCTCATGGACTAGGACAAAAAGTACCTAATAAAAATGCTAATATAGAAATTAGTAAAGATAACATTAAAATTGGAGGAAATAGTTTTAAAGATGGTCAAATATTAGACATAGATGTAGATATAAAAATTCGAGGAACTGTCGAAGGCGATGCACCAATATCGGAAACGGTACAAAATATTCTAAATATATATCCTGGCCAAATACAAGGTAAAATGAAGCAGATCGCATCAATTACCAAAAGAGGTTTTAAGGTATATGAGGAGGTAGAGTAATATGGCAGTTTTATTAACCAGACATGGACAAACAGATTGGAATGCATTAAAAAAAGTTCAAGGAAAGGCAAATATCGAGTTAAACGAAAAAGGTATTGAACAAGCAAATGATACCAAGATAGTTTTGAAAAATGAAAACATAGATGTAATAGTATGTTCTCCATTAACAAGAGCGATACAAACTGCTAAAATTATAAATAGTGACAGAAATATTCCAATAGTATTTGATGAGAGATTATCAGAACGAGACTTTGGAGAATTTGAAGGAACGGCTAATACAGAATTTGACTATGAAGCATTTTGGAGCTATAAACAAAATATACAATATCAAAAAGCAGAAAATATTAAAAAATTTTTTCAAAGAGTATATAGTTCTCTTGACGATATACATTTAAAATATAAAAATAAACAAATATTAATAGTAGCGCATGCTGGGGTTAGTATACCCGTTTATTGCTATTTTAAAGGAATACCAGATAAAGATACTTTATTAGGACTAGCACTTGAAAACTGTGAAGTTGCTAAATATGTTTATAAAGAAAGGGAAGTTGATGAAAGACAAATGTAGTAATGCAAATGTGGAAGTAGCTTTAAAAAACAAAAAAGAGACTTTTTAGAAAGTTTCTTTTTTTGGTCGAGGTGCAAGGAGTTGCTAATCCTAAAAGTATTGATTTATCTATACTTTCAAGATGTATAAAAAATTATAATGCAAGTGAGAAATATACACAGATAATACTAAATATCTTTCGTTGACAGTTATAAAGAAATATAGTACTATATAAACGATAAAAAACAAATGTTGAAAGGGATAATATTATAATGATAAGAAAATTAGAATTAAAAGATATAGAAGAAGTATTTGAACTATTAAATGAATTATATGAAAATAAAATAGAATATTCTATATTTATTGAAAAGTATAAAGAAAGTTTAAAAGACGACAAATTCTATGGGATTGTTGCAATAGAAAATAATAAAGTAGTAGGCGTTCTTATATCGCGAATAATAAATAGGTTAGCAAAGAAAAAGAATATACTTTTTATTGATGATTTAATTGTAAATGAAAAGTACAGAAATACAGGTGTAGGAAAACTATTGATACAAAATGCAGTGGATTATGCAGTAAGCAAGAATTGTGAATCACTAGAACTAACAAGTCTTATTTCAAATACAAATGCTCACAGATTTTATGAGAATAATGGTTTTGAAAAAAGACAATATAAATTTAAAAAGCGTTTTAATTAAAAATTTTTGTTATAAATTCTACAACTTATTAAAATCACATTTGGCAAATCCACAAAAAGATGTTATTACATATTTACATTAAAACAATGCACTTTAGTTCAGGAGTGTATCATTTGTTTGTTCGTAGTGTACTGTAATACACTACTTTTTTATGTCAAAAAGCAGGAAAGCCCCGTGAAACTTTCCTACTTTCGGCTATGTAATAACATTTTTTGCCTTCATTTTTAGAATAAGTTCAGGATTAGTCATCTTATTTATCCTCCTTTCCGTCTTTAAGTAAAGACTACATTTTAACAAGAAAGGTTGCTATTATATTACAACATAATTTTCTATAATATAAGTGAATATTTTACACAATTATTTTTACATTATTAAAATATCATAAAATGTAAAATACATTAAGGACTTTTATTTGTGCCTAAAAATTACACAACATATTCCTAAAGTTTACAAAACCACAAACAGAACAAAATATAAATTCAAAAATTATAATGCAACTGTGAAACATTTTCAGATATTTTAGGATATTTTCAGATAAAGTTATTCACATTTAAGAAGTGTTCCAAAAACTGATATATAGCCGAAGGTAGCTATTTTAAAACAAAAAAAGAAACTACTCATTTTTGAGTAATTTCCCACTTAATTGGTCGAGGTGACAGGGATCGAACCTGCGACCTCATGGTCCCAAACCACGCGCGCTACCAACTGCGCTACACCTCGAAATTTATTTACTTTAAATAAACTGCTTATATAATATAGCACAAAAGTGAAAGGTTTGCAAGATATTTTTATAAATTTTCTTGAAATACTTGAAATTCATTTAAAAAATAAGTATAATAGTAATGTTAAAAAACGTGCCCGTAGTTTAGCTGGATAGAATGCGAGGCTACGAACTTCGAGATCGGGGGTTCGAATCCCTCCGGGCACACCAGAACTTGCATTTGGCAAGAATGGAGAAATAGTATTAGAAAAGGAGCACATCCATGTGGATGATGCTCCTTTTTGAAAGGTTCTGCAAGAAGGAATAACTATTCTTGCAAAAAGTTCATGATAATGTCCTTTATCTGGGGAATGCTGAAGAAGCTTGCATATTCTGAATGACAAAAGTGAGTAGTATATGCCTCGGCAAGATCCTTCTCTTTTTCCAGAAGTGCTCTTGAAAACTCACACTTGTAATCCGAAACTTGTTGGATAAAAGGTTCCATGATTTTAGCAAATTCGTCACGGTTTATCTTTGCCTCAGAAACCTTTGAAAAGGCATTCTTAAGGGTAGCTTCAGATTCATCATCAAAGGCAAAGAACGGTGACTTGCGCTCTCCAGTAGACCAATCGGAAATCTTCATCCAAGCGACTTGAATTTCCTCTGTGAGAATTCTAAGAGAGCATTTTTTGAAGTCGCGAAAAGCTACTTTTGTTAGTTCTGCGAACTCTTCCAATTCCTTTTTTAATATTGTGCAATCCCGAACAAGCTCTGCATTATTCATACGATGCTCCTTTCTGTTTAAATATGTTTTTATACAACATAGCGATTATACCATGAAATTTACATAATTTCAATATTGATATCAGGTTGTTTAAAAACCTACAAGATATGTCTTACTTTATTCTTCAATTTCAATTAACTCAATATCCTTAACACTTGGGTCATAAAGAGATTTACCCTTATAGCTAAATCTTGAGCCATGGCAAGGACAATCCCAAGTTTTATCTAAATTATTCCAAGAAAGTTCACAACCAAGGTGAGAACAAATTGGTTTTAGGGCATAGTATTTTCCTTCTTTATCTTGGTAAATGCCAAGTTTGGTATTACCAACTTCAACAATTTTACCTTCATCCTTATTAATAGAATGTAATGTATCCTGTGGAACTTTGAATTTATCTAAAATAAGAGAATCGGTTGTTTGTTTTAACATATTTACAAATTCGGTTCCGTTTTTTAGAGGATGAAATCTCGTAGAACGGAAAGTATCTTTATATGGATTTTCTTTTTTCATAATCATATCTGTGATAATATTTGCTGCGACATTAGATGTTGTCATACCCCATTTTTTAAAACCAGTTGCGACATACATATGTGGCATTAATTCCGAAAATTCACCAATATAAGGAATTTTATCTAAGGAAATACAATCTTCTGTATTCCAATGATACAAAATGTTGGCATCTGGATATAGTTCTTTTGCACGGTTTTCTAAATTACGATAGCAATCGGATAAATCTTCTTTACTTCCTGTTTTATGCTCAGAGCCTCCCATCAATACCAACCTAGAACCATTGTGAGGAACGGTTCGTAATGAGCAAATAGGACTTTTAGTATTAATATACATACCAGAAAATAATGGAGAATTGGTAGTAAATCCAATAATATAAGATGTTTCTTGATACATTTTTAAAAAATAAAAACCAGGAGCATTAATAATAGGATAATGGCATGCAAGTACAACGTATTTAGTGCGGACAGTATGCTCATTAGTTTGCACTTCATAATAAGAATCCTTTTTATTCACATCATAAACTTTTGTATCTTCATAAATTTGGCCGTTATTTTTAATAATACAATCACTTAATCCTTTGCAATACTTTAAAGGATGAAATTGTGCTTGATTTGGAAACTTAATACCACCTAAAATAGGAAATGGTAAAGAAAAGTCTGTTACAAATTCAGCAGGAAAACCAAGAGAATTTACACTTGTTACTTCATTTTTTATTTTAATAACTTCATCTTCCGAATCCGTATAAACAAAATTATCTTGCCATTCAAAATCACAATCAATTTTTTCTGTATCAATAATTTCTTTCATATTTCGAATGGCAGTTTCATTTGCCTCTAAATAACTTTTGGCAAAATCATTACCAAAAGTTTGAATTAAATAATCATAAAATAAATCATGCTGAGAAGTGATTTTAGCAGTTGTATTTCCGAGTTGTATGGTGGGCAAGTTTATCTTTTTCTAATACACATACATCATAACCATTTTTTGATAAATAATAAGCAGTAGAAAGGCCAGTAATACCGCCTCCCACAATACAAACATCAACATCCAAATCTTTATCTAGTTTTGGAAATGATTTAAAATTAACAGAATCGATCCAATAAGAATTTTTCATAAAAAAACCTCCTAATATTAGTTTTACCAATATTAGAAGATTTATCCTAAAAATCTACCAATGATAAGTTTCTCCTTTTGAAATTTTAAAAGCACGAAATAATTGCTCTAATAAAAACACACGAATTAGCTGATGAGGAAATGTCATTTTTGAAAAACAAAGTTTTTCATTAGAACGTGTTAAGACTTGGTTAGTAAGTCCCAGCGTTCCACCAATAACAAACGTAACAGAACTATTAAAATTTAAACCAATATCATCAATTTTTTTCGAAAATTCCTCGCTAGAAAGTTGTTTCCCTGTTAAATCAAGACAAATCACATAGGAATCTTTTTTTATGTGTTCTAAAATTTTCGTTGCTTCTTTTTGCTTAATCTCAGAAATAATCGAGTCATTTAATTTATTTGGTAATTTTTCATCTGCTAGTTCTGTTACAGTAATATGGCAATATTTTGATAAACGCTTTTCATATTCTGTAACAGCATCTTTTAAATAAGTTTCTTTTAATTTTCCAACACAAACAATATCAATAGAAAGCATAAAAACCTCCTTCTGTCATGCAAGTAGGCTCTGTTCTACTTGCAACCTTAATTTCCAGATCTGGTTCGTGAAAACCTGCATATTGCAATTCTTCTAATACCGATTTGTGAGCAAGTTCTGGGAAATTATTTTCTTTACTTAAATGGCCAAGCATAACTTCCTTCAATCCAGAGTCCATTAATCTAGCAATCGTTTTTCCCGCTAATTGATTCGATAAATGTCCATTTGGACCAGCAATTCTTGTTTTCAATAAATAAGGATAGGAAGAACATTTTAATACTTCAGGTTCATAATTTGCTTCTAACATTAGAAATTTGCTATTTTCTAAACAATTGATAATATTTGTCGTCATATGTCCAATATCGGTTGCAACACTGAATTTTTCTTTATTGGAAACAAAATTAAAACCACAAGGGTCAGAAGCATCATGAGGAATCGAAAAAGAATGGATTAAAATATCCTTAATTTCAAAATCCTCATTACTAACAAAGAATTTTTTATTATGCTCATCAATTTTATCTTTCTGAGATTTCATCGCATCCCATGTTTTTGCGTTTGCAAAAACAGGAATATCATATTTTTTGGAAAGTGTTCCTAAACTTTGCACATGGTCGGAGTGCTCATGTGTTACTAAAATAGCATCAATATCCGAAATGGAAGTTCCGACATGTTCTAAACCATCTATCACCTTTTTCGCACTAACACCACTGTCAATTAATAAATTACAATTATCGCTTTGCAGTAATAAACTATTTCCAGTACTACCGCTATATAAACTAAAAAATTTTAACATCCTTTTTCGTCCTTTGCTTTCTACATTTAAAAGTATAAAGAAAGAGTCAGAAGTTTATTCTGACATCTCTACTAAATTTCTACTTGGGTCTTCTTCTGTTATACGTTTGATGTTGGCACCAATGCTTCTAAATTTTTCTTCAATATTTTCATAGCCACGGTCAATATGTTCTAAATTATAGACTTCAGTTACACCATCTGCACAAATACCAGCAATAATTAATGCTGCACCTGCTCTTAAGTCGGTTGCATAAACAGGAGCACCATATAAGGAATCAACACCTTCAAAAATAGCGGTTTTTCCTTGTGCCGTAATTTTTGCACCCATTTTATTTAATTCATCGGTATATTGGAAACGAGATTCCCAAATGCTTTCATTAATAATACTCGTTCCTAAAGCAGTTGTAAGAACTACTCCCATTTGTGGTTGTAAATCTGTAGGAAATCCTGGATATGGTAATGTTTTAATATTTGCTTTTGTTGGCCTTGTATCACACCATACATGAATGGTATCTCCATCTAATTCTTCCACATGTGCACCGATTTCTACTAATTTTGCACTAATACATTCTAAATGCTTTGTTGTACAATTTCTTATAATTAAATCACCTTTTGAAGCAACTGCAGCCATCATAAAGGTACCTGCTTCAATTTGGTCTGGAACGACAGCATATGTAACATTTCCTTCTAATTTATCTACACCATTAATTTTAATCACATCTGTACCTGCTCCACGAACATCAGCACCCATTGCATTTAAGAAGTTTGCAACATCTACAATATGTGGTTCTTTTGCAGGGTTATCAATAATTGTTGTACCTTCTGCCAACACTGCTGCAAGCATAACATTAATGGTTGCACCAACCGATACAATATCCATATAAATATTGGTTCCTACTAATTTTTGGCAAGTAGCTGTAATATTTCCTTGTCCAACTTCAACATGAGCACCAAGAGCTTCAAAACCTTTAATATGTTGGTCAATTGGTCTTGCACCAAGTTTACAACCTCCTGGCATACCAACTTGCACATCACCACATCTTCCGAAGAAGAGCACCAATTAAATAATAAGAAGCTCGGAATTTTCTTGTTAGCTCTAAGGGAGCTCTTGTACAAGTAATATTTCTAGCATCTATGGTAATGGTATTTTTACCAGTCCAAGTAATTTTGGCACCAAGTTCTTCTATAATTTCACATAGTAATTTTACATCACTAATATTTGGCAAATTTTCAATTGTGGTAATTCCATTTATTAATAAAGCAGCAGGCAAAATAGCAACAGCAGCGTTTTTTGCACCATTAATGGTAATTTCACCTTTTAAAGGGGTTTTTCCTGTAATCACTAGTTTTTCCAAAATAATTCCTCCAATAATGCATTACAAAATAATGCATTTTATTTATAAGTCAATAAAAATATATCATAAACAACTAGGATTTACAACTATTTTTTATAAAAAAGGGCGGACTTTAAAGTCCGCTAAAATACAAGATTAATTTTTGGCTGTTGTAATCTTTACATTTTGGAATAACTCAATTAACTTAAATTTAAAATGAATCCCAGAATCGTCTTGGTTAGAAATTAAGGTAAATTCTTCTTGCCCTAAGTCATTTTTTATGGTTTCTTTGGATTCTTCAGGAACAATTCCAGAACTTACATCTACAAAACATAAAGGAGGAAACATGACACACCACCAGTTTTTTCCTTTGGCCTCTCCAATTTCAATTCGTAAAGCATCATAATAGCCACTAGGTAAACTAATATCTCCATAAGTTTTGGTTGGAAACGAAAAATTACCAATTTTAATTGTAACAGAGTAATCATATCCATTTTCATGGATGGTGTCTAATGCAATTTGCTTAAATTCATCCATATGTGCATTTGCTATTTGGATGGCTTCTTCTTTATTAGTAGCATCTTTTGCAATGTCATTCATAAACAAAAGTACAGCATCACGAACCTTCAATTTTAGTTCTTGATCTTCTTTTTCATCACTATTGGCAATAACATGCAAACGAAAAACACTTTCAGAAATATCTTTTGATACTGCATTTACATACGAAAAAGCACTAACAAACACATATAAAAATAATAAAATAAGTAATAAAATGGCATATTTAACATTTCTTTTACATATATTATATGGTACAGGCTTCATAATAAAATCTCCTTTTTTTAAAAATTTAAGTTAATTTGTTAAAAATTCTCTTTAAAAAAAGTATTAACCAAAATAAAGAAATTATACATAAATATGAAAAATGTAAATATAAAAATGTCGAAAAACAGAGAAAAGTTCTTTGTATTTATTATGAAATATAATTGACATATTTTTGTAACAATGGTAAAATTTACCAGTATCAAAAAACATATGAAAAAGGTAGGGAAAGTTTGATGAAAGACCAAGAAAATCAGATGAAAAAAGTATGTGGGTTCTATGTAAATGAAATGCATTTTACCACAATGATACTACCATATATCCGTAAGGAAATAGAAGCAAAAGATGAACTAATAACAATTTTACAAAAAGATATGAAAGTAAATGTAGAAGAAGTATTATCAAGAATGAATTTAAATGAAGTATTACAAAATAAAATTTTAAACATCAGTTGGAATAAAACCAATCCTATAAAATATAGCAAAATAAAACAAATAATAGAACAAACCAATGGACAAGCACAAAATGTAACAATTTTAATTAATGGTGATAAAGAATTTATAACAATGGTAAATCAAAATATAGAAAAAGTAATAAAAGATACTAGTATGCAAAATTTAGTAACCGTTATTAATTTTTATGATGTTACTAAATTTGAAAATGTAACTGAGATTACTAGTTTACATGACTATATTTTAAATACATCTGGAATTCGAAAAATAGAAGAAGTATTTATAAAAGAAGATAAAAAAGATGCATAAGATAGTTTTATAAGCATAGGTTTTTATCATGGGTTGACGAATTGAATAATATGTTATAATATATAAAGGCAATCAAAACATGTAAAAAGGAAGTATGCTTATATGAATAAGAAATATGAGAAAGTAGAAGAAATATTAAAACAATACAAACAAGAGCATTTGCTAATTTGGTATGATAAGATGATTGAACAAAAGAAAGAAGAATTATTAGACCAAATTTTGAATATTGATTTTGAACAAATAGAGGAACTATACAAACAAACTCAAAAGAAAAAAGATTTTAAAGATTGTAAAATTCAGCCATTAGCTTATATTGATAAAGAAAAACTAGAAAAACAAGAAAGAAAAGAATATGAGGATTGTGGAATAAGCCAAATCAAAGAAGAAAAATATGCAGTTGTAACAATGGCAGGTGGACAAGGAACAAGATTACGGACATAATGGACCAAAAGGAACTTTTGAATTAGAAGTAGGAGAAGAAAAGGTTCCATTATTTACATTATTAGCTGGTACTATTTTAAAAGCAAGAAAAAAATATGGTGCTGTTATTCCTTGGTATATCATGACAAGTAGAGAAAACAACTATAAAACAACTGACTTTTTTGCAAGACATAACTACTTTGGAATGGGAGAAGAAAATGTCAAATTCTTTATTCAAAATGAATTACCAATGGTAGATACAAAAGGAAAGATTTTGGTAGATGAAACAGGAATGATAAAACTTGCAGCAGATGGACATGGTGGAATCTTTGAAGCTATGCGAAAAGATGGTGTGATTGCAGATATGAAAAAAAGAGGAATTGAGTGGGTATTTATTGCTGGAGTAGATAATGTACTAGCAAAAATGGTAGATCCAATTCTAACAGGGCTTGCAACAAAAAATAAGTGCCTAGCTGCAGGAAAATCTGTTGTGAAAAGTAATCCAAAAGAACGAGTTGGCGTATTTTGCAAAAAAGATGATAGACCAAGTGTAATCGAATATACTGAAATTACAGATGAAATGGCAGAAGCTGTTGATGAAGCAGGAGAACTTCTATATGGAGAATCTCACATTTTATGCAATTTGTTTAACATTAAAGCCATTCAAGAAATTGCAAAAAATAAATTACCATATCACAGTGCTTTTAAAAAAGCAAAATACATTGATAAAAATGGAGTTATTGTTGTTCCAGAAGTGCCAAATGCCTATAAATTTGAAGCATTCATATTTGATGCATTCGAAAGACTAGACAATATGGCGATAATGAGAGTAAAAAGAGAAGAAGAATTCGCACCAGTTAAAAACGCAGAAGGCGTGGATAGCCCAGAAACAGCAAGCAAACTATATATGGATTATATAAAAAACAATAAATAAAATAAAAAAAGACCAAATGTTAAATAATCTTTGACATTCGGTCTTTTCTATTATACAATATCGCTAGTAAGGGGCGAGTATTGCTCGTCCGCTTATCAATATAAAATACAAGGGAGGAAACCAAATGGATTATAAGGAAAAATATAATGAATGGTGTCATAATCCAAATTTTGATGAAGAAACCAAAAAGGAATTATTAGAAATAGAAGGAAATGAAGAAGAAATAAAAGATAGATTCTATAAGGACCTAGAATTTGGAACAGGTGGACTAAGAGGAGTTATTGGAATTGGAACTAATCGAATGAATAAATATACTGTAGGAAAAGCAACACAAGGACTTGCAAACTACATTATTAAAAAAGGTGTACAAGAAAAAGGAGTTGCAATTAGCTATGACTCGAGACATATGTCAAAAGAATTTAGTGAACAAACTGCATTAATCCTAAATGCGAATGGAATTAAAACCTATGTATTTCGTGAATTAAGACCAGTACCAGAATTATCTTTTGCAACTAGAGAATTAAAATGTACAGCAGGAATTATGATTACAGCAAGCCACAATCCACCAAAATATAATGGTTATAAAGTATATTGGGAGGATGGAGCACAAATTGTAGCACCAACCGATAAAGAAATCATAAACGAAGTTAATATGGTTACCGATTATGCAAGTATTAAAACAATGGATAAAGAAGAGGCAGTAAAACAAGGTTTATACAACAGTATATTAGAAGAAATCGATAATCGTTATATGGAAGAACTAAATAAATTAGTCATTCATAAAGATATTATCAAACAAGTACAAAAAGATTTAAAAATTGTATACACACCATTACATGGAACAGGCGCAACACCAGTAAAAAGAATCTTAACAGAACTTGGATTTGAAAATCTATATGTTGTACCAGAACAAGAAGCACCAAATGGAGATTTTCCAACCGTAGATTATCCGAACCCAGAAGATGCAAAAGCATTTAAACTAGCATTAGAACTTGCAAAAAAAGTAGATGCAGATATTGTGCTTGCAACTGATCCAGATGCCGATCGACTTGGTGTATATGCAAAAGATAGTGCTACAGGAGAATATAAAGCATTTACTGGAAATATGTCTGGAATGCTAATTGCAGAGTATCTATTAAGCCAAAAAAGAGAACAAAATGCAATACCAGAAAATGGAGTATTAGTAAAAACAATTGTATCAACTAATTTAGCAGATGCCATTGCAAAAGAATACAACATTGAATTAATGGAAGTATTAACTGGATTCAAATTTATTGGAGAAAAAATAAGAGAATTTGAAGCAAAAGGAAATAGAGAGTATCTATTTGGATTTGAAGAAAGCTATGGTTGCTTAGCGGGAACTCATGCAAGAGACAAAGACGGAATTGCAGCAGTTATGATGCTTTGTGAAGCAGCAGCATATTATAAATCAAAAGGATTAACATTAATAGACCAAATGGAAAACATGTACAAAAAATATGGTTATTATAAAGAAGGTCTTGTTTCACTAACAATGGAAGGTGCAGATGGAGCAGAAAAAATAAAACAAATTATGGAAAACCTAAGACAAAATGCACCAAAAACATTTGGAACATACAAAGTATTAAAAGCAAAAGACTATAAAACAAGCCAATGTATTAATTTACAAACAAACGAAACAGCAAAAATAGACTTACCAACCTCAAATGTACTATATTATGAATTAGAAAATGATGCATGGTGTTGTGCACGTCCATCTGGAACAGAACCAAAAATCAAATTCTATATGGGAATAAAAGCAAACTCTGCAAATGAAGCAGAACAAGAATTAGAAATCCTAAAACAAGCAGTATTAGATGTTGTAAAATAGGAGATGCAATATGGGATCAATGATTGAATTAAATGATACACTTCAAATAACGAAAGAACAAGGATTTCCAGAAGAACTAAACTATGAAGAACATAAAATAAATCCTTATAAAGCAGAAGATTTTAAAGATAGAATATTTGAATTTAAAAATAAACCTAATATTAGAAACTATCATATGCCACCAGTAAGGAATTTCTTAGTAGAAAATAAAAATGGTAAATGGTTATATTGGGGATTAATACATGTTTTAGAAGTAAAACATGACTATGTAAATAAAACTACATCAGGAAAATATAAAATTATTTATATCAATACACCAGAAGAAATGATACAAGCACATAACTTAATAGATAGAAATGAACAAACACGATATGAATTTTAAAACAAAACAAAAGCAGACGAAGTAGACAGAATGTCCTCTTCATCTGCTTTTGCTTACACTAACGGCGTTAGCCGATAGGTCTTTCTCTCTTTCTTCTCCATTCCCGGTAACGGTCACGGCAGGGCTTAACAATTAGTTCGCTGATTTTAGCCTCAATCGGATAGTATACTCTTTCGAAGAGGTTAAAATACCTTATAATCTGAAAGCCACCATCAGGTTTGATAATAGCCCTGTCTCGATTGTAAAGGTACCATGTACGTCCGCACTGCTGAGTAGTTATAGTGCCTTCATCCTTAAACTTAATCGTTAAAGGTTCTGATAGTGTAATACCTTTAGTTAAGGCTCTGTTAACAGCTTCTTCTCCCGGCCCCTCAGGGACGCTAAGCTTTTCTCTTAACTGTCCTTTAGTGTAATTCCGGTTAAGAACAAATATCTCTTTTTGTCCAATTTGAGAGATGTGTGTGTAAAGTGTACTCATATTGCTCCTCCTTTGGCATATTGCCGATGATTAATTTGTTTACAACTATTATATAACATATTTACATAAAAGAGTCAAAAAGCAGACGATTATTTGTCTGCTTTCCATCCTTTTATATTGCTTCTTTCAATTGCTCCATACAAATTAGCACGAACATGAGGAATATCAATTTGTAAATCTTGTATCATTTTTTTCATATCTTCTCGTTTAGAAACGCCATCCATAGGACAAGCCTTTGGCATAACAGTAATATTATTTTTCTTTACAAATCTTCTAATTTCTTTTTCAGGTGTATAAATTAGTGGACGAATGAGTGTCATCTGGGAACGGTCCATATAGCTAACTGGTGCAAATGTAGAAATACTTCCTGTATAAAATAAGTTTAATAAAAATGTTTCTAATACATCATCTTCATTATGACCAAGTGCAATTTTATTACATCCCTCGCGAATAGCAGTTGTATTTAAAATACCACGGCGAAGATTTGCACATAAGGAACAAGGATTTTTTTCTTTTCGAATATCAAATACAATCTCTTTGATATGGCTTTCTTCACAAAAAAGAGGAACCTCAAGCTTATCACAAACTTCTTTTAGAAATTCACGATTAAAAAATTCAAATCCTGGGTCTACACTAATAGCAATCAAGTCAAACTTTTTTGGATAAAAACGTTGTAATGCTTTTAATGCAGAAAGTAGAGTAATCGAATCTTTTCCACCAGATAAACCAACTGCTATTTTATCTCCTTCTTCAATCATATGATAATCTTCAATTGCTTTTCTTAAATGACTTAATATTTTTTGCATAAAATTCTCTCCTTACTATATCCATTATTATACAAGCTATTTTTCAAAAATTCTAGTTTATTCATTGAAATAAATAAAAAAATAGTATATACTAAACAAGAAATGTGCTTATAGCTCAACAGGATAGAGCAGTCGCCTCCTAAGCGACCGATGGCGGTTCGAGTCCGTCTAGGCACACCAAACTTGCCTTACGGCGAGAGTGAAGAGAGTAAAGTGAAGAGTGAAAAGTAGATGAATATACAAGAAAAATTTATGAAAGAAGCATTAAAAGAAGCATTAAAAGCATATGAAGAATTAGAAGTACCAGTAGGGGCCGTTATTGTAAAAGATGGAAAAGTAATTGCAAGAGCGCATAATGTAAAAGAAGGAAAAAAAGATACCACAAAACATGCAGAAATATTAGCCATCAGCAAAGCAAGCAAAAAGCTAGAAAGCTGGAGATTGACTGATTGCGAAATGTATGTAACATTAGAGCCATGTTCTATGTGTGCAGGGGCCTTAATCAATGCAAGAATAAAGAAGGTGTACATAGGCACAATGGACGAAAAAACAGGAGCATGTGGTTCGGTATTTAATCTATTAGAAGACTATACATTCAATCATAGAGTAGAAATCGAAACTGGAATCTTACAACAAGACTGCGAAGCCTTATTAAAACAATTCTTTAAAGAACTACGAAAAAGTAAGAAAAAGTAGTAAGAAAATAGCTCTACTATGCAAGATAGAGCGTGTTTATATAGATATGGAGAGATGTCTGAGTGGTTTAAGGTGTATGTCTCGAAAACATATGTAGGGTGATACCCTACCGTGGGTTCAAATCCCACTCTCTCCGCCACAATATTAAAAAAGGAGAACGAAATGGAACGATCAAAATTTTTAAGAAAAAACATTGTTATCGTTATTATCGCAATCATTACTATTGCGGTTATTAGTATTATTGTAAAATACAGTGTAGAAGGGGAATCTAGCATTCCATTTCAAGTATCCAAAATTATGGTTATTAGTAATGCCTCAGGAACACAAAAAGAAAATGCACAAAGTAAATGGGACTTAAATTTAGTCCAAAATAATGATATCTATATCGACATTCAAAAAAACAAAAACGATGGAACACGAGAAATCATCGATAAAATCATCTTCAGTGATTTTGAAATAGACAAAGCACCTAAAAAAGGAGAAATCGTCTTATATAATCCACAAAGTGTAGAAAATGGTGTATATCATAACGAAGAACAATATCAAATAACAGACACACTAGAATATATTGGAAACGAAGAAAAAACCGACATAAGAAACCTACAAATCTCAAACCAAGGAGGACTTGTCTTCCTAAGAATCGTAAACCAAAACCTAGGACAATACACATCAAACGAAGACGAAGAAATAAGACACGATGGAACACTACTTAAAAAAGCAGGAATTACAGACGAAGAACTAAACTGCAAAGTATCCTTCGACCTATCCATCGAACTAAAATCAGACAAAAACTACAAAACAAGAGTAACACTAGAAATTCCAAAAGGAAACCTAACACAAGAAGGAACTACCAACTACCAAATCGAAATGAATGAGCTTGTGTTTAAGAGATATTAGATTAGAAAAGAGGAAATAAGTATAATGAAAAATATGTTTATCGAATATCCAAAATGTTCAACTTGTAAAAAAGCAAAGAAATGGTTGGAGGAAAATGATATTGAATTTGTAGATAGAAACATTGTAACACAAACACCAGCAGTAGAAGAATTGACAGAATGGATCAAACAAAGTAGACAAGATATCAAGAAATGGTTTAATACTAGCGGGCTAAAGTATAAGGAGTTAAATTTAAAAGATAAACTAGCAAGCATGACAGATGAGGAAAAAATAGAGTTACTAGCAAGTGATGGAATGCTAATAAAAAGACCAGTGTTTGTATCGGATAAAGTAATATTAATAGGGTTTAAAGAAGAAGCATGGAAAGAGTTAAGATAGAAGAGAAATGGAGAAGAGTATGGATAAGGTAATTCAAGCAATCAAACGATTTAATGAAGAAAGAGATTGGGGTAAGTTTCACACACCAGAGAATCTTGCTAAATCCATATCAATAGAAGCTGCAGAATTGTTGGAATGTTTTCAATGGGATAGTGAAAACTACAATAAAGAAGATGTATGTGAAGAATTAGCAGATGTATTTACCTATTGTATACAAATGGCGATGAAATTAGGACTTAATCCAGAAGAAATCATATTAAAGAAACTAGAAAAAACAAAGCAAAAATATCCAATAGAAAAAGCAAAAGGAGTAAGCACAAAATATAATAAATTAAAATAGCAAGTATTGAAATATAAAATTAGAAAAAATGAGCTAAAGAGGTAGTAAAATGTCAGAGAAAATACGACCATTTGTGAAGTGGGCTGGAGGAAAAGGAAATTTAATATCACAACTAAACAATTTTTATCCATATGAATTAAAAAATGGAACAATAGAAAGATATATAGAACCATTTATTGGTGGAGGGGCAGTTTTAATAGATATACTACAAAAATATGATGTACAGCAAGCATATGCGTTTGACATTAATATAGATCTAATTAATTCATATAATATTATAAAAAATAATGTAGAAGAATTGATAACAAATTTAAAACAAATTGAATTAGAATATTTGGGATTAGAACAAGAAGAAAGAAAAAATTATTTTTATCATAAACGAGAAGAATATAATAATTACACATTAATAGAAAATGAACAGAATATTCAAAGGGCAGTGCAATTTATATACTTAAATCGAACGTGTTTTAATGGATTATATAGAGTCAATAAAGAAGGAAAATTTAATGTTCCAATAGGAAGTTATAAAAATCCTATGATATGTGATGAAAACAATCTGAGGAATTTATCAAGATTAATACAAAATGTGGAATTTCAATATGGAGACTATACCAAAAGTATGAAATATGTAACCAAAAATACTTTTGTATATTTTGACCCACCATATAGACCATTAAGCCAAACATCAGCATTTACATCATACACAAAAGAGAATTTTAATGATAATAATCAAAAAGAATTAGCAGTATTCTACAAAAAGTTAGATGAACAAAATGCAAAATTAATGTTAAGTAATTCAAATCCTAAAAACACCGATAAAGAAGATACATTTTTTGAAAATATATACCAAGGATTTAATATAGATGAAATATATGCAAGTAGGATGATAAATGCAAATTCAGAAAAAAGGGGAGAAATATCAGAGATAGTGGTAACTAACTATAATAGATAAAGGTCGTGAAAAACAGAATGTATACAGGGAAATATTATTTTGATGATGAAAAATTTAAATTAATAAAGGGTGATACATTCCGAGTTTTAAAAAAATTTGAGGATAAAACCATAAACACTATAGTAGCAGATCCACCATATTTTTTATCAAACAATGGTATAACATGTAGTCGGTGGAAAAATGGTAACAGTAAATAAAGGAAAATGGGATAAGTATGAATCATTAAAATATAAACATAAATTTAATAAAAAATGGATAAAAGAATGTTATAGAATCTTAAAAGATGATGGAACTATATGGATAAGTGGAACACTTCACAATATATATTCTATAGGAGTAGCATTAGAGGAAGAGGGATTTAAAATAATGAACAATATAACATGGCAAAAAACAAATCCACCGCCAAACTTAGCTTGTAAAACATTCACGCATTCAACAGAGACAATTTTATGGGCAAGAAAGGACATTAAAAGATGTAAATACAAATTTAATTATGAATTAATGAAAGAGATGAATCATGGGAAGCAAATGAAAGATGTCTGGACAACAAGTTTAACAAAACCATCTGAAAAGAAATGTGGTAAACATCCGACACAAAAACCATTAGAAATATTAGATAAAATAATATTAGCATCTACTAAGGAAAATGATATAATTTTGGATCCGTTTTGTGGAAGTAGTACAACAGGTATTTCTGCAAATAGATTAAACAGAGCCTATATAGGAATAGATAATTCAAAAGAATATTTAGATTTATCCAAAAGGAGATATTTTGAACAATGAATATAGAAATAAATGAAAAAATGGTAAATGATTTTTATTGTTGTTTTGATACAGGTTACGAATTTGAAGAATTTTTAAAAAAATTTTTAGAAGATCTAGGATTTACAGATATAACTGTTACTAAAAGAAGTGCAGACAACGGAATTGATTTAGTTTGTTATAAAAGTGCTATTCTAGATTTAGATGTAAATGCAGAAAAATATATTGTTCAAGCAAAGAGATATAAAGGAACTGTACCTGTAAAAGAAATTAGAGAGTTCAAAGGAACACTTGCCCACGAAAAAAGAATATTTATTACAACAAGTGATTTTTCAAAATCAGGATTTGAAGAGGCTGAAAATGATCAATATAGAAAGATAATATTAATCAGTGGAAAAGATATATTAAAATACTATATCGAACATCCTGAAAAAGATATAATTTTTGATTGGAATCCTGTAATTTCAAAAGAAAAAGTAAAATCATCTATTACTTCCAAAGAAAACAAAAACAGTAATGCAAAACAAGATATGTTATTACGACTAGTAAGTAAAAATGATATTAGAGCAAGAATATTACCAATACCATATGAAATATTTGAAAAAATCAAAAATAGAAAAAAATATACCGTAAAAATAGACAAGGAAGAAAAAGAGCTAAATATAAATATGGAAAGAAGATACTTTGGAGGTGTTACTGAAATATATAGAAAAAAAGGATACATAGATTACAATGGAGATAGTAAGAAAAAGACTTATTGGAAGATAGATGAAAAG